>CALKEZ010000033.1 GCA_938084745.1 uncultured Gammaproteobacteria bacterium
ACTAACTGAACAACCCATTACAATTGCACTGATGTAATCCTGATATTTTTTAAGGAGTGATGTCGAACTGTAATTCACAAACTTTATATATAAGGCAATGCTGGCTAATACGTGAGCAATGAGAATAGACAGAATAAAATAAAACGGGTCATATTTTAGTAGAGACGGCATCAGCATTGCTTCCATACCAATGAAATGCATAGCGCCGATACATGTGGCCAAAGACAAAGCGCAGATTTGATTTCGTCTCCAGTTGACATATGGCGCACTTAATAAGTGCAGAGCCACGGCGCTACCTAATATGGCCGGAACCACAGAGAGTATGGTGATGGGAATGGAGTAATTGATCGGCATGCCCATTGAAAACGCGAGCATACCTGTGAAGTGCATCGCCCAAATACCCAGCCCCATGGTTGTAGCGCCCAGACTTAACCACAGGTATCGCATTTTTAAGTTATTTACATTATTTATGCGATCAGCAACGGTAAGCGCAGTAAAACCAGCGACACAGGCGATTAATACGGACAATAAGACAACCGGAACCGAATAGGTCCCACTTAAGAGTTGACCATAATCAACGCCTGATTCTTCAAATCGCCAAATTGCCATTCTATTTTAAGCCACCCGCTTACCTCAAAACATGACTTCATCGGTAAAGTCATTCTTTTTCGTCAATAAATCTAAAGCTAATGCAGCAAGTATCAGACCACAATTGTTGTATTTACAGGTCGCATGACGAAAGTTCGCCCAATATAAGCTTTGTTCTGTATTACAAACCGCGTTCGCGGGTGTTTTTAACCTCGATATAATGAGCTTCCAAAGGGCTGAAAGCCGCATTCTGTCTAGCCCCGATGTCTGAATGCATCGGTGCAAGGCTGGCTTGAAATCTATTCTGAGTAGTAACAGGTCGATGCATTTCTTGCATGGCATCAGACAGGTTTTCGACTAACGCATTGAAGTGCATTTCACTGATAGCGTGCTCCGGCATGCGTGCGGTTCATATTATCGCCAGAATAATGACAGCGGCCATCGGCATAAGTTATCGAATTGAAAGAAAACAACACGAAGCCGATTAATAGCGAAGGCTATTGGCTATTTTGTTATGCGCCAGTTCCATATAGGTTCTAGTTAGTTTTTTAATACCTTGAAATCGGTTTTTACGATGTTTGCGTTTTCATTGTAGGTCTTAAACCATTCGTCAAACTCATCGATATGCAGTGGCTTGCTGATGAAATAACCCTGCAAATCATCACAGCCGAGTTTCTTTAATATGTCGTGACTATCCTGATTTTCAACACCTTCTGCAGTGACTCGTAAGCCCATATTATGACCAAGTTTAATCGTAGATTGTACGATAACAGTCTTTCATCCATATGCGTATTAGACTCGATGGATACAACCGTGCCGCGTAGGAGATTACCCGCTTGATCTACCACCTTTACTTCGAACGCATACAACAGGTTTGAAGATATTATCAGTATGACTATGCAACATGCATTTAGGGAAGTTTTCATCAAATTACATTTAATATGATTAATAGATCACTGGCGCACTCTAAATCCGGCACGATTCAGGCCAAAAACTTTTAATTTTATCCCTTACATTATTTTATCGGACGCTTTCTGAAAACCTTTAACCTGCGGTCATTTCAGCTAATATACTTAAAGCTTAGCGGATTACTTTACTTAAATAAGGCATCGTGCAATTCGGATAGAGTAGCTATTGAGCAAAATAGAGCGTATTGTTATTTTCGCTATTGTTTCAAGTTTTGCCCATTAAATCGCGCCATACGGTCCTCTTGTAAAGAAAGCCCACCGATGACGAACCACACTCAATGAGAAAAGATTCAGCAACTCTGGATATCGATCTTGTTATTAGAATTTAGACGGAGAAAGTTATGGATCTACAAATGAGCATGAAAATAGACGGGGTTATGGGCGCATCTGCAAGTCCCCAGCATAAGGGCTGGTCAGAGGTACATTCCTGGAGTTGGGGTATGAGTAGTAATCGAAAAAATACTCAAATTACTGATCAAAATACAACAGCATTAAATGAGATATCCATAATCAAGCCTATCGGCATCGATAGTCCGGATATCCGTTTATTGTTTGCTCAGGGTGCCAATATAGCTAATGTTGAATTCAGTATTACGCCTGTCATGGGGAAACGAGAAGCGCAGAAGAAATACGTGCACATGAAGCTTGAGGGTGTTGTCATTAAATCGATAGTTTCAGGTGGGGGTATCGAAGATAACTTTTTTAAAGAACATATCTCCTTGCTTTTCGACAAGATTAGATTTGAATATAGTCAATCTGGACCACGAAATGAGACCGGCGTCAGTACTAATGTCGATTATGACTTTGGCTGGGACGTGCTCGAAAATAAACAGTGGGATAAAGAGCCTGCTGCAGAATAAATTAGCCGCATCCTGTCAGTTACTGAAGAGCATCTCGGGTCGCCCGTTTATTTGATGCGGTGAGTATGATTCCGGGCTATCGTTTGCATTCGCTAAAGCTAAAGATAAAATCAGTAAGTCCCAGATTTTTTATTTCCTTCTTAAACATTTTTCGATAGTTTCTGATCAGACTCACTTCATCAATAACCAGATCGACAACCTTCCAACTGTTCTCCGTCGGACGCATGCGATATTCTATAGTAGACGGTTTCACCTCAGGCCGCGATAAAGTCTGTATAACGGCAACATAACCTTGCTCGCCTATGGGCTTTGCCGGCTGATAATCAATATCCTGATTCCGATAACCGAGAAGGACATCTGCGTAGCGCTCGACCAGTAAATTCTTAAAACCATGACTGAAACAATGATGAATATCGTCATTTAATATATCCCAGTTGTGTCCCATGGTTAGCGCAGACATGGTATTAAAATCCAGATGTGGAATGACTAATTCACGCACGATCTCTTGTATATATTCCGGCTCAGCTTTCAGTCGGTCTCTATCAGTTTCAAGTTGGTTGATTATTTCCTGTGTAGTCTCATAGACAATTTCATCAGCAGTCAGCCCGATCGCGATATTCAAATAAGAAGTTAAATATAAAAAGATAACAACCTTGAATGGCTTGAAACAGAAGTTATTCATACCTGCAACTACTCCTAAAATGGTTATCTAATGATTAGTGATTACCTATATATTATATTGATCTGGATCAATACAATATAAATCCTCAATTAACATTTCCCTAAGAAGAATAGTAGCGGGTTAAATTGCGTTAATCTAGCCCGGCCAGGCCGTCTATGAGACACTATCGCGATAGACCTGCTGCTAATTACGAACGCCTATTAATGAATACAACCAAATATAAATAATCAGCAGATATGTCCTTGGAAAAAATCAGTATCTTTGTCGATGTGCAAAATATTTACTACACCTGTCGTCAGGCATATCAATCCAGCTTTGACTACAATAAGTTCTGGGCAGAAGTAACCCGTGGTCGTGTAGTTGTTAATGCGTTCGCTTATGCGACAGACCGTGGTGATGAAAAGCAAATGCAATTTCAAAATATTCTGCGTGGTATAGGCTTTACAGTGAAACTCAAACCCATGTTGATACGCCTTGACGGTACCGCAAAGGCCGACTGGGATGTTGGTATTGCATTGGATATCTATGAGGAAGCCGAAAAATGCGACACCGTGATATTAGCGTCAGGGGATGGTGATTTCGATATTTTATTGCAGCGTATAAAAAATCGTTTTAATACAAAAACTGAAGTTTATGGTGTTACACAATTAACTTCGGATTTATTAATCAAGGAAGCTGATAGGTTTATCGCGATTGATGAAAAACTATTGCTCAGAAAATAAACCAGTATTGAACCGAAACAGGGAAATACTGATTCTTTAAAGCTTATACGGGATTCATTGAGTGGGTGATTCCAGAAATTAGGAATCACCGGGTGTGAGTATGATTAAGATATTCTATCTTGAATCAGATGTTTCGTTTCTAAGGTCGATGCCTAGCGACGGCCGCGTCCAGGTTTAATTACTTCAAAGTTAACTTTCAACGGTTTACCGTTAAAATCCTTACCATTTAAACCGGCGATGGCAGCACGAGCCTCATGACCTTCCATTTCGATAAAGCCAAAACCTTTGCACTGACCTGAAAAAACATCAGTGACAAGTTTGAGTGAACGAACCTTGCCAAATTCAGAGAACAGGGTCTCAAGTTCTTGTTCTTTCGTGGTTGGAGCTAGATTGCCAATAAATAATTTTTTCAATTCTTTTCCCTTTACAGAATATTTGAAGATCTAACCGTATATAAACTAAAAAAAGAAACCCGCCTAAACGGGCTTCTTTAATATCGGTTGTCCGATTGGGTATTACTTAAGCTGCGGCGACGTTAGTTGCCTGGAGGCCTTTTGGGCTGTCCTCGACATCATAAGTTACCTTTTGACCTTCGTTCAGAGTTTTGAAGCCTGTGCCCTGAATAGCATTGAAATGTACGAATACATCTGCGCCGCCGTCATCCTGAGTGATAAAACCAAAACCTTTTGATTCGTTAAACCATTTTACTGTTCCTGTAGCCATGTCTCTTTTCACCTGCAATAAATTAAACAAATTGTGTGTTGTACAGGTAATGAAACGGGGAATTCATGGAGAGTATCACGGATGGAAAAAACCAAAACTGCCAATAACACTATCTGTAGCTTCATGCATCATAGGAGAAACTCTTCGCTTTTGCCAGAAATATTAGCCATTTCAGGTTCATAGTTCACTTTGATCGGGTAAAAAGTGGTGCTTCAACAGAAATAAGCACTGGATCCTCATTATGGAATGGTATGTAAACAAGAGTTTATATTCCTAAAAACAGACCAGATGCCCCATGATCGAGTTCCATTAGGGCAGCATGCTGGTTTCAAATGAGCGAAAACCTGAAGGATTTTTAGACTATTTTAATAAATTGTGCACTATAATAACCGAATGTTAATGACACTTAAAAATAAGCAGAACAAAGTCGTGTTGACAATGCTCTCTATCTTTATAGGAAGCTGGTTACTGCTTTTGTGCCAGACTTGTCTGGCAATGCCTGCTGAAGTTGACCTGAATAACAAGGCTGACATCGAAACGTCTTGTCACCAATCCGAGGAAAACCTAACAGTAGAACAAGACAATGACCATTGTGTCGGTGTTTGTGACTGTGATGATCCAGTTGCATTAATGAAGAGCGAAAAAAATATCGGGCTGATGGATAAAATCAAACTGTCTCCTGATTTATATGTTTTTACTCATATCCAAATACAATTACCGCTATCAACCCCTCGGCCATATCGGCTATTGAAAATACCTGAAAAGGCTATTCAGCTCCCTTTTCAGACCTACAACATACTTCTTATTTAAACACACTAGTCTTTTGATCGTTGATTGGTCGCCAGATCAGTCGCCGTTATTTATTTCTATTAGAGGTGTGTTATGTGTGTTTACAACAGATTGAAAATAATTGGACTCAGTCTATTCATTAGTCTTTCGGTTGATGCTGTCGCCAATGAATTAACTATTACAGAAGCTGAAAATATTGCGTTAGATTCAGATTATATAATCAAACAGTTCAAGGCACGGGCAGAAAGCCTGAACGAACAAGCTATTGCTGAAGGACAATTACCCGATCCAAAAATCAAGCTTGGCATAATGAATATGCCGGTAAATAGTTTTGATCGGGATCAAGAGCCGATGACTCAATTGCAGTTTGGTCTTCAGCAGTCTTTTCCTCGTGGACAAACGCTGCATTATAAAAGTCTTCGGCTACTAAATATTGCAGAAGTTGATGAGGCGAAGGCGCTTGATCAGGAAAAACAAGTATTACGCTCCTTACGGAATAGCTATCTCGATGTCTATTTGAACGTCCAGATAGAGTTTATTCTTCAGCAAAATCGTGATTTGTTCACACAATTGCTCGACATCACACAACGCCAATATGCCGTAGGTCGAGATAACCAGCATGATGTACTCCGGGCCCAACTTGAACTGGCACTCATAGATGACCGTATCGCCGAGATCAGCGGTGCAAAGGAAATTGCATTAGCTGAACTGGCTAAATGGATAGGTAGTGATTCGCAAAGACCACTCCCGGAAAAATTTCCCGAGTTAATGCCAATACCAAACGTAGAACAGTTACTCGCTGAATTACCAAATCACCCACTAATACAGGTCGAGGACGCACTTGTTAATGCCAGTGACAAAAACATCAAGATTGCGGAAGAGCAATATAAGCCTGGTTGGATGCTCGATTTTACTTATGGTGACCGAGCCGGGAACAATCTTGATGGCAGTAGCCGCGATGATTTTGCTTCAGCCATGCTCACAGTGGATGTGCCTATCTTTACAGACAAACGACAAGACAAACGTCTGGCTGCCAGCAAATTACAAAATATGGCATCTCAATATGCGCGCACTGATCGCCTGTTGGAGCTGAAAAGAGAAATAGAAAAGGAATATGCAAATTTGAATCTTTTAGGTGATCGCCTGAAACTTTATCAAACCAGAGCAATTATCGATGCAGAACAAAATTCGGAATCGACACTACATGCTTATCAAAATGATTTAGCCGATTTTACGACATTGATGCGGGCAAGATTAATCGAGCTGAATACACGAATCGACATGTTAAAAATTCGCACTAACCGCGCTAAATCGCAGGCTAATTTATTGTATTTTTCAGGGGAAATATTATGAAAAGAATAAGTATGGCCCTGATTTTATTAATTCTCGGTCTTGCATCAGGGGTTCTGGTAGAGAGTAAGTTTGAGCTTGCAGATATCTTAAGACAGCCTGATTCAAGCATTAATAACCAAGCGCTGCCACTTGATAAGCAAACTTCTCCAAATGAAAAGACAATCAAGTATTGGGTTGCGCCCATGAATCCAGCTTACCGTCGCAATGAGCCGGGTAAGTCGCCCATGGGTATGGATCTGATCCCGGTTTATGCCGATGATGAATCGGAAGAGGAAGAGGGTATAGTTAAAATAAGACCAGAAATCATTAATAATCTTGGTGTCCGTACGGCAAAAGTAGAACGAGGTTCGTTATGGAAAAAGATCGGCACTGTAGGATATATCGATTATGACGAGACCCGGATTCATCATGTCCACACCAGAACCGAAGGCTGGATAGAGAAGCTGCAGATACGTGCCGAGGGTGAACAGGTCAAACGAGGCCAACTTCTGTTTGAGCTATATTCGCCACCCTTGGTCAACGCCCAGGAAGAATACTTACAAGCATTAGCCAGCGGCAATCGTCGCTTGACGGGTGCCTCTCAGCAACGACTTTCAGCACTCGGTGTATCTCAATCACAGATTGATCGATTGGAAAAAGATAAAGAGATCACACAGAACATTCGATTTTATGCTCCTCAATCGGGTGTGCTAATAAATCTTGGTGTACGTGAGGGGATGTACATTAAACCGGAAACCCAAATTTTAAGCTTGGCTAACCTGGATAGTATCTGGTTACTGGCAGAGGTATTTGAACGTCAGGCAGACTGGGTTAAAAAAGGACAAACTGCTGAAGCGGTATTACCCTCAATGCCCGGGGTTATCTGGAAAGGGGTGGTTGATTATATCTACCCTGATTTAGATCCTGTTACCAGAACATTACGGGTGCGACTTCGATTCGAAAACCCGGAAGAAAAATTAATGCCGAATATGTATGCGCACGTTACCGTTTATGCTGGAGAAAGAAAGGAAGCATTAAGTATTCCACGTGAAGCCTTGATACGAGATGCTAAACAGCAACGAGTTATTAAAGCGCTTGGCGATGGCCGATTTCAGGCACAGGAAGTTGTAGCAGGTATTGAAAGCGGTGATAGGGTGGAAATTATTTCGGGATTATACGAAGGAGATAATGTTGTTACCTCTTCACAATTTTTGATTGATTCAGAATCTAATCTCAAAGCAAGTCTAAATCGAATGCAATCCGTTGAAGAACCTATGAGTGATCATTCAATGGAAAAAATGGATATGAGTGAGAAATAACATGATTGGACAGATTATAAAATGGTCAATTAATAATCGATTCCTGATAATTCTGGTCACGGTCACCGTCATGTTTAGTGGCGTGTATATTATCAAGCAGACGCCAGTAGATGCGATACCAGATCTTTCTGATGTACAAGTCATTATAAAAACACCGTTTCCGGGTCAGGCACCACAGGTCGTTGAAGATCAAATAACATACCCTTTGACAACAGCCATGTTATCAGTGCCCTATGCCGTTACTGTTAGGGGTTATTCTTTTTTTGGAGATTCCTATGTCTATGTCATCTTTGAAGAGGGAACTGATCTTTATTGGGCACGATCTCGTGTACTGGAATATTTGAGTCAAGTTACTAGTCGTTTACCACCTGGTGCAAAACCTGAGCTTGGACCAGATGCTACAGGAGTAGGTTGGGTATATGAATATGCATTGGTTGATCGAAAAGGAAATCATGACTTATCACAACTGCGTTCCTTACAAGACTGGTTCCTTAAATATGAATTACAAACTGTTCCCGGTGTTGCGGAGGTCGCGACCATTGGTGGGATGGTTAAACAATATCAGGTGGTAGTCGATCCTGATCAGTTACGTGCATACGATATCCCTATATCAACGATTAGCAATGCTATAAAAAAAGCGAATCAGGAAGCAGGGGCGTCTGTTATTGAAATGGCGGAAGCTGAATATATGGTCAGGGTCACTGGTTATATTACTGGCCTTGAACAATTGCGTAACATTCCACTTGGCGTCAATGTAAGAGGTACGCCAATTTTACTTAATGATGTTGCACAAGTACGAGTTGGACCACAATTACGTCGTGGTATTGCTGAGCTAAACGGTGAAGGTGAAGTAGTCGGTGGTGTTATTGTTATGCGGTGGGGCGAAAATGCCAAAAAAGTAATTGATTCGGTTAAAGATAAATTAAACGAACTGCAAAAAGGATTGCCAGATGGTGTTGAAATTGTTGAAACCTATGATCGTTCTGCTTTAATTGAACGAGCAATCAACACATTGAAAGAGGCATTGCAGGAAGAATTGATTCTAGTAACACTGGTTTGTTTCATTTTTTTACTGCATTTACGATCGGCTTTGGTTGTTATCATCAGTCTTCCACTCGGAATATTGATGGCATTTATCATCATGAATGTACAAGGGATCAATGCCAACATTATGTCTCTGGGAGGAATAGCTATTGCAATAGGTGTTATGGTCGATGCTGCTATTATTATGATTGATAATGTTCATAAACATATGGAACGTAAAGATGATAATACAGACCATTGGAAAGTAATTACCACAGCAACAACCGAAGTTGGTCCACCATTGTTTTTCTCCTTACTCATAACAGGACTGAGTGTATTACCTATTTTTACACTACAGGCGCAGGAAGGCCGTATGTTTTCACCTCTGGCTTTTACCTGGATATATGCAATGATATCAGCAACTATTCTTGCGATTACCGTTATTCCTGTTTTATTGGGTTATTTTATAAAAGGCCGTGTTACTCCTTCAGAGAAAAACTTTATTACGCGTTTTTTAATCTCACTATATAAACCCACCGTAAGTATCGTTCTTCGCTTTCCAATTATGACTGTATTCATTGCATTATTAATTATGATTGTCGGACTTTGGCCGTTTACAAAATTAGGTAGTGAATTTATGCCAGATTTGGACGAAGGTGATTTGATGTATATGCCGACAACCTTACCCGCTATTTCAATCGGGAAGGCACAACAAATATTACAGCAAACGGACAAATTAATTCGTACTATCCCTGAAGTTGATACGGTGTTTGGAAAGATTGGCCGTGCTGAAACAGCAACTGATCCAGCACCCCTAACAATGATTGAAACACTCATTCGGTTTAAACCTCGCGATGAATGGCGCGAAGATATGACAATGGAGAAGCTTAAAGTTGAATTAAACAATGTGGTTAAATTACCCGGAATTACCAACGCATGGGTCATGCCAATTAAGACGCGTATCGATATGTTAGCCACAGGTATTAAAACACCAGTCGGTATTAAAATAGCAGGTAGCGATCTAAAAGTGATTGAAAATATTGGGCGTCAGATAGAAAAGGTACTGAAAGATGTTCCGGGTACCGCATCAGTTTATGCAGAACGTGTTGCAGGTGGTCGATACCTTACTGTCGATATTAATAGAGTAAATGCTGCTCGGTTAGGACTGAATATTAATGATATCCAGGATATCGTACGTACAGCAGTGGGCGGGATGAATGTGGCCGAAACGGTTGAAGGTCTGGAACGTTATCCGATTAATATTCGTTATCCGCATGAATTTCGTGACTCACTCGAACGGTTACGCTTGTTGCCCATTATTACACCATCAGGTGCAAGAATACCTTTGGGAGATGTTGCATCTATTAATGTGACTGATGGGCCGCCGATGATTAAAAGTGAAAATGCACGTATCAATGGCTGGATATATGTTGATACCAAAGATCGTGATTTGGGTAGTTATGTCAATGAAGCACGAGAACATGTTATTAATACAGTGAGTTTACCTCCGGGTTACTCAATAAATTGGTCTGGTCAATATGAATACATGTTACGTGCAATGGAACGTTTGACCATAGTTGTTCCCATTACGTTATTCATAATATTTTTATTACTCTATTTAAACTTCAAAAAATTAGGTGATGTAGTTTTAATTATGGGGTTTTTACCATTTGCTCTAGGTGGCGGCGCGTGGTTTATATATTTTTTAAATTACAATCTATCAGTAGCTGTAGGTGTTGGGTTTATTGCTCTGGCAGGAATTGCTGTTCAAGATAGTGTGCTGATGATTGAGTTTCTGAATAATGCCATTGAACGATATAAACCTTCGGAAAATAAACTAACAGATCTCATTACTGAAGCAGCGAGTCAACGTGTAAGACCCATAATTATGACAACCTGTTCTACAATTGTTGGTTTACTACCGATAATGTTTATTGATGGTTCGGGTTCAGAAATTATGACCCGTGTTGCCGCACCGATGGTCGGTGGGATATTGAGTGCAACCGCGCTAACATTAGTCGTTATTCCTGCCGTGTATTTTATTTGGAAAAAAAATAGTTGTGTTAATTGAGCCCTGCATTTATTGATGTATATCAAGTCTGATTTAATGCAAAGGGTATAAGATTTTTAAAACGGTGAATATCTTATGAATGAATGTTGTCATGAACATAAAACGAAATCTGTCGAAGCTTCGGACAAACCCGGTCTATATACCTGTCCTATGCATCCCGATGTACAACAGGATCACCCCGGCGATTGCCCGAAGTGCGGCATGGCGTTGGAGAATTTAAACCCAATAGTTGCTAAGTCGAAAACGCACTACACCTGTCCCATGCATCCAGAGATTCTTCAGGATGAGCCGGGTGATTGCCCGAAGTGCGGCATGGCACTGGAACCAGTCGTAACCGAAGATGCAGAAGATAACCATGAATTGACAGATATGACCAGACGGTTCTGGACCAGTCTGATATTTGCGTTACCCGTTTTTATCAGTGCTATGGGCGCCGATTTTTGGCCTGATTTTTTTTCGAAAATGATAGCGCCTGCATCCCGTCAATGGTTTGAGTTCTTTCTAGCAACGCCAGTCGTGTTATGGGGTGCCTGGCCTTTTTTTGTAAAAGCCTGGGCCTCGTTTGTATCCCGACATCTTAATATGTTTAGTTTGATCAGCCTGGGCGTTGGTGTGGCCTGGTCCTATAGTGTTGTCGCCATCTTATTCCCGGCATGGTTTCCTGACACTGTTCGCAATGAGATGGGGGTGATCCCGGTCTATTTCGAAGCTGCGGCAGTTATCACCGTACTCGTTTTACTGGGACAGGTTCTGGAATTACGCGCGCGCAGTCAAACCAATGCAGCGATAAAAATGTTACTGGGTTTGGCACCGAAGACGGCAAGGTTGATCAATGAAGACGGTGCTGAAGAAGATATTCCACTCGAACAGGTAGAGGTTGGCAATCAGTTACGCGTCAAACCCGGCGAAAAAATTCCTGTCGATGGAAAAATGATTAGCGGTAGCAGTTCAGTAGATGAATCGATGGTGACCGGCGAGCCGCTTCCCGTCACCAAACATGCCGGTGATAAATTAATTGGTGCGACGGTGAACGGGACAGGCAGTCTTGTCATGCAAGCAGAGCATGTTGGCAGTGAAACATTGTTAGCGCAGATTGTTCATATGGTCGCTGAGGCACAACGTAGTCGTGCCCCGATACAAAAAATCGTCGACGTTGTGGCGAGTTATTTTGTCCCTGCTGTCGTACTCGTGGCCGTTATAACATTAATTGTATGGGGATTGATGGGACCTGAACCTCGGTTGGCGCACGCGGTGATCAATGCCGTTGCAGTGCTGATTATCGCTTGTCCCTGTGCCTTGGGTCTTGCAACGCCGATGTCGATTATGGTTGGCACAGGCCGTGGCGCCCTGCTTGGGGTGTTGATAAAAAATGCAGAAGCACTGGAGGTCATGGAAAAAATCGATACTCTGGTGGTCGATAAAACAGGCACGTTGACAGAAGGAAAGCCGACGTTAATGAGTGTCATTGCTATGAATGGCTTTACTGAAGAAACGGTATTACGTTTGGGAGCAAGCCTTGAGGCAAACAGTGAACATCCGCTGGCGGCAGCGATAGTAAGAGGAGCGAAAGATAAAAACATAAGTCTCATTACAACAACGGAGTTTGACTCAATAACGGGTAAAGGCATTTCAGGGATTGTTGACGGTAAGCCTGTTGCTATCGGTAATCTGACCTTGTTGAAAGATATGAACATCAATGCAAAAGAGTTGTTCGAACAGGCTGAATTATTACGACGCGATGCACAGACAGTTATGTTTGTTGTTATTGACAACAAAGCGGCTGGCATACTGACCGTTGCCGATCCTGTTAAAGGGTCAACGCTTGAGGCTATAACAGCATTACACAAAGACAATGTTCAGATTGTTATGTTAACCGGAGATAGTAAAACAACGGCAGAGGCAGTTGCTTCAAAGTTAAATATCGATCAGGTGATTGCTGATGTGCTTCCCCAGCAGAAAGTAGACGCGATAAAACGCTTACAGGCCGAAGGTCGTAAGGTCGCCATGGCTGGTGATGGTATTAATGATGCGCCAGCATTAGCCCAGGCCCACGTTGGTATTGCCATGGGAACTGGCACAGATGTGGCGATGGAAAGTGCCGGGGTCACCTTGGTTAAAGGAGATCTTCGTGGTATAGCAAGGGCACGTTTACTGAGTCGAGCGACCATGCGCAATATTCGCCAAAATCTGTTTTTTGCCTTTTTCTACAATGCGCTTGGTATTCCTGTGGCAGCAGGAGTGCTTTACCCCGTTTTTGGATTATTACTATCGCCAATGATAGCGGCAACAGCGATGAGCCTTAGTTCTGTTTCCGTGATCACCAATGCACTACGCTTGCGAAACGTGAAGCTCTGATTTCATTTTCTTAATTGATTGCTGGTGTTGTTTTGAAATAAGTTCTGGCGGCTTTGCGGACACTGGCAATGTTTTCTGGTCTGGTACTGACGGTATTAATATTACATTTAATCAGCTCTGGAACTAATTCGGGGATGTCGACCAACATGCCACAAAGTTCAATCGGTTTGCCGGCTTTGTGTGCAGCGTTCGATAACATCATAATCAATTTCCAGATTGCAGGGTCTTTCGCCATTTTTAAATAATTAAAATCCTCACTGGTTCTATCATGTGCAAACAAGTATTGAATAAGATCATTACTGCCTATCCGTCCAAAATCGATAACCTCATATAATTCACTCGCATTAATACAGGCAGAGGGAACTTCGAACATAATGCCATGCGAGATATTTGTACCGTCTATGTCCAGCGTAGCAGTGATGAATATTTCCTTGAGCTGTAAAAATTGCTCTACGCTGGAAATCATTGGGTATATCACATGTATTGCAGCAGACCTCGACGCTTTTGCTAAAGCTCTGGCCTGGGTAGCAAGCATTTCCGGGCGCGCTAATAGGAGTCTTGCTCCGCGGCAACCCAGCGCAGGATTCGCTTCATCCTCAAGATTTAGCCATGGTGCCGATTTATCACTACCTAAATCCAGCAAGCGAATGTAGATTTTTTTGTTCGGTATGTGTTCAGTCAGGTATTGATAAGTGGCCAACTGCTCTTCTTCATCAAGCATATGATAGTTAACCAGCATCTCAAATTCAGTTCGGTAAAGACCTATACCGTCGGCTTTGGCATTGATGGCTTTAGCGACATCTTTATAGAGATCTATATCAGCCAAAACACTAAAGCCAGGGATAGATTTGCTAACGCTATTAATGCTGACAGGCTGATTAATTTTTGCAGAATACTTTTTTAATGTGGCCGCATCAGGGTTAATTATGATATCCGCAGTTGCGCCATCGATGAGAAGGCTATCGTTATGTGAAAAGCAACTTAGCGGATTTTTGATGCCACTGATCACAGGTATGCCTAATGAACGGGCAATAACTGCCGCATGGGAATTAGGGTTGCATTTATTGGTGACGATCCCTTTTGTATGATTACGGATCCTGATGGCAACACTGGCTGATAGTTCTTCAGTAATCAGTATATGTTCATTTTCAAGACCACATTCACCGATACTACAGGTCTGGTATTCCTTACAAGATAAAGCGGGTTCAGTATTATGCAAAAAATTTAATAACAAGTTTTTCAGTTCAAAGAAATCATTGGCGCGCTCACTAAAGTAATCATCATCAAGTTTGCTGAAATAGTCAGAATAAGCATTAAAACATTGTTCGATTGCTATGTTAGCTGATATTTTTTCACGACTGATTGTCTGAATAACATCTGTCTTTAATTCGTCACAAATCATTTTATGTGCTTTGAATAAAGCGGCCGTATTATCATCAAAGTTATCTTCGGCATATTTCGTCAGGGTGCTTAACTGATTAGTGAGTTGCATAAAGGCATCATCAATCAGGGCATTATCTTCCTGGAAGTTATTTATCATTGTATGCAGAGGTTGTTTTTTATCCAGATAAAAACAAACACGACCAAGACCTATGCCCGGTGAAATCGAAAGGCCTTTCAAGCTGTTATCTATAATCGCACTCATCTTGATGCTTGTTTCTCTCTAGCATTTGACTGACACTGACCTACGCTGTTTTAACTTCAAATTATAGACCATAAAGTGGTGGAAATCTTTGGTCTTAGTCAAGCACTTATAAACCTGACTTTTCAGATTTGTCGATTAATGTTGACCTGGATCAAGGTAAACATAATTTTAACTGCTTTACTATAAAGCACGTACTTACATACATGTCAGTAAAGCGAGGTTTGTGATGAAAAGCCTACACCAGTCCTTTAATATTGTCGTTTTAATACTTTCTTTTTCGTTATCACTTGAGTCTGGCTTGTGTCGTGCGGAAGCCGTACTCCCTGTAGAAACAGCCGTTTTAACTACGGCACCACAAGTGCCTCCTCCCATTACTCGTGATTATCCTGTCAGGATGATTGTTAATCTTGAAACGATAGAAAAAGCAGGCCGTCTTTCAGATGGCGTCGAATACACCTTCTGGACCTTTGGCGGCAATGTGCCGGGTAGTTTCATTCGTATCCGGGAAGGTGATTTGGTTGAGTTTCATCTTAACAATCACCCCAGTAGCAAGATGCCACATAATATTGATTTGCATGCGGTGACAGGACCGGGTGGTGGCGCAGCTTCATCTTTTACCGCACCTGGTCATTCCTCTCAGTTTTCTTTCAAAGCATTGAATCCGGGTTTGTATGTTTATCATTGTGCTACTGCACCCGTGGGCATGCATATTGCCAACGGTATGTATGGTTTAATTCTGGTCGAACCGAAAAATGGACTGGAAAAAGTCGATAAAGAATTTTATGTCATGCAAAGTGAGTTCTACACCAGGGGAAGTTATGGCGCAGAAGGTCTGCAACCTTTTGATATGGCAAAAGCGCTAACTGAAATCCCGGATTATGTTGTGTTTAATGGGGCGGTCGGTGCATTGGCGGGGGACAATGCTATTACCGCTGAAGTTGGTGACACCATACGTTTGTTTGTGGGTAATGGTGGCCCAAACCTGGTTTCTTCATTTCATATTATTGGCGAGATTTTTGATAGAGTTTTTATCGAAGGTGGCGACCAAATTAATCATAACGTTCAGACCACATTGATCCCGGCGGGAGGTTCTGCGATGGTTGAATTCAAACTCGAAGTGCCGGGTACATTTATCGTTGTTGATCATTCTATTTTCCGCGCTTTTAATAAAGGTGCATTGGGCATGTTGAAAGTTAGTGGTGATGAAAACCTGGTTATCTATTCGGGCAAGCAAGAAGATATTGTTTATCTGCCGGAAGGTGGGGCTATACAGACTATTACTGATAGCGGAACAAAAGCAATGAAAGCAAAAGACAAGGCGGAACGCATACTCTTCGGCCAGAGAGTTTTCGAGCAGAATTGCCAGGCCTGTCATCAGGAAAAAGGACAAGGTATAGCAGGCGCCTTCCCACCACTCGCAGGCTCGGATTACTTGCTTACCAAACCCGAACGTGCGATCGATATATTGCTAAAAGGTTTGTCCGGTAAGATTATGGTCAACGGTGTTGAATATAATGGCGTGATGCCGGCAGTGAGTTTGAATGATGAAAACATCGCCAACGTACTGACCTATGTCTTAAACAGCTGGAATAATAATGGTGGTGAAATTACGCCCAAACAGGTAGCCGCAGTACGCGAAAAACATTAGCGCTATGCATATCAATACCGGGTTGAGTGTTGCTGTACTCTGTCTCGTCTTATCTGCACCGATGGTTTTTGCTCGTGCTGATGATGATATGGTACTGATCAAAACAGGCCACTACACGCCCTTGTTTAAAAGCAAGGAAGGTAATAATACGATTACAGTTGAGCCTTTTTATATTGATCGATACCTTGTCACCAACCAGCAGTTTTATCAGTTTACCAAACGATACCCGAAGTGGGATAAAGACAACATAAAACCAATATTCAGTGATGTTAACTATTTAAAACATTTCTCAACAGACATCATGGATGAGATCGCATTACAACCCGTTACTAATGTTTCATGGTTCGCAGCACGCGCCTACTGCCACTCTTTAGAGAAACGATTACCGACTATGAATGAATGGGAATATGTTGCCAAGGCCAGCAACGACCTGGCCGATGGCAGTCAAGATCCTGAATACCGACAGGAGATACTGGATTGGTACGCAAGACCAGCAATAGAGAAATTACCTGATGTCTATACGACTCAGGCAAACTATTGGAACGTTTACGGTATGCACGGTGTTGTCTGGGAACTGGTTGATGATTTCAATACCTCTTTGGTGACCGGTGAATCCCGGGGCGATACTCAGCTTGATAAGCAACTCTTTTGCGGTGCTGGCGCAGCTTCGTCTATAGATCCAGGCGATTACGTCGCTTTTATGCGCTATGCCATGCGGAGCAGCTACAGTGCACATTATACAATTGAATCATTGGGTTTTCGGTGTGCAAAAGATAGCGTCGAGAAACAATGAGAGTTAATTTCCGAATAACATTATGGCTGCTACTAGTCTCGTTTTTTACCCAAGCTCAATTAGCCATGGCTATAGAAGAGCTCCCAGATGAATCTATTTATCACATCGGTTCTGATTGGAAAAATCAAAATGGTGAGATGCTCAACATTGCGTCATTGCAAGACAAGGTACAGGTTATGGCCTTTGTCTATACCTACTGTGAACACAGTTGCCCCGTCATTCTTGGCAAGTTGAAATATATTGAGAGAGGAATTCTTCCGGCAGTAAGGAGTAATGTTAATTTTACGCTTATATCACTCGACCCCAAACGGGATACACCGGAAGTCTTACAACGTTATATGAAAAAAAATGATCTCAATGAAAAATACTGGCATATGCTTAATGGCGATGCCGATGATGTGCTTGAATTAGCAGCTCTAATTGGTGTGCGTTATAAGCCGATGAACAATGCAAGCCAGGATATTGCCCACTCGAATATGATCACGGTGCTGGATAAACAAGGACGTATTTATTATCAGATGAAAGGTCTTGATGCCAGTCTGGAAAAAATGGTCAATGAAATCAATCATGTTGCAGATAGGCATGAATAGCATGACCACAATTAATATTACTTTATTGAATCTTGGTTTCAGAATATTTTTTTTGGGAGCTGCTGTTTATTCAGTGGTAATAATGCTGTTATGGACGAGTGTTTATACGTTGAATATCAGTCTGCCTATGTCGGGTATTTCCGTGTTTCAATGGCATGCCCATGAAATGATCTTCGGCTATGCCATGGCAGTTATAGCCGGGTTTTTATTAACAGCGGTTAAAAACTGGACAAACATACAAACAGTACAGGGTTTGCCTTTGGCGATAATCTTTTGTCTTTGGCTAATCGCCAGGCTACTCTTTTTGTTTGGCTCGTCGTTTATTAACATAGCCGCGTTTTTTGATCTCCTGTTTATCCTTTTAGTAATCGTTGCTGCAAGCCACCCTGTGATTAAATCACGTAACTGGCGTCAGCTTGGGATTTTATCGAAGCTGGTATTACTCGCACTTGCTAACCTGGGTTTTTACCTGGGCCATGCAGGCTATTTGGAGCAGGGGCTTTATTGGGGAATCTATGGTGGTTTATATCTGATTATTGGATTAATTCTAACCTTGGGCAGTCGTGTTATTCCATTTTTTATCGAGCGTGGTGTTGGTTATACAGTGGCCCTATATAATCCGAAATGGATCACCTTGTCAGGTTTGATAGTCTTTCTTGTTTTCTTCATATCTGAATTATTTCTTCATAATGAAAATATAAGCGGTATTACTTCAGCCGCTTTATTTATTCTGTACTCTATACGACTCATAGGCTGGTATACGCCAGGGATTTGGAAAAAGTCATTGCTCTGGAGTCTCTATCTAGCAATGTTGTTCATTAATATTGGATTTTTGTTATTTGCTTTAAGTACATATATCGGCATATCAAAATTTCTGGCGTTACACGCCTTTGCCTATGGTGGTATCGGCGTCATTACCCTGGGGATGATGGCACGAGTCACAATCGGGCACACAGGCAGGGACATTAATAGCCCGCCAGCGACACTGAAATTCATCTTCAGCAGCATTCTCACCGGTGCACTGCTTCGTGTGTTATTGCCGCTATTCGCCCCCGAGTATTATTCAACCTGGATAATATCGTCCCAGCTACTTTGGATAGTCGCTTTTTTACTCTTTATTGTCACTTATGCGCCACTCTTGATTAGACCCAGAATAGACGGTCAGCCCGGATGAGCAACCGATGTGGCTACTCTGTTTTAGTCAGGCAATAGGTTAACCCGAAAATAATTATCTTCTTGATCTGGATCAAGAAGGCTTCTCTATGCATAACATATCCTTTAAAAAAAGGTGGGCTGATGTTAATGAGAAAAATCTATTGTTATTTTTTCTTGTACTTCGTTGCACTATCTTCACACGCAACCACTGATGATAGTCTCTGGAATGCTGTCTTAAAAAATGGCAAACCGCATCTCGTCCTGCGTTATCGGTTTGAACATGTTGATGACAATGCCTTGCAGGGAAGTGGAACGACTCTGGATCAAGCCAATGCCTCAACCCTGAGGACATTATTCGGTTATGAGACGGGTAGCTTTCATGGTTTATCAGCAACACTGGATGTTGAGAATGTTCTGGATATTGGTAACGATGAGTTTAATGATGGTTCCAATGGCAAGACCCGCTATGCCACAGTTGTCGATCCCTCGGGCACCGAACTCGAACAAGGGTTTTTACAATTCACCGGTATTAAAGATACGGTTATTAAAGGTGGTCGTCAGTACATTACCTATCGTAGTGCACCATTACATCGTTATATCGGCACGATACTGTGGCGACAGAATTGGCAAAATTTCGATGCAATTACATTGGTCAATAAATCATTGCCCGATACCACAATAAACTATGCTTATGCCTGGAATGTTAATCGTATCTTTGGTCATGATGCGCCAGAACCACTCAGCCATTTTGAGAGTAACTCGCACTTTATTAACGTTAAATATAACGGACTAAGTAACGTTGATGTTGAAGGGTATTCCTATTTACTTGATTTCAATAACGCGGCAGCTTTTTCAACACAAACCTATGGTTTACGACTGAGTGGTGGTTATCCGCTTCATGAGAAGTATACCGTGCTCTATGCGCTAGAGTATGCGAAGCAAAGTGACTACGCCGACAACACGGCGAATATCAATGCGGACTATTTTTTTGGTGAAGCAGGTATTAAGTTCAAACCCAATAATGACATTATAAACGCACTCATTCTAAAATTTAATTTTGAATTATTGTCAGGTGATGGTGGCGCTGATCGTTTTGTCACAATACTCGGAACCAATCATGCCTTTCAGGGCTGGGCTGATCGATTTCTTATTACACCGGGGGATGGTATTGAAGATATCTACGGTAGTCTGATTGTTAAGATAAAGGGCGCAGATTTCGTTGCCGTTTACCATGACTTCTCATCAGACAACGACAGTTATGATTATGGTAGCGAAATCGATTTGCTGTTGAGTAAAGTATTCCAGCAGCGTTATACCCTGGGCGTGAAGTATTCCAATTACGATGCGGATACCAATGCAATAAATTCGATCAGGAATGCCTTGCTCAGTGCAGATAAATCAATCTTCTGGGCGTTCGTCCAATTCAAGTATTAAGTCAATGTCGGACTCAAAGCCAATGATTGATGACAAAAACATACAGATGAAAAAAGAACGATATGCCTTTCTGTTTTTAACAGCAGTAATAGCGCCGGTCATGGCAGTCGGAATCGTCGCCGGTTATGGCTTGTTAATCTGGCTATATCAACTGCTTACCGGACCACCCGTGGGATAAATAGAAAATGAGTGAATTTAATAACCCTGCAGTGAGTCGACGTTCTTTTCTGACTGGTGACTGGTCTACGCAATCTGGGATCAGCAATGCCTGCTTGAACAATATGGGGGTTTACTGCCAATCCTGTAAAGACGCCTGTAGTGAGAACGCGATTAAATTCAGCCAAATTAAAGCAGGGCTGCAAATTCCAGCAATCATCACTGAATATTGTACGCATTGTCGGGAGTGTGTTGATGGCTGTCCTGTCGACGCGATTACAATCAGTCCGATAAAAGGTGACTTAAATGCATAACGATGTGCACATTGTGAGCGTAATTATTTATACACACTCTAACGCTATGGCCGAGATTAAAACTAAAGCCAATAACTTGCCCGAGGCTGAATGCCATTCCAATCAAGACAACACCAAGCTGGTTCTCGTTTTTGAAGCTGAATCAGAAACGGCATTATCGTCATGCCTGGACAGGATCAATAGCTGGCAGGGCGTGTTGTCGACACAACTGTGTTATCACCATTGTGAACCCAATGACTCATTGCAAGAGGAAATTCAATATGCAATTAACGCGTCGTGATTTTATAAGAGCCAGCGCAGTTACCTCTGCTGCTGCAGCGGCAGGGATCGCTGCGCCCCTGTCTGCTACTAACCTGATTACGGATTCCGAATACACCAAGCTAAAGTGGTCGAAGGCAGCATGCCGTTTTTGCGGTACCGGTTGTAGCGTCAATGTTGCCGTCAAGGATAACAAAGTGGTAGCCACACATGGCGATATTAAATCCGAAGTTAATCGTGGTTTGAATTGTGTAAAAGGTTATTTCCTGTCGAAAATTATGTACGGCAAGGATCGGCTGACAACACCATTACTCCGCATGAAAAATGGCAAGTTTCATAAGGAAGGTGATTTTACTCCTGTCAGTTGGGAGCAGGCATTTGACATCATGGAAGAAAAATTCAAGAAAGCTCTAAAGGAAAAAGGTCCAACAGCTGTGGGCATGTTTGGTTCCGGTCAATGGACTGTTTGGGAAGGTTATGCCGCCTCAAAATTATATAAAGCTGGATTTCGTTCGAATAACATTGATCCCAATGCACGTCATTGCATGGCGTCTGCGGTTGGTGGTTTTATGCGGACTTTCGGCATTGATGAACCGATGGGTTGTTATGATGACATAGAAAACGCTGATGCCTTTGTGCTGTGGGGCTCAAATATGGCAGAGATGCATCCTATCCTCTGGACACGGCTCACCGACCGTCGTCTAAGCGCACCGCATGTCAAAGTTGCCGTGTTATCGACATTTGAAAACCGTTGTTTTGAGTTAGCGGATATCCCCATAGTATTTACGCCACAAACAGATCTTGCGATTCTTAACTACATTGCCAATTACATCATAAAGAATGATCGTGTTAATAAATCGTTTGTTAGTAAACATGTGAATTTTAAACTGGGTAATGATGATATTGGTTATGGTCTGCGTCCGGAACATCCATTAGAAAAAGCCGCAAAGAACGCGGATAAAGCGGGAGGTTCAAGCTCAATCAGCTTCGAAGAGTATGCGAAGTATGTTTCGAAATATGATGAAGATTATGTTGAAAAACTGTCTGGTGTGCCACGCGACAAGCTGCAAAAAATGGCAGAGCTATATGCCGACCCAACGATTAAAGTCACCTCATTCTGGACCATGGGTTTTAATCAACATACCAGAGGTGTGTGGTGTAACAATCTTGTTTATAACATTCATCTTTTAACTGGCAAGATCTCAACACCGGGTAACAGCCCCTTCTCACTCACCGGACAACCCTCGGCTTGCGGTACAGCACGTGAGGTAGGTACATTTTCTCATCGCTTGCCGGCTGATCTGGTGGTAATGAAAAAAGAGCATCGCGATATAGCTGAAAACATCTGGAAGATCCCGCACGGCATTATTCCCGAGAAACCCGGTTACCATGCGGTATTACAAAATCGCATGTTGAAAGATGGCAAACTGAATGCCTATTGGGTGCAGGTTAATAACAATATGCAGGCAGGCCCGAATATTAATGAAGAAGGTTATCCCGGCTACCGTAACCCGGAAAACTTTATTGTCGTTTCCGATGCCTATCCAACCGTAACGGCAGAAGCCGCCGATTTAATTTTGCCCACGGCGATGTGGGTAGAAAAAGAGGGGGCTTATGGTAATGCCGAACGTCGCACGCAATTTTGGCACCAACTGGTTGATGCACCCGGAGAATCAAAATCCGATGTATGGCAAGTAGTGGAATTTTCAAAACGTTTTAAAACAGAAGATGTTTGGCCAGCAGATATCCTTAACGCTAACCCTGAATATAAAGGCAGAACATTATATGACGTCTTATATAAAAACGGACAAGTTGACCAGTTTCCTTTATCGGATATCGAAAGAGGCTATGCCAACCATGAATCAGAAGACTTTGGTTTCTATTTGCAAAAAGGTCTGTTTGAAGAGTATGCGCGATTTGGTCGTGGTCATGGCCATGACCTGGCCGATTTCGATGTCTATCACAAAGAGCATGGTTTGCGTTGGCCTGTTGTTAATGGCAAGGAAACCCGTTGGCGTTTCAAAGAGGGCAGCGACCCTTATGTTAAAGCGGGTACCGATTATCAGTTCTATGGTCATAAAGATAACAAGGCCGTCATCTTCGCCTTGCCTTATGAACCCGCAGCTGAATCGCCTGATGATGAATATCCGTTCTGGTTATCAACCGGACGTGTGCTTGAACATTGGCATTCCGGTTCCATGACACAACGCGTCCCGGAACTCTATAAAGCATTTCCTGATGCCGTGGCCTTCATGCACCCCGATGACGCAACCGATCTCGGTGTACGCCGTGGTAGTGAAATTATCGTCCAATCAAGGCGCGGCAAAATACGCACACGGGTGGAAACGCGCGGTCGCAATAAACCACCCCGTGGTTTGATTTTTGTGCCCTGGTTTGATGCGAGTGAACTGATTAATAAAGTTACACTGGATGCGACTGACCCAATTTCAAAACAGACCGACTTCAAAAAGTGTGCAGTAAAAATCATGGCTGTATGAGAGGTTTAAGATGAAACCATTTATTTTGATACTGTTATTAATGCCATTCATTGTTCTGGCAGAACAAAATATCGCAACTTTGCGATCCGCAGAGATAGCCGCTGAGCCGGATGCTCCGCGTATGGGTAATGAAGAAAATAACGATCTTAGAAGAAAACGCAACTACCCCATGCAACCTCCGACAATACCGCACAAGATCGCGGGCTACCGTATCGATTTAAATAGTAATAAATGTCTGTCCTGCCATAGCAGAAGGCAGGTCGTAGATTCACAGGCGCCTATGGTCAGTGTCACGCATTACATGGATCGCGATGGTAATTTTCTGGCCGAGGTATCGCCACGTCGCTACTTCTGTAATCAATGTCATGTGCCGCAGACAGATGTTAAACCGCTGGTAGAAAATACCTTTCAGGATATTGATACAATTTTAGATAACCAGAAGATAAAGCAATAAATCATGTTCGATAAAATCAAAGACGTTTGGCATACCATAAGCCATCCTAGTCGTTATTACAGTCTTGGCATTCTGATAGTTGCAGGCTTTGTCGCCGGGATTATTTTTTGGGGTGGTTTCAATACGGTACTTGAAGCAACTAATACAGAAACGTTTTGTATCAGCTGTCATGAAATGCATAACAATGTGTATCAGGAATTGAAATCCACTATTCACTACACCAACCGATCCGGCGTTCGTGCCACCTGTCCTGATTGTCATGTTCCACACGACTGGACAGACAAGATCGCCAGGAAGATGCAGGCATCGAAAGAAGTCTGGGGGAAAATATTCAAAACGATAGACACACGCGAAAAGTTTCTTGCCAAGCGTAAGGAACTGGCCCAACACGAATGGGACAGATTAAAAGCCAACGATTCACTTGAGTGTCGTAATTGCCATGATTTTCAATATATGGATTTCACGCGGCAGGGCAAACGTGCCGAACAGGCCCATGCCAGCGGTCTTGCCAGTGGCGAAAAGACCTGTATCGATTGTCATAAGGGCATTGCCCATCAATTACCGGACATGACGGGCGTCGAGGGTTGGCATTGATAAAAAAGAAATCGGTTGCGCGATTCGCTCAAATCATTATGCTAATACTTTCCTACAGAAATCCTTAGCGCTCGTAGCTCAACTGGATAGAGTATCGGGCTTCGAACCCGAGGGTTGGGGGTTCGAGTCCCTCCGAGCGCGCCATATTGTATCCAATTTCTACAATTATTATCCCGGCCAAATAAACTCTACGCGTATACCACTCGGCTCATAACATATGAAATGTTTTGCCGGCCCCGTTCTAAGTAGTTCTGGTGCAAATTCAATTTTTATATTACGAGCTGATAGTTTTTTGTAGAGCATATCCAGTGTCTCCTCACTATTCACGCTGAGGGCCAAATGATGAAGACCGACATTTGATTTTCTATTAAAGGAATTGCCGGCTGATCTTTTACTGCCCAAAGAGTAAGCATTATTTTTCCATCACTAAGAAAAATCGCCGGGTATTCATCATTCCTTGGAACTTCGTTCCAGCCAAGTAATGATGTGAAGAACTCCGCGTTGGCCTCGAGATGAGATACGGTTAGACCGATATGATGAGAGCCATTTGTAATGGGTTCACTCATGACATTTTTATGTGGTTTATGTTGTGACTTAATCATACTAACAACCTGGTTCTGTTAAATCCGGCGTAGATGTTGTGGCTGGAAAATTATCACCAGGCAAATAAATTATATTAAAAAATTGTATTAAAGTATCATGTTGTCGGGAAAACAAGCTTCTAGATGATTTCAAAGAATACTAAAGTGTTTGTAACCAATGCCCGGAATGTAAATGCTTAAGATAGATTAAACCTGACTAATCACTCCAAAGCGACACGCTAATGGCGCGCTGTGGAGTTGAATCGTTAGCTAATATAATAATGCACTGATTATTTGGCCGGAAAATCATGGACACACAATTTATATCCATTCATTACAGTGATCCTCTCTGGATAGGCATTGCGTTCCTGTTTGGTTTGGTAATAAGAGTGGTGGGACTGCCGCCGATGATCGGTTTCCTCATGGCGGGTTTCATGCTGAATGCACTTGGCGTTGAAGGTGGTGAGTTCCTTGAGGCGATGGCCGATCTGGGCATCACGCTCTTGTTATTTTCCATTGGGCTCAAACTCAAGTTAAAGTCACTGGCGAGGCCTGAGGTGTGGGGCGTGGCGAATCTACACATGATGATGGTAACTTTAACGATTGCCGCGGTGGTGTTGTTACTCTCTTATACCAGTCTGCCGCTACTGTCAGATCTCGATATTTATTCCGCTTTGTTGATCGGATTTGCCATGTCATTTTCCAGCACCGTGTTCGCGGTGAAAATACTCGATGAACTTGGTGCTTCAGGCGCTAGACATGGCACGACAGCGATCGGCGTATTAGTTGTACAGGATATCGCGGCGGTATTGTTTATCGCCGTCTCAATAGGCAAATTACCATCCCCTTGGGCGCTGGCGTTACTCACGCTTATACCCTTAAGGCACCTGTTGTACTGGATGCTCAAGAAGGTAGGGCACGGCGAATTGCTGATCTTGTTTGGCATTACGCTAGCGCTGGTCGGTGCGGATGTCTTTGAGTTGGTACAAATAAAGAGAGATGTCGGGGCGCTTGTTTTTGGCATGCTGCTTTCCAACCATCCCAAGGCAGACGAACTGGCGAAAGCCCTGCTCGGATTCAAGGAGTTGTTCCTGGTCGGTTTCTTTCTCAGCGTGGGCATGACCGCTGCACCGGGCTGGACCGAAGTGCTGGTCGCATTGTTGTTCATCCTGTTCCTGCCAATCAAGGTCGGGATGTTTTATTGTTTGTTCAACCTGTTTTACCTGAGAGCGAGTACCTCATGGCGTACGGCGCTTAACCTGGCAAATTACAGTGAATTCGGTTTAATCGTTGGTGCTTTAGCAACCTCGATGGGCTGGTTGCCGAAAGAATGGTTGGCTGTATTTGCCGTTGTGATTACGATCTCGTTTATCCTTTCAGCGTCATTAATAAATATCCGAGACAATTTGTATCAGGCGTGGCGACATAGACTGGAACGATTCGAGCGGCCAAAGCGCTTACACGGTGAGGAGGATCTGGACCTGGCTCATGTCAAGGTGGTGGTATTTGGTATGGGTCGGATGGGCACGGCAGCTTATAATGCGATGGAAGCGGATTACCCTGACCAGCTGGTTGGCGTGGAACTCGAAGAGGAGATGGCAGATGAGCACATTGCAGCGGGCAGGCACGTGGTTTCTGGTGATGCCACCAATCCGGATTTCTGGACCCGCGCGCCCCAGTTGATTGGCGGACTGGATTGGGTCTTGCTGACGATGACGTCCCACCAAGCCAATATGAGTGCTGCATTACGGCTTAAAGAAATGGGCTTTGGTGGCCGTATCGCCGCAGTGACGAAATACCCCGATGAGGAAGTTGCCTTGAAGGAAATTGGCGTCGAACATACTTTCAATATCTACTCGGAAGCCGGCCTGGGTTTTGCCAATGAGATACATGGCTTCCTGGGACAAAACACAAAAGCAGCGGATGTAAGCGGTTAACAAGGCACTAAAGTCAAAGCAACAATTGCAATTCGTTTTTAACTCAGCTGGGTTTGGTCGTTCGCGACCCGTCGAGCGCGCCATTTATCAGCTAGGGCAGATAGACATCTTTAAAAAAACCGGATATTTCCAGTTTAATTTCGATAAGTTCTGAAGTCCGGTTTTCCCAATACCATCCATGTGTCCCGGTAAATGGTGCAATCAGGTTGCCACTCGCGCTAGCCTTATTTTGCTCTTCCCAATAGCTGGTAAATTCACCAGATGGCGCATTTAATTTTTCACCGTGCATATCAAAATAGAGATTACCAGTGGCTTGCCAGTTGTAGTTGAAGTTTTCGCCTTGCTCCATGATGGCTTTTATCTCTGCTCCCTGATTAGGTAGCAATGGCAGGTTAATTGTTTTGGCTTTGTATGGTTCATTGCTAATCCAATAGTGCTTGTTTATATCTACAACGTCTTTCAGGACAGTTTCAGAGCTTGCTTTATTGATGGGTAGTATTTCAGGCTTTGAATTATTCGTAAGTTTGGTTAATCCGAGACTATGCCCTATACCGGTTGGATCGATACCGTATTCAGCCGGTAATACAGCGACGAATAAGATTATTGTCGCAACACTGATCGCGATAACAGTCGACTTTAAAAGTTTGCTACTAGATGG
Organism: uncultured Gammaproteobacteria bacterium; assembly: GCA_938084745.1. Taxonomy (GTDB): domain Bacteria; phylum Pseudomonadota; class Gammaproteobacteria; order Eutrophobiales; family Eutrophobiaceae; genus UBA7359. The sequence goes on from CALKEZ010000033.1 coordinate 28,148, forward strand.
TAATTGGTCGTGGGTCAAATCTGAGATGTCAGGCATGCACTATTTTCCTTATTGATTAATGATAAACCCGGAGAGCTGATAGCCAAAGAGTAGAAAGCCCGATGTCATCAGTGCTACATTTGCTGCATAGGCTTGATGAATGAAGGATTCTGTTTTGCGCCAGTAATCAATGACGATCAGGATGAAAGTCAGAGCTAATAATTGACCGATTTCAACGCCAATATTAAAGGCAATAATGTTGGCGACTAAACCCTCTTCGGACAATGTGAAATCCTGAAGTTTCGTAGCTAATCCAAAACCATGAAAAAAACCAAAGATTAAAACGGCGAATTTTGCATTGGGTTGATGAGAAAACCACCGCTTATAAGCACCAAGGTTATCAAGCGCTTTATACACTACAGACAGCCCAATGATGGCATCAACGATATAGGCATTGACATGTATGTCACTTAAGACGCCATAAAGCAGTGTCACGCTGTGGCCGATAGCGAATAGCGTGACATAAACGCCAATATCTTTTATGCGGTATAGAAAAAAGATTACACCCAGGAGAAATAATAAATGGTCATATCCTGTCACCATATGTTTAGCACCAAGATAGATGAAAGGTATTAGCTGTATACCGGTACTCTTTTCTATGAATTCAGCATCAGTGCCCGATACGCCATGAGCACAAACAATTGCTGAGGCTGATAATAAAATTATTATGCCGGGAAATAGGCGAAGAATTGTTTTCATGAGACCAGAATTGCTACTTATAATTTTAATTTAAGCTCGGTAGTTATTATGTCGTTAAGTCAGAATAATTCATATTAATTAGGCATAGATTAAAAAGCGATATTCACAAGCTATTGATTTTAAGAGATATACAGTAATTAATGGTTTGAACTTAGCGCCTGAGGGTGTGTTGGGGCCTGCAAATCTGTCAGGAATAAACCCGCTTTCGGTTAGTCAATTCCATAGTGCCCTTTAAACGCATCTCCATAACAATAAAAAACCATTCAGATTAAAGTTTTTTCATGAAATTACCGATATTTAATCTACTTTTACTATTAAGTCAGAGACTTGGATAAATGGATATAGAAAACAATACTCATAACCATCTTGTATGGTTAGACAGTATCGGTTCAGCTACATTCGTAATAAATACGGATCATATGGTTATCTATTGGAATGAAGCCTGCGAAGTAATGACTGGAGTTACAGCGAATCGTGTAATAGACACTAATCAGCATTGGAGGGGATTCTATAATAATGAAAGACCTTGTCTGGCTGATATGGTACTTGATGATGGTTGGGAAGAAAAAGCGGAACTCTATGAATATATAGAAGTGGCTAAGACATCGAAGAGAGGTTTAATCGCCAGAAACTGGTGTCAAACTCCAGCGGGGAATAAGTTTTTAATATTCGAAGCAAATGCCATCTACGATAAAAATAAAAAAATAACAGGCGTTATTGAAACATTAAGTGACGCGACACATTTAAAAAACCTTGAAGAAAAACTGCAGGTATTCTCAAGAGCTATCGCTAACTCTTCCTCCTCAATAGTGATACAAAAAATGGATGGGACAATCGAGTTTGTTAACCCTAAGTTTTTGTCAACAACGGGTTACACGTACGATGAGTTAATAGGCGAAAACATAAGTCTTGTAAGAGCAGATGATAGTTTTAAATATATCGAAATTCATAAAGACTTGGTAGCTTCGAGTGAATGGAAAGGTGAGTTATTATGTAAAAGGAAGTGTGGTGAATTATTCTGGGAACGATCTTCACTCTCAACGGTACTTGATGATTCAGGCAATATATTACATGTTGTCGGTGTGCATGAAGATGTAACCGAACAACATGAGCTCTCTGAAAAAAATAGTTACGAAGCAGCTCATGACCAATTGACTGGATTGTTTAACCGGAGAGAATTTGAGCGTCGTACTGAATTATTATTAATCAATAAGTGTGAAGCCAGTCGGTCTCATTCGTTATGCTTTATTGACCTGGATCAATTTAAAGTCGTGAATGATACCTGTGGTCATGCTGCCGGAGATGAACTGCTCAAACAGATTTCCAGAATGTTTAATGAAAAAGTAAGAAAGAATGATTCTATAGCTAGAGTAGGCGGCGACGAATTCACTATCCTGATGGAAAATTGTGAACTTGAACATTCAACACGGGTTGCGGAATCTCTCATAACAGCAGCACAGAATTTTCGTTTTGCTTGGGAAGGTAATTCTTTCAAAATTGGTTTTAGTGTTGGTCTTGTCGAATTTACTAACGAACTAGAGAGCTTGACAGAATTGCTTAGGCAAGCTGATTCCGCGTGTTATATGGCAAAGGAATTGGGCAGGAATAGACTGCATGTCTATACGCAAGACGATAAGGAGTTAATGAAACGTCATGGCGAGATACAATGGGTGACTAAAATCCAAAATGCTCTGGACAATAATGATTTTTATTTGGATGCTCAATTAATAAAACCCTTAAGAGATAATAATAAAGATCATTATGAATTATTAATAAGGATGAAAGATGAAGGTGGCAATAGCATTGCTCCGGGAGCCTTTTTGCCGTCAGCAGAAAGGTACAGTCTAATAACAAATATTGACCGTTGGGTTGTGAATGAAGCCTTTGAATTAGTTGGTAAAAATGAGCTATTTCAACAGGGGATTGAATTTATTTCTATTAACCTTTCCGGTCAATCACTGGTAAATGAAGAATTTCATGAATTTCTTGTTTCAAAATTTGAAGAATCAAAAATGCCAGGTGAAAAAATATGCTTTGAGATAACTGAAACTTCCGCAATAACACATATAGATAAAGCCAGGGCCCTGATCTTTTCGCTTAAAAAGTATGGGTGTACTTTTGCACTCGATGATTTCGGCTCGGGTCTATCTTCATTTAGCTATCTAAAAAACCTTCCGGTGGACTTTTTGAAAATCGATGGGATATTTATTAGAGATATAGTCGATGATCCTATCGATTATGAACTTGTAAAGTCTATTAATGAAGTAGCGCATATATTAAATATGAAGACCATCGCTGAGTATGTAGAAAATGATGAAATTAAATCCTTATTAGAATCAGCAGGTATAGATTATGTTCAGGGTTTTGGCATAGGTAAACCTGTTGATTTTGAGCAGATGCTGGAACATAAGGAAGAATGAATTTCATTGTAAAATACACCAAATAAATTTTTCGGTAGGTAGACCGTAAATTCTTAGGGTATTAAATGTATTTTATTGTTAGGTGCTTGAAGCTTTTTTATAGCGGGTCTTCTGTTTTAATCAATTCTGAAATAATCAATCTGGGTTGTAATTTACTATTCCTGATTAATGCAGAAATCAACTGCACATTTTCATAAAACCCATCTTTATGCAAAAGGTTTATATTTAAAGTGAAGTTGTTTATCTCTCCTTTTGCAAGACGTTTCTTATTAGAGATATATCTTAAGTAGTCGTGCTCATGAACGATAAGCTTGTCCTTTTTTCCAATTAATTGCTTGTATTCATAACCTATCAGATCACAGGCTGCTTTATTTATTTGCAATACAACACTTTTAGTATCTTCTAATAGAAGTGGGGTAGGTGTTGACTCAAACATACTGATGTACTGATCGCTGATATCATCAATAGATAATTTATTATTCTTTAATTCTGTAATATCGCGCATTAGCCAATTAGTGGATACCAGTTTGTTATTAATAAACCGCGCACTAATAGCGCATTGCATATGAAGTGTCCTTCCATCCTTCGATCTGAAATTCAACTCTGATTTAACTTTTTTTTCGCCTGACTTGACGCGTTTGATTATATGCTCATATTTGTCTACCCACTTCCAATCATTATCAAGTAATTGATAAATATCCAGGTCATTAATATCTTTAAAAAGATGGCCAAATGTTCTGCACCATTGCATGTTCACATTCATAATATTCCCATCAAGCCAAAGACTTTGTATGATGTCTGATGATTCTCCATATAGGTAGACGCAGTTTGTCAGAGTGTCATCAAGCTTGATATTTTGTTAACGTTTAATAGATTCCAGGTGAGCATTCCTGAAGACGCGCTGGATAATGTCGGGGAGTTTTTTAGTATATTGACTATCTTTTACGACATAATCATCAACGTGTAGTTCAAGCGCAGCAAGCGAGGTTTCAAGATTATGTTCGTCGGTTAATAATACTATGGGTACTTCTATATTTTTGTCTCTTATTTCTCTAATAATATCCATGCCAGTAAAAGAACCACAGTTTTGATCGGTTAGGATAATGTCGAAGTTCGTGTCACTAATAATACTTTTAAAAAGCTGTAAATTATCGATATGTTTTATAGTTGCACCACCGATCGATGATTTGATGGCGTCTGTGATTAGATCAACATCATCGGGGTTATCTTCAACCAGTAGTATTTTCATGGAATTCGGCTAAATCTTTTTACCTGTTTGAATATATACGATGTAGCATAATAATGGACTTTTAGCCATGCTGCCATTTATTATGGCCGCCACTATAGCAGGATTGAACATCGTTAACTCAGGCGATCGTTTTTTATGTTCTCCACAGACATATTGTAATCTACAATATCTATACTTTTTGCCAGGTTTTTAGCTCCTTTCATTTTTGTTGTGCCTCGTCCTTAAAATACTTTTTCTCAAGTTCGTAACTTAGAGGTTCAAGATCGGCCAAACAAGTTATGCTGTCATCGTAATTACATTCATATTGATAATGATGTACTAGTTCGTGCAGGATGATTGATTTTCCATAGACAGAGTCCAGGTTTAAACTGTCAACTATATAAATTGTTTTATTAATGAAATTATACAAGCCGAGTATGTTGTTGCAGTTTATACCGTGTTCAATGACATTTTCCCCGTATGCCATTTGGCACATATCATCATCGTGAATTACTGCTATTTCAGGCGGTTGAACATTTTTTTTATTAAATCGCCCTTGATTTTCCAGCCATGCAACCAACTCGACCAAAATTAATTGAAGAACTTCTTGCGTATATTTATCACTGTGGTGTGCTGCTGCTCTGGGTAGAGAGAGAAAAAAACAGGATAGCAAGATAAAACAATAGAGTTTTATCCGCAATAAACGCCTTATTGCTATAGGACAACTTAATCTAATCATAGTGTATGAAAACGCAAAAAAACATGCCTGATAATTGCGATCAAACCTTAATTATGTATTCAAATCGTAGAAAATGAAATTTAGAAAGTTGAGTTTAACTACGATTTAGTTCAGCAACCTCCTTATTTGTAAACCCGACACGCGCGGCGATAGTCCTGATAACGAACTCATGTAAAGCAAGCGCTACCTCTGGGTGTTCTGTTTTTAATTTTTCTAGAGAGGAACGGGTTAAGATAAATATACGCGCCTCCTTGTCTACTTTTACAGAAGCGGAACGTATTTCATTACGAAAAAGACCGATTTCACCGACTAAAGTTTGACCAAGGAAACTTCTCAGTCGATTAGTCTATTAACGACTGGTCAATTTTAATTCTATACGTCGGTTGCGCGCATAGGCTGCTTCGGTTTCTTGTGGATCAATCGGATGGTATTCAGAAAAACCTGTGGCTGCCATGCGGCTGGGTGGAATATTATTACGTATCATCTCACGGACTATACTAATTGCGCGCGCTGACGATAGTTCCCAGTTTGACTGGAAGCGTTCACTCTTAAGAATAGGACGCTTATCCGTATGACCATCGATACGTAATATCCAGTCAATATCAGCCGGGATGAGTGCGGCGATCTCCTTAAGAGTCGTTGCCAGTTGTTTAACCTGCTGCTTGCCGCCTACCCCAAGCCTGTCAGAGCCTGATTCAAACAGGAGCTCTGATGGAAATACAAAACGGTCTCCCTCAATACGAATATCCGGATACTTGCTCAAAGCATCACGCAGACGACCAAAAAACTCAGATCGATATTTTTGTAATAGCTGTGCCTTGTTTGCCAAGGCCGTGTTCAAACGAGTACCAAGATCCTCGATAGTGGTTTGTTTTTCTGCAATATCCTTTTCTGCTATTTCCAGTGCATTAGATAGTGCGCTGAGTTGTTGTCTTAGTTCTTCCAACTGTCTGTTTAACAATTCCATTTGCGCGAGGTTTTCGATATTAAGTTCGGTTTCTTGTTGCAGCTGTTGTTTGACAGCATCATGTTCTGAAATTTCTTTTTCCAGTTCCTGTTGTATCCGATCACGTAAAGCTGTCAGCGCTGCAATGTCAATTCTGAGTGTTTCTAGCAGTTCCAGTTGATCCGTGATGGTTTGTTTCTGTTCAGTGATGGTGGCATCACGTTGGCTCAGTGATACTGTCTTCTCTTTTATTGTTTGGCTCTGTGCAGTAATCCTGCTCTCTGCTTGTTCAAGGTTTGCTGTGCGAACAGCCAGTAGTTTTTCCAGTCGTGCTGTTTCAGCTTTTTCCAGCGACAGTATCTCTGCAAGTTTACTGATACGCGTGCTCAGTTGTGATAGGGCCTGATCACGATCAGTCAATGCCGTGCTCAATACGAGGTGGCCAAGAATAGCCAGTAGCAAGACAAAGACGACAACCATTAACAGCGATGCCGTTGCATCGACAAATGCTGGCCAGATATTAAGCGGTATTCTACGACGCAGCGTTGCCACTAAGATCCTCTGGTAGAAAGTGCGTTGGCAATTGTTTTTGTCAGTAAGCGTAATTCAGAACGCAGTTCTTCATTTGCTGCTGAGCCTTGTGTCTGTTCTGATGTGGTTTTGAGTAGGCGGGCGATGTCGCTCTGGCTGTGATTGAGTCGGTCGAGTCGTTCATTTTGTTCTGTCAGTAAATCATTAAATCGATCAAATGTGCCGCGCATCTCCCCCAGTTGTTTGACCAGGAATTCACGTTGGTTATCTTCCGATGCGCCGGCGCGTTGCATCTTTTCCAACGCATCGGCTGTTTTTTCAAGTAACGCCTGCACATACGCCGGCGCACCAAAGGAACTGCCTTCTTCACCGATAATGCCGCTGGAAATGCGGGCGCTACTGGAAAGCCATTCTTCCAGCTCATTCACAAAACGATTTTGTGCATGGCCCGCCTGTAGATCAAGAAAGCCGACAACCAGCGACCCGGCAAGCCCAAATAAAGAGGAAGAAAAAGCGACGCCCATACCAGACAGGGGACCAGCCAAACTGGTCTTTAGATTTTCAAAAATAGCTGCGCCACTCTCTGTTTCTACAGACATGTTATTGATTAGTGTGCCGACAGTACTCACGGTCGCCATCAGCCCCCAAAAGGTACCAAGCAAGCCCAGAAAGACCAGCACCCCAATCAAATAACGCGACAGGTCGCGTGAATCTTCGAGGCGGGTACGGATAGAGTCGAGGATAGTACGCATTGATGTGGTGGACATAACCAGGTCTTCTTTGCCTTCCAGCATACGTGCCATTGAAGACAGTAATTTGGGTTTTGGAATATTGAGGCTAAGAGAATTGTTCTGGTAACGCCCGATCCAGTCTATCTCGGGATAGAGTTGCAGCACTTGTCGAAAATTGATACCAATACCGATAATGAGTACTACAAGGATTACCGAGTTAAATATAACATTGGATGTATAGGCATCGCGTAGTGGTTCGATTAGCAACACACCACCAACGGCGACGATGACCGTAAAGATGCTCATCCATAATAGGGTCTGAATTGGACGTGTCATAATTACATAATCCTTTCGGGTGATTACGTAGCTTTATTTTCGCACGAATGAAAAGAACGCGCACTCTTGATTTATCGCTTATCTGAATAAGCTGGTTTCTGGATGGTATATAGAGCCTTATTATTAAGGGGTCGGCAATGAGCATCGTCATCTGGGAAGAGAAATGTAGTGATCAAATTAAGCGTTTGTTTAACCGAATAATTCCCGATGCGTATGCTTTAGACCTATACTATTAATATAGGTAATATAAATATGTCACAGCATTAAACTGAATGTATGATATTTCAGAACCCATTCAATTTTAGTAAGGTAGCTCATTATGATTGAACCAGGACAGATTATAGACTTCTCAAAAATCAAGGCGACTTGTTCAAACTGTAGTTTGCACGAGCTTTGTTTACCGCGTGGGCTGAAGATTGCTGATCTTGAGAAGTTAGAACATGTTGTCAAAGGTTCACGTCCAATAGAAAAAGGCAAACATATCTTCCGTGCAGAAGATCCGTTTGAATCTATTTATGCTGTTCGAACCGGATCGGTTAAGGTCTATATTATTAATGAGTCCGGAGAAGAACAAATCATTGGTTTCTATTTTCCCGGAGAAATCATCGGGTTCGATGCTATAGAACATCATAAACATACTTGCTCGGCAGTTACTTTAGAAACGACAACCTATTGCGCCATGCCCTATGGAAAGATGAGTGACATTTGTAAAGAGATACCCGAATTCCAGAATCAGATGTTTCGTTTACTTAGTCGGGAAATATCTAATGAAAATCAATTATTGCTAACTATAAATAAGCGTAGTGCTGAAGAGCGAATTGCAACTTTCCTGATTAGCCTTTCATCCCGATTTCGTAATCTGGGCTATTCTGCAAAAGAATATAATCTACCCATGTCCCGACAGGAAATTGGCAACTACCTTGGACTGACTATCGAAACGGTCAGTCGTTTGTTTACCAAGTTCCAACGTAATGGTCTTGTGAAAATAGATCGTAAGTCCATTAGTCTGGAAAATCTGCCTGCTATACATGCGATCTGTGATGGTTTTTCAGAAAGAGGAAAAGATAATAAAAACTCAGTAGCTTAAGTTTAAAGAAATCAGACTTGTCATTCGGATGAGTCATCAAATAAAATCATGCTCGTCATATTAATAGTCGCTTTTAATCTTGGTTTGTTTAGTACCTTTCATTGTGTCGGTATGTGTGGGGGTATCCTGACGACGCTGATGTTGGGCACCCCCGCAGCAGAACAAAAGGCAAAGGCGAAAACGTTCAGACGGAGTCTGGTTTATAATCTGGGGCGTATCACCAGCTATACCCTGGCTGGATTGCTGGCGGGATTTTTTGGCGCACAATTCCTTGGTTTATCGCAAAATCTCAATCTGCATTTTATTTTGCAGTGTATTGCTGCACTGGTCTTAATCGGTCTGGCATTGAGCATTTTGGGATATTCGCCAATCAACAAGTTTACTGAATCTCTGGGCATGAAATTATGGAAAAAACTCCAGCCTCTGAGTAAGGGACTCTATCCGATTAATACATTACGGCGTGCATTTTTATTTGGCATGCTCTGGGGCTGGTTACCGTGTGGATTGGTTTATTCTGCTTTGTTATTAAGCTTGAGTTCGGGAACATTAACTGATGGTATGCTAATCATGCTGTTTTTTGGTTTAGGCACATTGCCGGGCATGTTAACCACAGGCTATCTTGCTGACTATCTCAATCAGTTAAAAACAAATAAACCGCTAAAAGTTTTAACGGCGAGCCTGATGATCTTGTTCGCCATAAGTTTACCCGTCTCAACGTTTTATTTCTCAGGCCAGCATACTCATGCGATAACACATGATGGCGATCATCAACAGCATCATACAGTGGCAGACTAGCCGGCATTAATCGGGCTGTATGCTTAATCTATTATCGAATAGACAAAAACGATCCGGATTAGTAATCAAGGCGTTTTAATTTGATTGCGGCCGGCTTTTTTAGCGGCATACATTGCAGCATCAGCAACCTCGATTAAATGCTGGAGATTTTCAGCATGAACAGGGTAGGAGGCAATACCAATGCTAACGGTTATTTTAAACGTTTTATGGTCGACCTCGAACGTGTATTCACTGATTTTTTTGCAGGTGCGTTTGGCCAAATCTTCGGCCTCTTCCCGGGACGTTTCGGGTAGCACCACAACAAACTCTTCACCACCATAACGAGCGGCATGATCTGATTTTCGAATTAAGCTTTCCAGCAGTTGTGCAAACTTTTGAAGGACAATGTCTCCGGCGCGATGACCGTGATTATCGTTGATGTATTTAAAATGGTCCAGATCGATCATGAATATAGACAAGGCATGTTTATAACGTGCAGCACGGTAAATTTCATCGGTGAGCCTTTGTTCGAAAACACTGCGATTATAGAGTCCCGTCAAACCATCATGAGTGGCTCTATGCGTTAAATCATCTTCCATCGCTTTACGTTCTGTGACATCACGAGAGATTCCGAGTAATCCAATAATATCTCCCGCCTCATTTATCAGAGGTGATTTGATTGTATCAAATATGCGCGTTTCGCCGTTTACTGCGGCCGGATCGCAGGGGTTATGTATTACATTGCCAGCAAGCGCGTCTTTATCGTCAGCTTCGAAACCGCGAATATTTTTTTCGGGGTTACCTTTGACCATTTCGACAGGCCAGCCATTTTCTATATCTGTTTTACCATAGAGTTCTTCAGGTTTTTTATTCAAAGCAGCAGCATATTTTTTATTACATAGAATCGTGCGTAAGTTTTTGTCCTTTACAAAAATGAGATCTTGAGAAGTATTGATGAGGTTTCTTAACAGGCTCTCTGTATAACTCAGTTCTTTTGCAGCTTTATAACTTTCATTGTAATCATCCATAAAACAATCCTCATGATCAATCGGCTTGTCCTCCAGGGAATATAATCCAAAAGCTCCACAAAAACTATCATTGTAATCGTTAAGCTTTGGGGTTCTTCCCCATAGTGATATTGCCTTTTGATTGTAAAAGGTAATGAGACCTTCAGCGTCGCATATATAGGCACAAACGGGTAAGGCATTCAGGGATAATTCAAAAAGATTATCCGTGTACGTGTTGACGGTGGGTAATTCTGTGTTTATGTTATTGGACATGCTTTAAAGATAGATTGATATTTCCATCGGTAAAAAAACTGTTTCAAATCGATTAAACCATTCAGTCCTAAAATAGCGGCAAATTAGTTTCATACTCAAATATAGTCTTATTAATAGACATAAACATCACCTTAAAAGATTAGTCTTTTTGTTTTGCTCTTTGGCCGATGGTTTATCAGGCTCTTCTTTTATATCGTCCTCGTCCATTAATATCTGATGCCCATGACCTTCCAGATCATCAAATTGTCCTGAACGTATAGCCCAAAATAATACGCTGGCCAATAAAGCCACAAAACCCAGAGAGACAATCATCAATAAGAATATTATTTCCATTTTAAAAGTAATTAAACATAGTCCGACGTTGATATTCTTGACGCATTAATGACAACAATCAATGAACTGATAGACATTCCTAATGCCGCCATCCAGGGTGTAATGAATCCACTTATAGCAAAGGGTAATGCAATAATGTTATACGCCAAGGCCCAGGAGAAATTGACACGAACAGTACGATTTGTCTTGATAACGATCTTAAGCATCGTTTTCAACACTTCAATCTTGTCGTTCAAGAGCAGCATATCTGCATTCAGCTTCGTAATGTCACTTGCTTCTGCCATGGCAATCGCAACATCAGCTTGCGCAAAAGCAGGAGCATCATTGATGCCATCACCGATCATGCAGATTTGATTTCCCTGTTGTTGTAGTCGTGCAATCTGGTTCATTTTATCTTCAGGCTTTAATTCTGCCTGATAGTTATCGATCTCCAGTCGAGCGGCAACATGTTTGACTACGGATCGATTGTCACCGCTCATCAATACGATCTGTTTTCCTTGTGCTTTAAGATAACGGATGAGTGCTTTACTACTGTGGCGTATTTCATCATTGAAATAGAAGATGGCTACAATAGACTGCTTATTTGCCAACACTATTCTTCTTAATGACTCCGTAGCGTCGTAGTCATTAATGTCTACATGCTGACAGTGCGCATTAATAAATTTTTCTGTTCCGATGAACCAGGTAGCGTCGATGTAACCAATTATTCCTTCTCCAGGGTAGTTTGTTATATTGCTCGCGTGAGTCTGTTCAAGATCCATTGCAGCATTGGCAATTGCTTTAGCCAGTGGATGTTCCGATGCTGACTCCAACGCCATCGCAATTTTTAATACGTTTTCTTTACTATAGTTAGTATCAACGATATCAATATTATTGAGTTCCAGTTTGCCTTCAGTCAGTGTGCCCGTTTTATCGAAGATAAAGTAGTTTGCGTTGGGAATCTTTTCTATAGCGTCGTTATTGATCAAAGCAATGCCATGTCGCATCAATGTCTCGGCGGCAGATGAAAAAGCTGTAGGTGTTGCAAGAGAAAGGGCGCAGGGACAACTAACAACAAGCACGGCGATGGTAATAGTCAGCCATTGCGTTTGATCCGCATGGTACCAATAGAGGGCAACCAGACCAGCGACAACAAGTAGGCAACAGATAAAAATAGATACGATTTTGTTTGCCAGTAAAACAGCGGCGGGTTTGTTACTGCTCGCCCGGTCTATGATGCGTGCTATATTGGAAAGGACCGTGTGTTCACCAACGTCAGTTACCCTCATATAAAGAGGGGATTCGATATTCGTGCTTCCGCCAATAACAGGCATTCCCGGAGTCTTGGTAACCGGGACACTCTCACCGGTAATAATCGACTCATTCACAGATGAACGCCCTTCATAAATAACGCCATCAACCGGAATCACTTCACCCGGTTTAACTACAACCTTGTCAGCGACAGCTAACCCGTTTACTTCAACAACCTCATGCTCACCCTTAGTGCCGACTCGGGTTCCGGTTAATGGCAATATTGACGTTACTTTATCCAGATAAGCCGTCGACTTCCTGCGACTCATAAATTCAAAATAACGGCCACCCATTATAAAAAAGATAAACATGACAATAGAGTCATAATAGACATGGCCAGTCTGATACAGGGTTGACCATAGACTGCTGATAAACGCGATCGACAGTCCAAGCGCAATCGGCACGTCCATGCCGGGACGTTTGTTTTTAATATCCCGATAAGCGCCAGCGAATAAGGGTTGTCCGGAATAAAACAATACGGGCAGGGTCAACAATAAACTGATCCAGTGAAAGAAAAGACGGTAGTGTGTTTCAATCCCGGAGGCTTCACCGAAGTATAGTGCGATAGCGATCATCATAACCTGCATACCAAATAATCCGGCGATACCCAGCCGGATTAATTGTGCTTTACGTTCATTATCGTAAATGAGTTCTCGTTGTTTAGGATTATACGGCAGGGCGCTATAGCCAAGTCGGGTGATGGCCATAAGAATGTCACTTAACGATATGTCAGGTTCCTGCCAGACGATTCGGCAGCGTTGTGTCGAATAATTAACATTGACCTCTTTGACGCCCGCTAAGGATGAAAGTCGGGACTCTATTAACCAGGTACATGCCGGACAACTTATGCCTTCTATAATAAGTTTGGCTTCTTTAGTCGAGTCATCATTGACGCTAACAAATTCACTCTGGATTTGAGGGCTATTAAAGAGCGTTAGTGTTTTTAATTCCTCAGGTACAAGTTCGTCAGGTTTTTGCGGCGAACGAGTTCGGTGTCGGTAATAGTCAGATAAACCGAATTCCATGATTTGTTCCGCAACTGCTTTGCAACCGTAACAGCACATTTCACGCGCAATTTTGTCAATTTCTACAAATAATTCGATATTAGCTGCGATAGGTTCCTGACAATGAAAGCAATTCTTATACATGGCAAGCACTCTATACAAATAAAAATGATTCGAAAATCGGATTGTTTACCGCAATGCAATATTTCTTGATCTGGATCAAGTTCGAGTAATATTTGATCATCAATAATGCTGAAAATCAAAAAAAATCAGCTTTTGAAAGAGTGTAGCTAAGATGAGTTCAGTGTTATTAGTCGTGGTATGGGGCATTTCGGTTTTGTTGACAACGATGTTATTAGTAACGGCGATAAAACGAAATTATATTAACGGCCAATCTATTCGTGTCCAATATGGTAATCAGGTTGAGGCTTTACGTTTTAGTCGAATGCTAAAGAAGCGCAAAATTGACCTGCACACCTTGCTGCATCAAGAGCCACTCTCTATCATACAAGAGCAAATCACAAATTGCCGGGGCTGCCTGAAAACGGCGGAGTGTGATTCTGTTTTGAATCACTCATTTGTCGCAGAGACAAAATTAACGTTTTGTCCAAATTATTCGAGCATCGCATCCTAACTTAAAAATATAATAATCAGGAGTTGTCACTATGACAGATAGTGGAACATATAATTATACGGTCGTACGTCAGTTTGCAATTATGACGATAGTGTGGGGTATCGTCGGCATGCTGGTAGGCGTAATCATTGCAGCGCAATTAGCCTGGCCGGCTCTAAATTTAGACATTCCCTGGTTGACGTTTGGTCGTTTACGCCCCTTACATACGAATGCCGTGATATTTGCCTTTGGTGGCTCAGCACTCTTTGCATCGTCATACTATATTGTGCAGCATACGTGTCATGCACGACTATGCAGCGACAAGCTTGCCGCATTTACCTTTTGGGGTTGGCAAACAATAATAGTCTGTGCTGCAATAACATTCCCGCTTGGCATCACCCAGGGCAAAGAGTATGCAGAACTCGTATGGCCTATCGATATTTTGATTACAGTCGTTTGGGTAGCCTATGCCTTTGTCTTTTTTGGCACGGTGATGAAAAGAAAAATAAAACATATCTACGTTGCTAATTGGTTCTTCGCAGCATTCATCCTCACGATTGCCGTACTACATATTTTTAATAATCTGGCTATACCGACCAGCTATCTTCATTCTTATTCAATCTATGCCGGTGTTCAGGATGCTATGGTGCAATGGTGGTATGGACATAATGCGGTAGGCTTTTTTCTGACTGCCGGTTTTCTTGGCATGATGTACTACTTTGTTCCCAAATTGGCAGGTCGTCCGGTCTATTCTTATCGGCTTTCTATCGTTCATTTCTGGGCACTGACCTTTACCTATATTTGGGCAGGGCCACATCATCTGCATTACACAGCCTTACCTGATTGGGCACAGTCTTTGGGGATGGTGATGTCGATTATTCTTTTAGCGCCATCCTGGGGCGGTATGATTAACGGCATTATGACCTTATCCGGTGCCTGGCATAAATTACGTACCGATCCGGTGTTACGTATGATGATTGTTTCACTATCGTTTTACGGCATGTCTACCTTCGAAGGTCCGATGATGGCAATTAAAACAGTTAATGCGCTTTCGCATTATACGGATTGGACCATTGGTCATGTCCATTCAGGCGCACTCGGCTGGGTCGCATTTATTAGTCTGGGTTGTATGTACTACATGATTCCGCGGCTATATGGACGCACGATATACAGTGTCAAATTAATTGAAGTCCATTTCTGGATATCAACTATAGGTATCGTGCTCTACATTGTTGCTATGTGGGTTGCCGGTATTATGCAAGGCTTGATGTGGCGTGCAGTTAATGATGATGGCACGTTAACATATAGCTTTGTTGAGTCAGTTGACGCCATGCATCCTTTCTACATTATACGCTTCCTTGGGGGTGGTTTATTCCTCGTGGGTACATTGGTCATGGCCTATAACATTTGGAAAACAGTTGCCGGTAGTAAGCCCATAACGGCAGCAATTCCAGAGCCTGTTGGCGCACATTAAGGAGATAATAAGATGGCGTTACAGCACACACAAATAGAAAAAAACATTGGCCTAATGATGTTCTTAATCATCTTGATGATCAGCGTCGGCGGTTTAGTGCAGATTATTCCCTTGTTTTTTATGGAGTCAACGACTGAACCGGTAGACGGGCTAAAACCTTATACAGCGTTACAACTCTCTGGACGGGATATTTATGTCAGTGAAGGATGTTACTTATGTCATTCACAGATGATAAGACCTTTTCGTGCCGAGGTAGAACGTTACGGGCATTACTCTCTGGCGGGTGAATTTGTTTACGACCGGCCTTTCCAATGGGGCTCGAAACGTACCGGCCCGGACTTGCATCGTGTCGGCGGTCGTTACAGTGACGAATGGCATCGAGTGCATTTAAATAATCCACGCGATGTTGTGCCCGAATCGATTATGCCGGGATATCCGTGGTTTGAAACAACGATGCTTGATACGGGTGATATCAAAACCAAGATGGAAGTTCTACGTAATCTAGGCGCGCCTTATACGGATGATGAAATAGAAAAAGCGCCTGCTGCACTTGAAGGTAAGAGCCAAATGGATGCGATGATTGCTTATCTTCAGATATTAGGCACATCTGTTAAAACGAGACGATGAGAAATTAAATGAGTTTACTATTTTCTATGTGGACGGTATTGGTTGCGATTGTTTTTTTAGGAATAGTCGTGTGGGTGTTTCTTGGCAATAAGGAAGAGTTTGATAAAGCGGCTCAAATCCCATTTGAAGAGACAGATGAACCTTTAATAGAAACTGATTCAAAGGAGAAAAACCATGGCTGATTTTACAAGTGGGTTTTGGACATGGTTTATCAGTCTAACGACAATCGTCAGTATAATTGGCCTGTTAATATTCCTGCTCAAGTGTTCAAAGAAAAGTGCAGATGAAGATCCTGACAATGTTCAAACAATGGGACATGTCTGGGATGGCGATCTAGAAGAATACAACAACCCATTACCAACCTGGTGGTTTTATTGGTTTATCATCACGCTGGTGTGGGGTGCTATCTATCTTATCTTTTACCCGGGCTTAGGATCTTATGCAGGAGTGCTGGGCTGGACACAGGTGAATCAATTAGAAAATGAAATGCAAGTGGCGGAAGATAAATATGGCCCACTCTATCAGCAGTACTTGAGTACAGATATTGTTACCCTTGCTAAGGATGACAACGCTTTAAAAGTCGGTGAACGGCTTTACGCGAGTTATTGTACGACATGCCATGGCTCAGACGCGCGAGGCGGGAGAGGCTTTCCTAACTTACGTGATGATGACTGGCTGTATGGCGGCAAACCTGAAAATATAAAAGCCACACTGTTAAATGGACGCCAGGGAGCCATGCCTGCCTGGGGTGAAATTTTATCCAGCGAAGAAATATTCAACTTAACGAGTTATGTTGAGCAATTAGCCGGTAGACAAGTCGATAGTATGCATGCATCACTCGGTCGCGAGCTTTATAAAACGAATTGCGCTATGTGCCATGGTGCTGATGGTAAGGGTAATTATATGTTTGGCGCACCTAATTTAACGGATGACATTTGGCTTTACGGCGGTTCGCAAAAGAAGATAACCGAGACGCTCGTACAAGGCAGAAATGGCATTATGCCTGCACACAAGGAGTTTCTCGGTGAAGCCAAAATTCATGTTCTAACAGCCTACATATATAGCCTCAGCAATAATTAAAGATGGAGACCTGGGATCGAATAGGTTCTATGTCTGTCGCGCAGAGAATTGCGACTGTCCTCTGGTTGTCTTTTTTAATGGCGGGTATCGCAACGGGATGTTTTTTTTCGGTAATCGATCCTTTGGAATTGCGATACTGCGTTGATTTTCCAGACGTGAGCCGAACAGGAGCGTATTCTATCGGTTTTTTCCTGTTCTGGTTATTAACCGCATCATCCAGCTTGTTAGCCGTATTTTTTATCTACCCGACGAAAGGAAGCACCTCTTCTGCTAGTCAGGATTCATGAGGAAATAATTTTAGTTTTCAATGCAAACCAATACGCCTGATAGTCAGCCCAGCACTACACATTCAGCATCTAAAACTACTGAGCAATCGCTTTATGAAAAACGCGAGAAGATTTATCCGCGGGAAGTACATGGTCGTTTTGCCATATTAAGAACTGCTTCCGTTATTGTCTTATTAGGTTTGTTTTTTGCCTTGCCCTGGTTACAAATGGACGGTCGTCAAATTGTTCTCTTCGATTTGCCCGCGCGTAAATTCTATGTGTTTTGGTTAACGTTCTGGCCGCAAGATTTTCTTCTGTTGGCTTTTTTGTTGATCCTGGCTGCTTTTACATTGTTTTTCTTTACCGCTTTAGCAGGTCGCTTGTGGTGTGGTTATGCTTGTCCACAAACAGTATGGACAGAGGTCTATCTCTGGATCGAGAGACAGGTAGAAGGCTCCCGTCTTAAACAAATGCGTCTGGATAAATCAGCTATGTCGATTAATAAACTGGTACGCAAATCAATAAAACACCTCTTGTGGTTAATAGTTGCTGGTGCAACGGCAGTGACCTATGTTTCTTACTTCAGCTCTGAAGAGCTTCTAAGTCATGACTTATTTACTTTTCAACTGCATGGATGGGAATTGTTCTGGGTCGCCTTCTTTACACTCGCCACCTACATCAATGCCGGTTTTATGCGTGAACAAGTCTGTAAATACATGTGCCCTTATGCGCGTTTCCAGAGCGCAATGTTTGATAAAGATACCTTGATTATTTCCTATGATGAAAAACGGGGTGAGCCTCGTGGCTCCAGACGTTCAGACGTGCATACGGATTATAATAAAAAACCGCTTGGTGATTGCATCAATTGCACTATGTGCGTACAGGTCTGTCCGACAGGCATTGATATTCGTAATGGACTGCAATATGAATGCATAGGTTGCTCGGCTTGTATTGACGTATGTGATGACGTGATGGAAAAAATGAGTTATCCAAAAGGATTGATTCGTTATACAACGCAGCACGCGATAGAGGGTAAACCAAGCCGCATACTTCGTCCGCGCATAGTGATCTACTTGGTCATCCTCACGCTTTTTACCTCCATGTTTATTTTTTATGTGAGCCAGCGCAGTTCAATTGGTCTGGATATCATACGTGATAGAAATCAACTGTATCGCGAAACATCGGGCCTCATAGAAAATATCTATACACTGAAGTTGATTAATATGGCTGATCAAGATCGTGTGTTCGAAGTCAAAGCAGAGGGTATTGATGACCTCAATTTATTGATTGATAAAAGTACTATACTGGTCGAAGCAGGTACTGTTTACGATTTGCCAGTGCGCTTACAGGCAAAGGAAGAGAACCTGAGCGGGCGTAGTACGGAGATTCGTTTTACCCTTTCAGTCGCCGGGGAGGATGATCTATCCATTACAGAAATCGGGAAATTCCTGGGGCCAATTCAATAATGCTAAATAAGAATTCACAACAAGTATTGCCTTGGTATAAAGAATATTATGTCTGGTTAATTATACTCTTTCCTATGCTGGCAGTGATTGGAGGCATCGTTACTACAATTTTAGCTGTGCAATCGGATGATGGCCTTGTTGTCGACGATTACTACAAGCAAGGACTGGAAATTAATCGCACCCTGAAAAGGGATCAGATCGCACGTGATTACGAATTAAATGCAGATATTAAAATTGATCGGCAACAAGAAGATGTCGCCATGACATTGACCGCTGCTCCCGGTTTTAACTATCCGGCTAATCTGGCGGTCACCTTTTTGCATGCAACCCGTGCCGGTTTGGATCAAGACGTAAAGCTGTTACTAACCCAGGGTAATATTTATCGCGGTAACCTGCCTCTTCTGGAACCAGGCAAATGGTATGTTCATATTCAGCACGGTGATTGGCGTTTAATTAACACGATATATATCGATTAAATTGCCATCGGATTCATTCGGATAAAAATAATGCGGGTGCGGGACTATGAACGAGAACCTCGGCATTACCACTCAATGTGAAAATCATAAATATCAAAAAGTAATTTGGGATTTGAGGTGAATTATTTTTAATATCTTGAGCCACATTAAGTTGAATTATATGAATTTAAACTCATATTTGTTGTGAAGTTTAATAATGATTTTATCAACTGAATATTGTCCTCATCAGCGTGGCAGTCGTATTCAGAATTATGAATGCTCAAATTGTGTCTCCAATTTAAGACGTATAATGCATTTATAAGTCATAGAGCTATTAAAAAAATTATTACATATACTAAAAAGTAATAAAAAAACATGGACCTAGTTAAAAATATTCCATGAATTATGTGAACTACGTCTCACTTATTACTGCTAATAACATTAGAATGTGTGCTGTGTCTCAAAGATGCACCACTAGGCCTAATAATCTCTATTTTTTAATAACTTAGGTATGAAAATTGCGCGTATATGATCTAGGGCTCAATTAAGATTGATGAGCCCCTGCAATGCTTATGCATCAACAATATAGAGAATAATAATGCTTAATTATTTAAAACAGAGAATCCGACATTTAAAACAGACGCGGCCGAAGCTTTTTTATGATGGCGCGCATGACGGTTATACCTTGCCCAGAATGAGCGTCTCGGATTCCGTGCAAGCGCTTGAACCGCGCATCATGTTTGATGCAGCTGGCGTCGCTACCGGAGCAGAAGTTGCAGCAGATGATGTTGCTCAGGATCAAGCCGATCAAGTACTCTCTGCCGATAATCTGGAAGCTCAGGCAGTAAACCAGGAAAATAAAGAATCAGAAGAAATCATCGAGGCCCTAGCCGATATTGTTCCTCCGGTAGACCGCAATGAGCTCATCTTCATCGACAAAAGTGTTGAGGATTACACCTCTCTAATTTCAGGTATTAGCAGTAATGCTGAACTCGTCTTTATCGATTCGAATTCAGACGGTCTCGAACAAATCGCAAATGTCCTAAATGGTCGTAACGATATTGATGCAATTCATATTGTCTCGCACGGCGATGCCGGTCAACTTCAATTAGGCAATTCCGTCCTCACGCAGGAATCCATGCAGGGCGAGCACGCCGACGAGCTGGCAACAATCAAAACAGCATTAAGTGAATCCGCCGATATTATGATCTACGGCTGTAACTTTGCCGAGGGTGAAACAGGTCAAGCTGCCGCAAACGCGCTGGCAGAAATAACTGGCGCCGATATCGCTGCTTCGGAAGATTTAACTGGTCATGAATCATCAGGTGGTGACTGGGATCTGGAAACCAAAGTTGGCACGATTGAAACTGAAGTATTTGTATCGGGACAGGTAGTTGAGTCTTATACGGGGACCTTGCTTGCCGTAAATGCTGCAGCAACCGATGCTGAAATGGCATCTGCAGTTACGCCTGATGGCAAAGGCATTACTATCACTAATGCAGCAACCCCCATTTCTGGTGATGCTCTGGCAGGCGGCACCTTTACTGGTGGCGGCACAGACCCGACAAGCGGACTTGGTTTAGAAACAGGGATAGTCTTTTCCACCGGCGAAATAGCACCACTGGTAGATACCAATGCTACTAATAGTTCGTTAAATATTGATAATAAAAATGCAAATAATGAAGACGTCGAACTAGACACCATCGTAAATGATGATCAGGTGGACAGATCAGAATTTACATTTAACTTCACTGCAGATCCAGGGATAACAAAAATCATTGTCCAGTATGTTTTCGCCACTGATCAAAATCCCGCAACTATTCCAACTACGGGGAAAAATGCGAATGCCGGAAATGATGCCTTTGGTATCTTTTTAACCAGTAATGTAGACGCAACAGGTACGCCAGAAAGAAATGCCTCATGGACAACAATAGCGGGCGATAGCGTATTAAACATCAGCAATGCTAATGAATTTACCAGAGGATATGCCGTTGATAGCAATGGTTACGGAACAGATTTTGATTACATAACCGATGTTAAAACAGGGGTCGTATCGATAACAGATTCAGCTCAGTACCAGATGAAATTTGAACTGGCGGATTACGGGAATTCTGACATCGATTCCGCCGTCTTTGTTTCCTATTTTGGTTCATCATTATCCCTGGATGCAGATGAATCGGCAGCAGGCTTTAATTTTGCTACCACATACAATTATGATCCCGTTAATAATGGTGTTTCGATAGTCGATACTGATGCTGTAGTTAAAAACTATGACAGTACAGCAACCATAGATGGTGCAACGATTAACCTCACTAACGCCACGGGCACAGACTTACTTTCCGTCGGCACATTACCCGGCTCAATTTCCATTGCCAGCCAAACAGCAGGGCAGATTGTGCTTACCGGCACAGGCACTGAAGCAGAATATAAACAAGCTCTGGAAGCGATAACCTTTTCTACTGATACAGCTGGTGTTGCCAGAACAGTATCCATATTCCTTACTGACTCAGATGGTAACAATAGCAATACGACCACGACAACTATTACAGTAGGCGCATTAAATGCAGCCCCTGTCGCCAATGATGACAGCGCGAGCACTAACGAAGACACCGTTCTTAATTCATCCATTGATGTTGATACCAATGATACTGATCAGGCCAACTCTACCTTAACCGTAACTGCTGGTACCTTCACGACGACACAAGGTGGCAGTATTACAATCGCAGCAAACGGTAGTTACAGTTATACGCCACCGACAAACTTTAGTGGAACAGATACCTATACTTATACCCTTACTGACGAAGGGGGACTAAGTGATAGCGCAACCCTAAGCATCACAGTTGCTCCGATCAATGATGCGCCAATCACAGCGCCAGTGACTTTGGCATCGATAGCAGAAGATAGTGGTGTACGCGTAATTACTCAGGTTGAATTACTAGCAAATGCCAGCGACGTAGAAGGCGACAGCCTAATGGCGACCGGGCTGACGATTGCTGCGGGTAGCGGCACCCTGTCTGATAATGGTGACGGCACATGGAACTACACACCGGCATCAAACGATGATACTAACGTCACGTTTAGCTATAACATTAGTGACGGAACTAACAGCATTAGTACCGGCAGCGCTAGTCTGGACATCACGCCGGTCGACGATCCGACCGTGGTCATCACGGACAGCGGCACGACCACCGAGGACACGGCGGTGACGGTCGCTGTGTTGGCGAACGACACGGATATTGACGGTGCGAATGCGACCCTGGTGTCGGCGACGAATGGCACGAACGGCACGACCAGTGTGAATACGACGACGGGTGAAGTGACGTATACGCCGAACGCGAACTTTGTGGGC
>CALKEZ010000034.1 GCA_938084745.1 uncultured Gammaproteobacteria bacterium
GGATTAAACATGAAACATTACAACAGAGGAGAAAAGAAAATTTAAAATTATGTGTGAACCAATAAAACAGAACTATAATAGATAAAAGTCTCTCTTAACTTTTTAGATGATTTGTGCCATATCATTTGACGACGTACAGCCTATCTCGGAACAAGCCGCAGAATTATTTTACGGCCGCCTGTTTGAACTAGACCCGGAATTAAAACCGATGTTTAAAGGTGATATGACAGAACAAGGTCGTAAATTAATGACGATGATCAATACTGCCGTTAATAACATCTCAAATGTTGAGAAGATCATTCCTGCACTTCAGGATCTCGGCAAACGTCATGTTGATTATGGCGTACAAGACAAACATTATGCGACTGTAGCCGGCGCTCTGCTTTGGACACTGGAACAAGGCCTGGGCAAAGATGTATTCACGGAAGAATTAAAAGACGCCTGGACGTTAACCTATACCACATTGGCTGGTGTGATGATTGAGGCTGCAAATACAAAGACTGCTTGATATAACGTCATTGTTTCGGATTATTCATCGGACAAAGTCCGATGAATAATTATCACAAATCCAATCCGTTTTTAAAGATAAGCGACTCCCCTGCTCTTCAGTAACACTAGTCAGTTCGTTAAACCTTAAAATATCGACTATAGTAAGTCACTACTTGTCGATACCTACAGGCATGCTCCATGGAGATATAATAAATGAGCCGAATCACACTAATATTCATTTCAATACCATTGATTTTACTAGCTGCCTGCGAACAACAAACTGGAAGCAGTCAGACTAATGCGAACCGCGTTGCCTATGAGACTAATGTCCACGAAAGGGTGTTTGGCAACTACATTATTCATATTAATGCCCTGACCACAGATCAATTGCCCACTGAAATTGCGCGCGGATATAAAATATCACGCAGCAAAAACAGAGCGATGATAAATATTTCGGTACGTGAAAAACAAACAACTGGAGAAACGCCGATTACAGCGACTGTAAATGTGGTCGCCAGGAATCTGACCAGTCAGCTTAAGCAGGTCGACATCAGGGAAATCAAGGACACGGATCCAATTGCGATTTACTACATTGGAGAGCTACCGGTGAGTAATGAGGAAATGCTGATCTTTGATATCGATGTAACAGCGGCGGGCAGCAAGGAACCTATTCTGGTTTCATATCGACAACAGTTCTTTACTGAATAAAATTCATCCTGTTCTGCT
The DNA here is from genome assembly GCA_938084745.1 of uncultured Gammaproteobacteria bacterium. Taxonomy (GTDB): domain Bacteria; phylum Pseudomonadota; class Gammaproteobacteria; order Eutrophobiales; family Eutrophobiaceae; genus UBA7359. The sequence continues at coordinate 1,216 of CALKEZ010000034.1, forward strand.
GACGATTACGTTTAACTATCTCTGGCTTTACGCTTTGCCTTGACGCGATTAACAGCGGCCATAATTTCTGCTTTTTTATTTTTTGCTGTTGATACCGCATCAACATTATTCTCGTCTCGCATTGTTCGTTCTTTAACTTTATCCAGTTTTTGCTGTAGTTCTCTTTGCAGTTTATTCTGATAACGTTGCTTGTTTTTATCTGCTTCCAGTTGTTTTCGTCGACTATCCCAAATTAAACTTTTTGCCTGACGGTATTCATCAACCAGTGAGATATGACTTGGACAGACGTAGGAACAACAGCCACATTCAATACAATCAAACAGATGATAATCCAGCAGCCGTTCCGTATTATGCTGTTTACTGTGCCAGTGTAATTGTTGTGGTTGCAAGTTGACCGGGCATACCGGCGCACACTCATCACAACGGATGCAGGGTGATGGCTGATTTGTTGAAGCGTGAATTTCAGCACCGGCAGCTAACAAGCAGTTTGTCGTTTTTATGACCGGCACATGATCGTCATGCAAACGAAAACCCATCATCGGGCCGCCCATGATCAGGTATTCAAATTGATCGTTATAGCCACCACATTGCGCAATCAGTTCATGCATTGAGGTGCCGATTAATACTTCCAGATTACAGGGCTTGTTTATGCCGGGACCGGTTATTGTCAGCACACGACTGATCAGGGGTTCATCATCAAGGACCGCTTTTTTAACAGCGAAGGCTGTACCGATGTTATAACAGACGATACCAACATCAATCGGCAAACCCTCAGCAGAGACTTCAATACCGGTAATAGATTTAATTAGTTGTTTTTCGCCTCCCGCTGGATAGCGGCTCGGGATAAGCTTTAATTTAATATCAGTTCCGGCATGACTATGCAGTGCTTCCTGCAGTATGTTGATGGTGTCGAGTTTATTATCTTCAATAGCAATGACACAATTATCTACTTGCAGTGCATGCGCTAATATATCCATACCGATGATGATGTCTCTCACATGGTGTCGGATCAGGGATTCATCACAACTGATATAGGGTTCACACTCGGCCGCATTTAAAATCAATAGTTCAATATTCAGATTGGATTGAGATTTTATTTTTACTGACGAAGGAAACCCTGCTCCTCCCAAGCCAACAACCCCTGCTTCAAGTATTTTTTGTTGTATGTCGACAGGAGTCAGACTATAAAAATCTTCAATCGGGTTTCGGTCTGCTAGCCAGGTATCTTGTCTATCTGTTTCAATCACAATACATGGTGATGTCGCACCAGATGGATTCGGCGTAGCGTGATCTGTAATTTCCTTGATAGTACCTGAGGTACTGGCATGCACAGGCGCATTTATCGAACCCTGTGCTTGTGCAATAAGTTGACCTTTTAGAACATGCTCACCAACATGGACTAACGGTAGTGCAGACAATCCACTATGTTGACATAAAGGGAGCTTAATCACGTCTGGTAGGTCTGCCTTAACGAGGGGTTGGGCAAGCGAAACAGCCTTGTGCGGAGGAAGTTCAATGCCACCACCAAAGGGGATGGGCTGCTCTAGAACGGAGATCATTCTGCTATGTTATTCCTGACACTCATAATAAATTAACGGTTATCAGGTCACGGTAATTCTGTCAGGACTTGTTGTAATGGTTTTCTCAGCGTTTGCGGAATATCGGCAGGGTAGCCATACCAGATTAAGCCGACCACATTTTCAAGATCAGGGTTCACCCATATTAAATCATAGAACCTATCTTCTCTGGTGATAGGGCCAGTTGACCATTTTGTACCTATACCCTTGGCCCATAGCGCAAGCATCAGGTTTTGTATCACACAACAACAGGCCGCGTAGTTTTCCTGATACAGGAGCTCATCATTTGATTTTTCACAGGTGACAACCAACCAACCCGGGATCCCCATCCACCGTTTAGTTTTTTTCTCGGCAACGTCACTGCCTTTTGATTCAGTTAAAACGTCTTTATTCAATTCACAAATGCCGTTTATGGTTTCTTTTTCCAATAAATAAAAATGCCATGGTTCCGTAAGATGGTGATTTGGGGCCCAGCAGGACATCTCAAGAGCCTCTTTAATAACTGACTTGTCAGGAACTTGCCCCTTAATAAAGTCATGAATAGTCCTGCGACTGGTTATTATTTCTGCCAGGCTCATGGTTTGATTAGTCATTTAGACCTCATTAGATTTACGTGAATGATAGAACGATAACGTTTTAAATAATTACTGTATTTTCGGCAGCCATATTAAACAATTCTTATAGGTATCACTAATAACTTGAAGCATGGTGTTGGGAAACCCGTGCCACTCGATCACATCATGTTCAACATGCTGTGGCTCCAGTTTAAGCCGGGCTAATCCACCAGAGACCGCTATTCTCAGTACGCCAACGTCTCATGTTTCGCCATGATGTCCCTGAACAAAAAGCTAATTCCACCACGACGGGGGCTCACCCTCTTTTCTTGTCCATGACAATTAGTTTTTGTAAAAATGATAATTTTCAATTACTTATGAAAATCCAAATATTTATTCTATTGGATATTGGCTAGACAAACAAAAAATAGCTGATTTATGTATATGTTTTGTCTAACCTAGCCTTAATAAACAAATCGAGGTTACGATCATGCCTAAACTAAATAACGTTCTACCTACGCCACACACTAATCTGGACAGTATGTTCAAGATAGGTGCCGTTTCACGCATTACCAACATTCCTGTTGATACATTACGCATCTGGGAAAGACGTTACAGCGTTGTTGTACCGTTTCGATCTGAAAATTCTGATCGACTTTACAGTACGGAAGACATCAAGCGATTGAATCTGTTAAAAATGCTGGTCGGTCGAGGACACACGATAGGTACCGTCGCCCGACTGGAAAATGAAAAACTGATCGAACGCCTGGAAATACATGATGCAAATACGGTTAGTAAGGATATTCCGAATGATCCGGACAAAGCCGTTCATGTTGCTGTTGTTGGCGATGTCTTGCCGTTACAGATTCAACACACACAGATTAACAATTCTGCATTTATGTTTAGCGGCCTATACCGATCGGAAGCTGATTTTTATGAAAACCATCAGGACGACAAACTCGATGTATTGATTATTGAATACCCGGCAATCCAGGAGGACCACCTGGAGAAGATACATAATTTGTTTAAAAGCTCCGGCGCTAAAAAATTAATCCTGATCTATGGTTTTACGAATAGTGCTGCAAAGACGCTGTTGAATGAAACCGAATATACCTACATACAGGCACCGGTAACCATTGATCATCTTCAATCGGAAATACTGCACGTTATTGAAAAAAATAAACTACACAATTCACCCTCTGAAAGTTTTGATTTGAATGGTAAAGCACCGCTACGAAATTACACCAACAATGAGTTAATCAAACTGTCGTCTGCTTCTGCAACGATTAAATGTGAATGCCCACAGCATCTGTCCAGCATGATTTTAAAATTGGTACAGTTCGAGGTTTACAGCGCGGAATGTGTCAGCCGATACAAAAAGGATGCTGACTTACATGCCTTGCTGGGCAACATGACAGGTCATGCACGATCAATCATGGAGCAGGCGCTGACAAAAGTTATAGAAGCAGAAGGCATCTCGGTTAAATAACTATGATAACGGAACTGTATTTATGCGATTAATTAAAATAGCCGTTTATTTATTGCTGGTTGGGTTTGTATTTGGCAGCACACCTGCTTTGGCTGAAGAGGAATTTAAACCGTTCCAGCCGCCGGGCAAATTCATCAATCTCGGCATGCATGTTATGTATGTCGATTGTCTCGGTGAAAAGTCGCCCACGGTGTTAATTGATGTTGGTTTGGCTGACTCATCGGCTAACTGGTACACCCTGGCCAAACGCCTGTCTAAAAATGTGCGTACCTGTGTTTATGATCGTGCTGGATATGGATGGAGCGATCCTGGTCCCGGGAACAGAACCACGGCTCAAATTGTTCATGAGCTCAATATGTTAACCGAATTTGCCGAAATACCCGGGCCGTATGTAATTGTCGGCCATTCTTTTGGTGGTTTTACCGCCAGATATTTCGCCAGCACCTATCCTGATAAAACCGCAGGTGTCGTATTAATCGACTCATCACATCCTGATCAAATAGTTAGACTGGCAGAATTGGATAAAACCAATAAATCAGCACCCTTAAAAGTCTCTCGCAGAGAACCGGCACCCGACACTATGACTGAATTTGAAAAACGCTGGTTCTTTCTAAATTCGAGTCGAAAAGCAACTTTCGCACAAATGAATGAATTGAAAGGCTTTAAAAAAAGTGCACATGAGGTTAAGAACTCAGCTCCTTTTCCTGATATTCCTCTCGCCGTTCTAACCAGGGGCAAGGAATTATTACCGGTGCTGCATGGCGTCTACCTGGAACAGGAATGGCGCGAGATGCAGAAAGACCTGCTAAACCTGAGCGATAAAAGCTGGCAGGTCATTGTAAAAGACAGTGGCCATAATATTTATAAGGATGCACCCGATGAAATAATTGACAACATATTAAAGGTTGTTGCCTTAACCAAAAACGAGTGAGGCGTCTACTCCTGGTTAATATAGATTAATGCGTCGGTATTAAATCCACGTTCTTTTGACTTATTAATAAATCGTTCTAACACTTCATTACTCACCGTCGGGGTCCGTGCCAGCAACCAGAGATAAGAAGTGTTATTACCTGACACGAATGAGTATTGATAATCCTCCTTATCCAGATCAAATATAATATAGGAGCCATAGAACGGACCAAAGAAGGAGACCTTTAAATAACCTTCATCACTGGATCGAACGAAATACGCCTTCCCTTCAGCTTCTTGCCAATCACTATCCTCGCTGGAATAACCTCTATTAATAACCCTCACACCACCGTCATCGCGCATAGAATATTCAGCACTAACCTTGTCCAGTCCGCGTTCAAAGGAATGGTCAAGCCGCGCAATTTCATACCATTTGCCAAGATACCGGTTTAATTCGAAATCTTTAACCGGTTGAATATTGTCTGGCAAACCGGCACAACCGCTAAGGGTAATTGAGATAAATAAACATAAAATTTTTCGCATAATGTCTTATAGCTATCCGTCAGTTTTTTGGACAATCAATAATGATAATGCAATACGCATACTCATAAAATAGAGTGAGGTTAGGATAATGTCGAAAATGGACTGTTTTCGTTTTTTATCCTGAAGGAAGACCGTTATAAAATATATATCTGGTCAGGAGCATTTGGCTCAATTAGCCGAGTTTTATACATGCAGTTGCTGTAATTGAGCCGCTTTATTTATGCAGCTTGTGTGGGTTCCTGTTGGGACATGTTTTGTCACTACAACGATCAGGGATAGTCTTTGTGCCTTCAACTATCCAGGCACCGCATTTTTTGCTATCGCGAATAAACTTACATTTCTTACCTGTGGGTCGTGACTCCAGATAAAAACCACAAACTAAAGCAGAGCATTGATAAATTGGCCCGAAACGACCACGTGCCGGCTCAAGTGTTCCTTTGCCACAACGTGAACAACAGATGCCGGTTGGTTTTAAGTCTTCTAATTTGTAGTTTGTGATCATTCATTATCCTTAAGCCTTCACTATAACTTCTTATTTAACGGTCCAATCATGCTCAACAAGCACGTTATCCTTGTTGAAAATTTTTCCGACAAACCTGTCTCCAACGTTAACCGGGCCGACACCTTTGGGTGTACCACACATTAATAAATCACCATCTTCGAATGAGATGAATTCATTAACCTCGGCCAATAATTGATCCGGTTGATTTAACATCAAGTCACAACCACCGCTCTGCACCAGCACATCATTAATATGTAATTCCATTCTGATTTCACGTAGCGCACTATTGAAATCAACAAAGTTGCTAAAGACGGCAGACTTATCAAACGATTTCGCTCTTTCCCAGGGCAGGCTGTTAGACTTTAATTTATCCTGCAGCGCTCTCTTGGTTAAATCCAAACCAAAACCAACGCCGCTCAACTGACCGTTATTAATCAAAAACGTTATCTCTCCTTCATAGTGCAGCAGTTCCGTTGGGCAGGAATGAAGTTCGCTTGCTATAGCTGAGTTAGGCTTCAGAAAAATAACCGGCTCATCCGAGATCTGGTTATTTAATTCTTTTATATGATCGACAAAATTTCTACCCACGCAAACAATTTTTGACGGAAAAATATCGCTACCATTCCAGTTAACTGATTTCATTGTTACTCACTTTTGGGATCGACACTATAACAATGTGCGTCAGGCGTTATTTAATTAACTTTGTCAGGGCTATATAACAACACATATTCAGCGCCCAACTCTCTTGCAGCGATTAGTTCCGAGGCACTTAAGGTATCGCCCAGTTGTTGCATAACATCGATAATGTCTGCCGATGATCCCGGGTTGTTATGCATTAACACCGTCAACCATGCATAACCTTCTATTGGTTTTTGATATCCTGGCGGAGCCAGTCCTATAAGAAACATCGCATAGTCTGCCTGCGCTGCCGGATACTTTTGTTTGGCTGCAGCTTCAAACAATTCGACTACTTTAGTGTAATCCTGATTAACCCATGTGCCTGTAACATACATCAGAGCCAATCGATGTTTTGCGGCAGGATGATCATTAGCAACTGCTTTTTCATACCACAACACTGCCTTCGCCGGGTCAACAGGATTATTCTGCCCGCGTTCAAAACTATACCCCATTAGATACTGTGATTCCGGATCACCAGCCTTGGCTTTTGCTTCCAGTTCCTCATTCGCGGCATAGCTCGATGTGCTGAAGACTATGAACAATAACGCAAGTTGTTTAATCATGATGTTTCCTTGGATATTCGTATTATCTGGCTTGTATGACCGGTAAAACAAGTCACCTATTAAATCTCGATTTTAGTTTTCAATGACATGAAAAAGTTCCGGTTATTATAGTACTGGAAAAAATAGTGACCATAATTAACAGCGCAATATAACAGGCTTTTCGTTAATTTAAGTAAAGTATTACCCGAGCCCGCCGATAAAACGATGAATCTTTAAGTTGGAGAATACGATTGAAGTCACAATTAAAGCTTAATGAGAAGCGCAGGTTAAAGCGTTTTTCGGTGCGGCTTAAAGTTTATTGCCAAAAGACAGACGCATTAATAGGTTACGCTGAAAACCTGCATATTGAAGGCATGATGCTGGTTACCAAAGAACCGATTAAGGCTGATCAGGAACTCCAGATCTGGTTTGGTGCTGACAAAGACGAAAAGCGGTTGAATCGGATTTTTTTGTCGACCTACAAAGTGTGGCACAGTTTTACGGACGATGATGAACGTCTATATTATTCTGGCCTGCACTTCATTAGTCCACCGGGTAAAGTACTGGATCAGATTCAATCGTTGATCTACGAGGTTAGTGATTAGTTAATGTCCTTATTGTCATCTTCCGTCTTGGTATCTTTCTTATAATCAGTATCCTGACGTTTAAGATTAACAGCATGTTTCTGTTGATAAATATCAAACACTTTCTCGGCATCAAGTCCGGCACACATCATCGCCGACACCAGGAAATGCAGAATATCGATTAGCTCAACCCGGATATTCTGCATGTCTATTTCATCCTTGCTCCACCATTTCCAAAGCAGTTCTTCATCCAGCTCGATTAACTCTTCTTTCATTGCCTTTGAGTAATTCATCAGCCATTCATTTGGCAAATTGTTAACACCCAATTTATTCTCCGCAACCGCCGCTATAATCGACTGCATCGTCAAGTCCTGTCCCGATTTATCCTTAAGTTTATTTTTGCTGAAGACGTAATCATTAAGTTCTGTCTGCATATCGAATATCTTGTCTAACATGGTGTTACTCCGCTATTACTTTTTGAGGGAGACAGGTTTAAAACTGCCACAATTAATTTCCCGCTAACTTACCATGATTAAGCCCTATGACAAATCCTGTCCCGATTCGATGAATACTATATAATCGCGCTTTTTTAAGTGCTGGTGCGCAATGGCTTTAATAACTTTTGGCGACGTTTCCCTTGAATTCGGCGATCAACTCATCCTCAACAATGTCAGTATGGCAGTCGAGTCGGGCGAACGTGTCTGTCTGATTGGCCGCAACGGTGCGGGTAAATCGACCTTGATCAACATTATTGCCGAAAAGATAGAAGCGGATAGTGGCGAGATTGTAAAGCAATCGCATCTCCGCGTGAGTCAACTGGAGCAGGCCCTGCCACAGACACGGGATATTCTGGTACGCGACTATGTGGCCGAGGGGCTCAGCCATTTACAGCAATTACTCAAACAGTACGAAGACCTTTCACATCAATATGATGCTACAAATCCGGCCAACTTACGCGAACTGCAAGACCTGCAACAGCAGATCGAGGCCGAGGGTGGCTGGAATATCGATCAACGTGTCGAAACCGTTATATCCGACCTCAATTTACCGGCTGAGTTAAAGCTCACCCAATTATCAGGTGGTTGGCGACGCCGGGTCGCGCTGGGTAAGGCACTGGTGAGTAACCCGCAGTTATTACTGCTCGATGAACCGACCAACCATCTTGATCTGAGTACCATTGAATGGCTGGAAAATCGTGTGCTCAATTTTAACGGTGCCGTCATCTTTATCACACATGATCGCGCATTCCTGCAAAAACTGGCTACACGCATCATTGAACTGGATCGCGGCAAGCTTTCCAGTTGGCCGGGGACTTATCAAGACTACCTACTGAACAAGGAAAAAGCGCTGGAAGAAGAAGCGAAAGCAAATGCCTTGTTTGATAAGAAAGTAGGTGAAGAAGAAGTCTGGATCAGAAAAGGCATCAAAGCACGGCGCACACGTAATGAAGGTCGCGTGCGTTCCCTGGAAGGCATGCGGGCAGAAGTTGCAAAACGCTTAAAACCACAAAACAAGGCACGTATCACCATTGAAGAAGCGGAGCAATCCGGACGCAAAGTAATTGAAGCACACAAAATTTGTCACAGCTATGGCGATCAACCGTTAATAGATAAATTGTCGTTAAAAGTTATGCGTGGTGATCGTATTGGTCTGGTCGGTAATAACGGCGTGGGTAAGAGTACCTTACTGAAAATCATGCTGGGCGAGCTTGAACCAAACTCAGGTACCGTCAAGATTGGCACCAATCTTGAGATAGCCTACTTCGATCAATTACGGCGTAACCTTGATCCGGAAAAAACAATCGCCCAGATCGTTGGTGATGGTGGTGATTATATAAAGTTGAATGGTAAGGAACGTCATGTCATCGGCTATCTACGTGGCTTTTTGTTTTCGGCCAAACGCGCCATGACCAAGATCAAGGTCTTATCGGGTGGCGAGAAAAACCGCGTCATTCTCGCAAAGTTATTAACCCGGCCGAGTAATCTGTTAGTACTGGACGAGCCCACCAATGACCTCGATGTCGAGACGCTGGAAGTTTTGGAAGACCGACTCATGGAATACAAGGGCACACTGATCATCGTTACGCATGATCGGGAATTTCTGGATAATGTTGTCAGCAGTATTCTGGTGTTTGAAGACTCAGGCAATATTCAAAACTACGCTGGCGGTTTTAGTGATTGGCATAGACACGGTAAACAGCTTGCCGAAATGGATAACCCGATATCTGCAAAAAATAAAAAGAACAAACCGGATGATGCCAATAACAAAGGCAAGAGTAATAAAAAACTCAGTTATAAGCTGAAACTGGAGCTGGAAAAATTACCGGAAAAGATCGAAGCCATTGAACAGAAAATAACTCAACTGGAAGACCAAACCAGTAATGATGAGTTTTATGCCCGACCTTATACAGAACAGCAACCGATACTCGATGAGCTGCGTGACCACCAGGATGCATTAGACAAAGCCATTCGTCGCTGGGATGAACTTGCCAGTCAGGAAAAGGAACTGCAAACAAGTTAATGCAGTTCGATAGACGCTATCTGATTCATGGTTTCTTGCCGGCATTCTTTTCTGCCTGCTGCTTTTCAGTCATGGCGGTCTGCATTAAAATAGCCTCTTCTGAATTACCCGCCGTTCAACTCGTCTTTCTACGTAGCATTATCGGCTTGTTAATCATTCTGCCAATTGTTTTGCCGCGCGGAATTAATTTTATAAAAACACCGATCATGCATCTGCATATGGTGCGCGGTTTCATCAGCCTTTGTGCTATGACCTGTTTCTTTTACGCCATTTCCAAAGTCGGCCTGTCTGAGTCAACCTTGCTCAATGCCTCGTCACCTTTATTTATTGGCTTGTTAGCAATGCCGGTATTACAAGAGAAGATAACACTTCGAAGCGCAATGGCTCTGGTCGTTGGCTTTATTGGTGTCTGCTTTATTCTTAAACCGGGTACCGCCCTCTTTACCTTCGCCGCGTTGATCGGTCTCTGTTCCGGGTTATTTATTGCTTGTGCAAAAATATTAGTTCGCTACATGGCGAACACAGAACCCGTCATGCGCACCGTTTTTTACTTCAGTATTTTTTCAACGATCTATTCAAGCATACTCATGATCTGGTTTTGGCAAACGCCAACAATGTTTGATGTCTCGATCATGGTGCTCGCCGCGATCTGTGCGACGGGCGGACAAACCTTATTAACCTATTCTTTTACGCATAACGAAGCAGTAACCGTCGCACCGTTTACCTACGTCACGGTGATGATGGCAACAATCTTTGGTTGGGTCGGCTGGAATGAACTGCCGGATATCGGCTCCAGTATCGGCGCTGTGTTAATTATTGGTTCTTGCTTGTCTCTAACAATACAGGGCAAGTTGCCTAATCCGTGGAAACTAAAGGTGCCAAAAGTTTAGTTTAATGCGTTATGTCCGAATCAAAAGGACAGTGTCGTTTGATTGACTCAGGATATCGCCACGATAACACCAAGCGCAGCAGCGTAAACAGCGAGGATGAGAGCACTTTCGAATCCGATTCGACCAATACCATAAGTCTCTCGTCGCACGAACCCCAGCAGCAGGATAGCAGACATTAAAATGCTCACCAGGCACCAGATCATCTGAACCGGCGCCATGTCATGGTAGATGGAGCCATGGACATAGCCTACATCTGCCGCTGCAACAACAAGCATGTTAAAACAGTTAGTGCCTAAAATGTTGCTTACGGCCAGTGTTAGCGCTCCAATGCGTATTGCTGCAATGGTGGTCACCAGCTCGGGAGTAGAGGTAGCAAGCGCTGTGAATATGCCGCCGACCAGGGTATCGGATAGTCCGGTCTGGTCGGCAATGTTTTTTGCCGCCTCCATCAAGATCCACCCGGCCATGGCAGTCACGACAGCCATGCCGATGAACTCAAGCCACACTGAAGTCGAAGAACCGTGCGTTTTTTTCTCGGGCTCATCTGGCACTGTTTGGTGAGTCAATCGAGGAAACCACATAGGTTTTACCCGTGTACGGTGGACCAGTTGCAGGCCGAACAGATAGGCCACGACGATGACGGGTGTAATTGGGTGAATGGTCCATAGCGTGATCACTGGCGTGAAGAACGCAAGCAGCGGCAAAGTCAATAACACAATCAGTAATCCAGCCAACATCAGGTTGACGGGAGACGCGGCGGCATGCTCCAGATTAGCTTTGCGGTAGACTATATCCGCCACACCAAGGAACACGAGATTAACGGCCATGCTACCCATAACATTGCTCATGGCCAGGTCAGGCCGGGTGTCTACCGCTGCGCTCAAGGTTGCCGCGAAGTCAGGCAGCGAAGTAATACCGGCCAGGAACAAAACGCCGAACAGCGCCTCGCCCAAACCGGTTTGGTCGGCTAACATATCTGCCAATCGAGACAGCCGCCAGCCCGCGATGACAATCGCCAGGGCAGCGATACAAAAGGCGATAATGCTGAGGATTAAGGGAGAAAACACTCAAGCCTCAAACAACTAATATATGCATGTTTGTATAATGTCACCAAAATGGCCTCGGCAAAAGTTAACGTTTAAGCTTTGGGGCGCCGGCTTTTTTCACGCTAGAGGCTCTCGTTATGCAGCATTCTCAAAGAATCAAAAGGGTCAATGTTTATTGATATCTACTCTGAAAGCCTAACTGCCCATTTTCCGTTGTCGTTTTTTATACATTCCTCTTCGGTATCGTATGAAATATGATCAGCGATATTATTAATATTTATAGCAACATCATAAAGTTTTTTCTGAATTAAAGTGCTCAGTCTGTGGTTACGATTCTGTGCCATAAAGCTATTAAGATTAGCGTTAGTATCGAAGACACAAACCACCTTTAAACTTTCCGGAAAATTAGAGTAGTTAACTATGTGTGTCAGCCACTGAAATCCGTTAGATTCTTTTAATGCGATTTCACATACATCAGTTAAAGCGACTCTGAGCTGATTATCCAGTTTTTTATCTGTTTTACGCATATTTCAATAATTGCTTAACTCTAAAGGAAAACATAGTCCGATATACGCTTACAGGTTTTGTAGTGCGTCATAGTGACAGGATTCCTTGTTCCAAAAAAATGTAATAAACAGCTTATAGTAACCCCATACCTAAAAGGTTCACGTGATGTATGTCGTAATTGTTATTCGTTTATAGCTCTATTAAACAGCATATTGATAAACTGCTGTTTAACCGCTTTCGATGCATCGCGATAATTATCAAATTTAACATGCTGACTGGTATCGTTCAGGTTCATTTCAATTCCCCACAATGGGGTAATACCAATCGGGTTCATTGAATAACGCACATCACCCAGTATCTCAGGTCGTCCCGGGTATTGGCTTACGTAATTATCGGAAAAGGTTTCGAAGCGTTGAATATCTTCAGCTAATGCGGAATTAGTGTCCAGCGCTGGAAACGTTTGTGTCATATTAAATTGTCTTATGGAATCACCTTGGTAGATGCGCTTTGATAAACCCGCCCGTACTGCATCGACATAGAATATATCGTCCGATAAATAGACGGATCGCCATAACAAAGTATTACCCATGGTGGGTTTGACTATGATTTTTTCAATCGTGTGTCCGCGTTGTTCAGCCAGATCAAGTATCGCTTGTTCAGCACGATTCATTTGCGCGAACGCAAACAATAAATAAACACCTGCCAGGACAAGACCAATGCGGCCAAAGATTGAACTGCGTTTTTTATATCCAATAATAACTGCGGCAATTAATGTAATCGTAAAGACAGGATCAACGATTGAAATGATATGCCAAGAGATTCGTGTATTGCTCAACGGCCATAATAAATAAGTGCCATAACTGGTACAGGCATCAATGAAACCACTTAAGGAGTACCCCAGAAAACAATAAAAATAGAGATAAGTCGCCGGTAGCTTATGACGCAAAAAGGGCCACAACAATAAAAAAGCAATAGCCGCACCGACAGGGATGAAGAATATTGAATGGGTAAAGTGACGATGAAATTCCAACGATAACAATGGATCGGAGGCTGAACGTATCAGGATATCGGCATCGGAAATGACACCGGCCACCAGTCCAATAAGTGTTGCTAAACGAACATGTTCCTTTTTAGCCACAGACTGGGCAAGCGCTGCACCTAATACACTCTGCGTTACGATATCCATTGAAGATTTATATGAGACTGTCGATTGTCGTGATACAGCTTCGATAATAGTTGTAGCCAAATAAAAGGAAGTGATTCATTTCATGATACAAACGATACAAGCTGATGCGTTGTTCCGAACCCTCCTCTAGCGGCCAGACTTCTGCGTAAGCGGCTTCGCATCGCGCATCGAAGCCACCAAACATTCGCATCATCCCAATCTCTGCTTCGCGATGACCATAATAGCTGGCCGGATCGAAGATGACCGGGTGACCGTGTTCGTTCGCTGCTGCGTTTCCTGACCATAAATCACCGTGTAACAGCACAGCAGGTTCTTCGACATCGGCTAATAATGTATCCAGTCGCGACATCAGTTTTTCACCCTTTGCCAATAGCGGATCGCTTTTATCGGTAATCATCGCCAGGCGTTTTAATTGTAGACCCAATCTCTGATCGCGCCAGAATGATAACCAATCATCCTGCCAGCTATTAATTTGTTTGCTCAGGCCAAGATAATTATTTGTATTAAAACCGAATCGATCTGTTTTGGTCGCGGTATGTAGTTCGGCCAGACTACGTCCCATCTGTTCTTGCCAATCAGCGGCAGGTGCTCCTTCAACAAATGTTTCTATAACAATAAAGTCATCACTACAGGCTATCGGTTTGGGTACATGAATCACACCTGGTTCAGATAACAACAGCAGCGCTTCGTATTCGGTTTCAAATAGACCGGGACGGGTTTTTGATTCAGGGTTTGTTTTTACAAAAAAATGCCGACCATCCTTCAATGTCACGATCTGGCTATCATTAATACAACCGCCATGCGCTATCTTGCTCTCGGCAAACGTTGCTTCTTGTCCTGTACTGGATGAGATTGCCGCTTCGATACGGGATTGGAACGTCATTTGTTGTTTAGCAATTCAAGACAATGCGACATCAGCATCGGGCAAGCAGATTCAATCATATCCAGCACCTGCTCAAAACCGGCCGTGCCGCCGTAATAAGGATCGGGAACACAAGGGGCCTCGTCATTACCAAGATAGCTATCGAGGAATGTTCCCAGTAGACGCACATGTTGTCTGGGGCCATTCAGCATAGATTCCATCTCGTTCAAATTATCCCTGTCCATGGCGACGACCAGATCGAAAGTATCCAGATCCTGTTCGGTCACTTTACGGGCACACGATGAAAGTTGATAACCCCGCCTGGCAGCGACCTCACGCATACGCGCATCGGCCGGTTCGCCTGTGTGATAAGCAATAGTGCCAGCCGAATCTATATCGAATTGATCCGCATAGCCCTTGGCAGCAACATAGTGTTGAAATACGCCTTCACCAGACGGTGAACGACATATATTGCCCATGCAGACAAACAGAATACTGACTTTTTTAGTTGTGTTCATGCGCTGCACTAATCGACTATCGGTTGTACTAATACCCAAGGTTTAATAACGACCGCCCAGACGGTGACCTTGCTCTCATGCCAGGCACTTGCCTGTTCATCGCTGACATTCGCAACCAATCCACTTTTCACCCATTCTTCGAATTGACTTTTATCATCATCAGACAAGACTCTGGCAACTTTTATCAGATCGAGTTTATGTGATACAAAGACGGCAAGACCCGTTGCAAAAAAAGGCAATAACTCAGACCAGGCAATTTTCGAGGTTTCTCTGTTTAATTTTGCCAACACATCTGCTGGCATTTCATCGTCAATACTTTTTGTCATTTTGATAAAAATTAAAATATTTATTTAAATAAGATTATAACAATCAGGAAAGTGCTTAATAAAATTCAACACGCGAAATCATACATCATGTCTCTTATTAATGCGTCATCAGGCATAAGGCTTTTTTCATTAAGAAGAACTATCATATAAAGGGCACAACTTATTTTTAAAGGATAATGAACTAGACTTATACTTAAGATAAATACTGGTGATCTGAAACATGATTAAAGGCATATTTTTTGATATCAGCGGTGTGCTGCTTGATGGTGACAAACTCATTCCAAATGCAGACCAGGCGCTTAGTCGGGTAAAACAACAGGGAATCCCCTATCGCCTGATCACCAACACCTCCCGACAGACCTCCACGATGCTATTAGAACAATTAAACAACGCTGGCCTGGCTGTAAAAAAAGAAGATATCTATACCGCACCGTTGGCTGCCAAAGATTATGTCCTGAAAAGAAACCTCCGCCCCTATTGTTTAATTCACCCTGATCTTAAACCTGAATTTGCCGGGATTGAACAACATAACCCGAACGCTGTTGTGATTGGTGATGCTGCAGACGATTTTAATTATCCATTATTGAACAAGGCCTTTCGACTCTGTATTGAGGGCGCACCTTTAATTGCGATTGGTCATAACAAGTACTTTAAAAAAAACGGTGAGTTTTTTCTTGATGCGGGACCATTCGTAGAAGCAATTGAATATGCCTGTGATATTGAGGCCGTTATCACCGGCAAACCGTCACCCGAGTTTTTCAACCAGGTGCTGGAGAGTATCGATTTAGCTCCCCACGAGGTTGTCACAATAGGTGATGATATTTATGGTGATGTAGAAGGTGCCCTGTCTGTTGGTATGCAGGCACGCCTGGTGCGCACTGGAAAATATCGTCAAGCGGACGAAGAAAAGGTCACGCCGACAGCAGTCGTCGTTGATGACGTATTAGCAGCGATAAATGATTTATTCTGATAATTAACGCTATCTCTTACCTGAGAAATTGCGATAATAGTGACGAAATAACATTATCAGGAAATTATATGAGTGACACCAAAGAAGTACAAAATCCGGCAGACAATATCGTAATCTCACAGACGGTCGCGATCCTGGTAGACGGGAATAATATAGAACGTAGCATCCATACCGAAGCTAACGATACCAATACGATGCTCAATTTTGATGCCTTGATTCCAAAATTATTGGTGAACCGGGGCCTGAGTCGGCTCGTGTATTTTCGAGAAGGTAAACATATCTCGAATAAATTACAGGAAAGATTACATAATTTTTATCATGGCTCGGTCAGGCCTTGTCATAAAAGCGCCGATATCCCTCTCTCTATTAATGCCATCCAACTCGCTCACAAAGTTGATACCATTATTATCATGTCGGGCGATTCAGACTACATCGAACTGGTAAGGCATCTGAAATCCGAGGGTGTGCGGGTCGAAATTGCCGCCGTCGCAAGCACAACCTCCAGATTTATTATCGAAGAAACCGACCATTTTCATGAAATCACCAAGGAAGACTGGTTTACATTACCCACAAAAAAACCTAAAAAAAGAGACAGTAAAAAATAAGCAGCACCTCAAAAAAATAGCCTACACTTAATGAAGAGAAAGGTTTATTGATCTATATCAACGTATATATTTCAAATTCAAGTTAGGCTGAATACTTTAGGCTATTAGCCAGGTTAGAGGAGAGGCGGGAATGCTGACATTTGAAGATTGTCTTGGACTTTGTGATCTATCTGAAGAAGAGATTCGTGCTATTGCTGAACATGAGCACCTACCCGAAATAACCGCTTTGGAGTACGGTGAATACTTGATACATACGGCAGAAGGCGAAAGAAAAATAAAGAGTATGATTCTGGATGATATTGAACATTCCAAAAAACAAGGCAACATTAAACATGCGAAATTTCTTGAATCGGTTTTAATGCATTTTTTACTGACGCATCCCAAGCTGACAGCATAAGCGGAAAACCTGACTGACTGATTCAAGCTATTCTTTGTACACAATATTGCTAGCACATTAAAATAAAGTCAGGCTGCGCCTGACAGTGTGTTTTCGACCCAGCCTTATATACGATTCGTTAAATCTTTTTTGTCTGGCTAATACAATAAGCTTAAATTCAGTTTAAGTCCCGGCGTTTGAAGTCGTATCGAGCGTTATAGTTCTAACTTCCTTTACGTCATCGTTTCTGCTTGCTTTTAAATTAATTCACAACAACACATGCAAGAATGCATTACTCTTTAAATTACTGCTAATGCAAGACAGCTTGATCTTGATCAAAATTATACTTTTGCATACTCTTAAGCTCGTATTTAATCTTTATCTAATTCTGTGACCGGAGAGCTAAATCTAAATGAAATTATCAGGCGTTTTATTGTTTATCCTTGCTATTTCTGCATCTACGATTATTTATGGTCAAGATGATAGTGAACCATATATGAAACATGCCGATTCAAGCGAACGACTCGTCACGATTATGCACCGTTTATTTTCCGTAACGCACGAGGAACGAATTGAAGAGAACCTTAACTTAACGGAAGCAGATGTAGCTGATCTATCGGAAGCTGTCGAAGAACTGATCTTTTATGCTGAACTGATGTTAGCAAAAGTACCGGATACGGCACTTGAAGAAAATCAGCATGTAATTTTTAATGCGATGGCAAACCAGTTATATACTGAATCTATGAACATCCAGCAATTATCAAGCAATTATGACTTCAACGATCTTGATAGTGGCAAAAGCCAGATTTTTTACGATGCGTTTGAACGATTTAATCGCACCTGCGCTGCCTGTCATCAACTGTTTCGAGATAAATAACAGCCAGAGGCATGTGTAAACCTATTTAATGGTTTGTCTTATAAAAAATTATCATGCTGCAGGTCCATAAGAACACCACATAGTTGTTTAAATTTAAGAGGTATTCTTCTCATTATCAATGTACATCCGGGGCAACTTATTTACTGCTGCGATTAAATGTATATCTGGGCCAATCACGAATCCCGATTAAAACACATCACTGCTGAAATCCCACGAAGGCAATCAGATTTGAATTATTGAGCTTAGATCTGCATAGTAGCGTCTTTTTTTAATCAAATAAGACCTCATTATCCTGGCATTTCACGTTACACAGCTGGTATGAGTAGGTATGTAGGCAACACTGGAGGAAAACGTGCAGCTGACAAAAGACAAAGTGGCAATTCTCAATTACACGCTGAAAGATAAAGACAGCAACATTATGGACCAATCTGATGATGCGACTTTCAGTTATATACACGGATCAAAAATGCTCATTCCTGCATTAGAAAATGCACTGGAAGGCAAGCAGGCCGGGGATAAGGTCAATCTCGTGATCGAGCCAGAAAATGCTTATGGTGAACGTGATGAGAACAGAGTCCAACGCGTCCCAAGAAAGATGTTTCCACCGGAACAAGAACTTGAGGTAGGGATGCCATTTAGCTCCGCCACGCCTGAAGGAAAAGCGGTGAATGTCGTGATTACTGCCATAGAAGAGCATGAAGTTGTCATCGATGGCAACCATCCCCTTGCAGGCATGGCGCTACATTTTGATATTGAACTTATTGAAGTAAGAGATGCTTCTGAAGAAGAGCTTGCTCATGGTCATGTGCATGGTCCTGGCGGTCATCAGCATTAATAATACCTGATCACAGGGTATTAACATGACGCTTGAGACGTTCATTCAGCGATTAAATACAAACCCGGAGCTTGTTGAGTTCGATGAAACCATTGCTGTTATTGATGCTAATTATGTTTATAGCCCAATGACATTTCATAATGGTGTATTAACAAATGAGGCGGGGCAAAACGAAGGATCCTGTAAGGTATTTGCCTTCGCCAGTTTAAATCGTTTAAATCAACTTCAAACCCTGCATTGTTTTGGACGCTATTATCGTGAAGATGTTCTGGACCATCCGCAGGGAGAATCCCATCAGAATATCCGTCAATTTATGCAGACCGGTTGGGAGAAAATTCGTTTTCAAGAGCAACCTTTAACACCGATGGCAAGGGACTTGCCTTAAAATGGTGCATAACACTCTAATTTATTCATCACCTAAAAGTATTAGTAGATAATGTATTATTTACTACGATATACTATTTTTCCATCAAACTGTGACGCAGTTCACAAAATACAACTGAACTCTAATAGCGTATTCATTGATACTAAAAAATATCTGCCGCTTTTAGTACTGTATCGTAGTTTCTTTTATTCATACATGCCTAAAGCACTGAAAATAAGGATGTTTTTAATGATCCATGTCAGGTTCAAAGCACATGCCAATTGATTAGTATGAAGGACATAGGTTATGAGTAATCAAATAGCTGCGGAATTTAACCTCCCTCTCAATAGGAATGTATTGTTACGTAATCTATTGCGCGAACTCAGTGGCACTCTGGAAGATGTTGTGGGTACAGATGAAGCTTCGGGATATATCAGCATTGTTAGTCAAAGCCTTGCAGAATGGATAAATACCGAATATCGAAAAGGATTCGGTACCGATAAGTTGAATGTTCAACAAGTGGTTGACACCTTGGTCGATCTAAAAAAACGTATTGAGGGTGACTTTTATATTATCTCGATGGATAAAGAGAAAGTTATTCTGGGAAATCGACGTTGTCCTTTTGGCGATCAAGTAAAAAACCGTGAATCACTGTGCATGATGACCTCCAATGTCTTTGGCTCTTTGGCAGCCGAGAATCTGGGGTATGCGAAAGTCACATTAGAAAAAACCATTGCTAGTAATGACAAAGAATGCCGTGTTGTTGTTTACCTGAATAAAAGCAATAACAGTGAGCAGGCAGATGGAAGAGAATACTATAAGTCCTGACTCCAGACGCAGTAGATTATGGACTATTCAGATTTTAAGAAAATCACCGACAATCTGCCTGATGCATTAATATTACTTAATATCGATGGCGACATTCTTCAGTTAAATCAACAAGCACAAAAATTTTTCACTAAAAACTTCCCGGACATCAACAACCGTAATTCGATAAAGGACTTTATCGAGAATTCTGATAATCATTTAACATCTATCTTGAAAAGTTGGTCCAGAAGCAAAATGCCTGTGCCATCAGTAATCAAATGGAAAATAAATGACATCCAGCATATCAATGACTGGCAGTATCAGGGCTTCATGTTTGAGCCGGCAAACGAACAAGACTCAGCAAAACTGATACTGCGCTGCAGACCGGGCGGTGAAAATACAGCGACATTTGCCAGGCTGAACAAAGAACTGGCCAAGACGCAGATAACACTGCGTAAATTGCAAGAAACACGGGAAGCGCTTGAAAAAGAGCATGAACGTGCAGTCGTAACATTAAATAGTATTGGTGATGCCGTAATCACTACTGATATACATGGCAATATTGACTCGCTCAACCCTATGGCTGAATCGTTGACTGGCTGGTCTCAGACAGAAAGTCAGGGACGTCCTTCCCATGAAATTTTCAATATTATCGATGAAAATACCCGTCAAAAATCTAGTGACCCTATTCAGGAATCGTTAAATAAAAATAAGGTGATCGAATTGAACAATCATACTGTCTTGCTTGCGCGTGATGGTACTGAATTCATAATTGAAGATACGGTCGCGCCGATCCGAAATAAAGCAGAGGAAGTCATCGGTGCTGTCCTCGTGTTTCATGATGTCACCGGTGATCGTTTGGCACGACGACAACTCTAATATCTGGTCAATCACGATATGTTGACCAACCTGAATAACCGTTATTATTTTGAACAGGAATTATCCCGTTTAGTTGATCTTGCCAAACGGGGCAAACACTCCTTCGCAATGCTCTATATTGATCTTGATCAATTCAAGACAGTGAATGACACAGCAGGACATACTGTCGGAGATACGCTACTGATAGAGGTGGCGCGTTCGTTTACCGCTCGCCTGCGACGTGGCGATATCCTTGCACGACTCGGCGGTGATGAGTTTGGTGTTTTATTACAAGATATTACTCGGCATGAACTTGAAGAGATCGCAGCGTCCTATCAGGATGCGTTACATAACTTAACGTTTGACTGGAAAGATAAAATATTTCATGTTCATTCAAGTATCGGTATCGCCCTCATTGACAGTAATTCTCTGGACGCTGCAGAAATATTACGTCAAGCTGATGTGGCATGTTATGTCGCAAAAACAACAGGAAGGAATCGAACTCATTTTTATAAAAAAGACGAGGATACCCAGATTCAGCATATCGGTGAACTGGATATTATAAACAAGTTAAACCATGCCCTGTCCAATGATGGTTTCAAATTGTTATATCAGCCAATCACAAGATCTGACGGTAGTAATCTTGATTATTATGAAGCATTACTCAGACTTCCCGATGGTAACAAGATGTTGCCGCCCAGCATTTTTATTCCTATTGCTGAACGCAACTCCTTGATGACCCGTATAGATGAATGGGTTATAAATCAGATCATGCAATTGATCGAAAAAGACCAGTATCCTGGTTACACTTTTTCGATCAATCTTTCCGGATCGTCTATTAATAATAATAAAATATTTTCACTATTATCATCCAAATTAAAAAATAACAGGGGCATCGCTGAATCAATGATTATTGAGATTACTGAGACCTCAGCCGTGACACATATAGAAAAGGCCGGCGACTTTATGCGAGACTTAAGAAGGTATGGCGTTCGCTTTGCGCTTGATGATTTTGGAACCGGTTTCAGTTCATTTGCCTATCTAAAACACTTGCCAGCTGATCTAATCAAGATTGATGGTGTATTTGTAAAGGATATTGCGCATGATCCAGCCGACCTGGCCATGGTACGTTCTATAAATCATATCGCTCATTCATTGGACAAGAAAACCATCGCCGAATATGTTGAAAACGAACAGATACGAATCATCCTTGAGGATATCGGTGTTGATTACTTGCAGGGATACCACATGGGCAAACCCGCAGAACTAGAAGTCCGGGAAAAAATCCGTTTCAACTAATCAGACATCAAGACCAGCAACATAAGCGGAAGACCAGGCCCACTGAAAATTAAAACCGCCCAGATGGCCACTCACGTCGAGCACTTCACCAATAAAGTACAAACCGGTCTGTGATTTAGATTCCATCGTCTGTGATGAGAAGTAATCTGTATCAACACCACCAAGAGTTACCTCTGCTGTACGGTAACCTTCTGTTCCGGAAGGTTTTAAACACCATGCGGATAACGCCGTTGCGATCCCGGTTAATGTCTTATCAGCGATCTCTGCTACTGGCTTGTCGCACGATTCTGACCAGATTAATTCCTGACATTCATTGACGAGTTTTTTAGACAAGTGTCGGGATAATATATTACGCAATAAACTTTTCGGGTTCTCTTGCTTGGCATTCCTTAATATTTTGCCGATATCTTCATCTGGAAATAAATTAACCGTTATCGTTTCTCCGGAATTCCAATAGCTGGATAATTGCAGGGCGGCAGGACCACTTATGCCACGGTGGGTAAAAAGAATATTTTCCCGGAACTGCTTTCCTTGTGTCGCCAGGGTTACTTCATGAGATATACCACTGAGCCGTTCTGACAAAACTTTAATATGATCACTGAATGTAAAAGGAACGAGTCCTGCACGAGTAGGAATAACCGGAATATTAAATTGTCTGGCGACGTTATAACCAAAGTTGGTAGCACCCATTTTCGGAATAGATAAACCACCCGTAGCAATTACCAGCTTGTTCGTTCTAAACTTGCCAAGATTGGTATTCAGGATGTAGTGTTTATCAGAATTATGTTCGGGCGCTGTTATGCTTGTCACTGCACAATGCGTGTGAATAGTAACACCGGCCTGCTCACATTCTTTATGCAACATTGCCAGTATCTCTTTTGCAGATCCTTTACAAAATAGTTGGCCATGTTCCCGTTCTTCATAAGCGATTGAATGCTTATCAACCAAAGCAATAAAATCCCATTGCGTATAACGACTCAAGGCCGACTTGCAAAAGTGCGGGTTATTAGACAGGAAACAATCAGGCTCAATATAAAGGTTAGTGAAATTACAGCGTCCGCCGCCCGACATTAGGATTTTTTTGCCTGTTTTGTTACTGCTATCAAGAATCAGTACACGACGACCACGCTGGCCTGCGGTTATGGCACAAAGCAAACCAGACGCGCCTCCGCCAACAACAATAACATCGTAAAACATCACCGATCTCGTCTATCCAGACTGTTCCTATAAAAATGAACAGCAATAATCGACCACAGTCAGGGCACGAATATCAAACGATGATTTCCCGGGGACGTTGAATGCTTCGCCAGCCTCAACTCTAAGCCAGTCATCGTTATCATTTAAACGATATTCGACCGAACCTTGTGCTACCTGCATCAACTCAGGTGCATCAGTATTAAAATGATATTCCCCGACCAGCATCACACCCAATGTCTTCTTTGTGCCATCAGGAAAATGTATTGTGCGACTGGTGACTTTACCTTCAAAATAGATATTGGCTTTAATCTCAATCGCAACCTGATCAAATGTATCCACTTCTTACTCCAATAAATTATTAAGCGAAGCTGTATAATAGCGCACACTCCGAATTTAATGTTGCGATTTTAATGCCAGGTATATTAAAACCCGATCTAATACAGATAGAATCCGAACTGGGTATCAATAACCGGGCGAGTATTATTGAACCGGTACAACATCCCGTGCTGGCTTACAATAGCGTCCATCTCTATATCAAGCGGGATGATTTATTACATCCGGTAATCTCTGGCAATAAATGGCGTAAGCTTAAATACACATTACGTTATGCGCTAACACACGGACATCAACACCTGATTAGCATGGGCGGCGCGTATTCGAACCACTTACACGCCCTGGCCTATATCGGGCACAAGCTAAACCTGAAAACAACCGGGCTAATTCGCGGAGAAGAATCCAATCAGGACAATCAAACGCTATCCGATCTGCGCAAGTGGGGAATGACACTTGAATTTGTCAGCCGCAGCAACTTTCGTGAACTTAGAAAATATCGCACACACGATGCCGAACCGGCAAAACAATATAATGGCTTCTGGATACCCGAGGGCGGTGCGAGTCAGGATGCCTTACGCGGTGTCGCTGAAATACTAAAAGAGATTGATATGGAGTTTGATACGCTGGCGTTAGCCTGCGGTACAGGAACCACATTAGCAGGTCTTGCAAAAAAGCTCCCTCGTCCTCAGCAAGTACTCGGTTTTTCTGCACTTAAAGGGGGTGGTTTTCTGGAGAAAGATGTTAAGAAATTGTTAAAAGATAAATCCGTTAATAACTGGTCGATCAATTTTGATTATCACTTTGGTGGTTTTGCTAAGAACAGTGATGAACTAACTTCTTTCGTGAATGAGTTTGAGTCCTATAACGACATCCCCCTTGAACCAATCTATAACGGTAAGATGTTATTTGGACTATTAGACATGATCAAAAACGAACGCTTCAAAAAAGGACAAACGATCATCGCGATTCATACTGGCGGACTACAAGGCGACCGTAATTAATTGTATTATGAAGTTTATTACTGAATAACTGGATGCGATGGAATGACGAAAAAAATCCTAAAACGTGAAAAATTCAGCTTTATTATTAGCAGCGTACTGTTTTTTCATATGACACAGGCTAATGCTGACTGGACTGACGCACGTTGCGATATTTATCCGAAAGGTTCAGATAGCCCCGAAAAAATAATCCCTTGTATTTTTAGTCAACGCCAGGGATATATCACTATTACTCGTAATGATGGTGTGACACATGACTTGTCGCCAACAGATAAAGCTGATTTATACACTGATGATAAAAATCGGGAAATCGTTCGTGAATATATCCCTGGTGATGGAGGCTTTATTTTTCGATTGAGCAATGAAAGTGTTTATGTCTATTGGAATACTTCAGCCCTGCACCCTGACACGACCGATGCAAATAACTGGACTGCACCCTATACAACAGAAAAGTACGATGCAACTACACGATTGAAATGCGGTAAACTTAATGATAATCAGCAGAGTTGCCCGGCAGGAATCCTACGCATGGAAGATAAGCAGGCATCAATTGTAATCACCAGTCCGAGCGGACAGGAATTCACCATTAATTTCATGACCGATTACATAAATGCCACTGGTCGGGAAGTACAATCAAGGCTTAATGGTGATACATGGATTATCGATATTGATAATGCTGAAACATACGAGATACCGCTTGCAGCTATTGAGGGCGGTTAAAATCTATTTAATATTGAAATGTTTTACCATTGACCTTTGAGTTCTTCTTGCATGGCTTCTTTGACTAAAATTGGGTAATCCGTAGATAAATACCATAACCCATTTATTTCTGATTTAGTTAAGCCACGTCTAGATGGCGGTAGATTAGTCCTCATTGCAAATATAATGTCACTACTAGCCCATGGGTGACGGTACCAGTAATGATGACCTGTAATATCGAATCCGCGTGCTTCCTTACCTCTAGACATATCTACCAATTCAACATTTTCAATCATATTGTTTTCAAGGAAATCTATTTCAATCGACTCGGCTTCGACTGTTCCAGTACGTACGCTGCCTCCCATGTATTTTTTTGCTGCTATTAATGCAACATCATCATCAGAGATAGTGACGACGACTTGTTCTGCTAACTCGCTAATGCCGGTGAGTCTTTCTATGAAAGTGTCAACTTCAACATCTGCCGCTGCAAAGATTACTGAACCAATCCTGAATTTTTGTTTTAATGTTTGCCCTTCAACAAAAGCATATTTTCTACGTAGCTCAGATAAAGCTTTTGAGGTGACCCTGCCACCTGCACTATATGAAAGAATGTTTATGCGTTTCGCCTCAGTATGTTCCGATAACAATGTCAACAGTTTAACTAACGCTTCACTGGAATCTTGAGCATGTTTCAGATCAACACGAAAAAGATAACTTAATATATTCTGATGTGATGGCCAGGAGAATGCTACGCCTGTACCCCGTCAAAACATATGAGACAGAATTGAGCTAAAAACTAAGAGAGACTTCTGCTACGTTAAATACAATAACTGAGGAGTCTTACAATGAGCAATAGTACCGAGAAACGAGTTAAAGAGATACGTCGTCACACACG
>CALKEZ010000035.1 GCA_938084745.1 uncultured Gammaproteobacteria bacterium
AGCGAGAGATATTCAACTTTATTGAAATGTTCTACAATCCTGTCAAGCGACATAGTCACACGGGTGGTGTGTCTCCTGCTAAGTTTGAAGAAGATTATTTTTCTAGGCTAGAAAGTGTCTAGTAAAGTATGGGAAGTCCAACCCCCTTTAGGCGGCATTCCTCTGAGTCCCTCGATAGCATTTTTGTAGACAACTTCTTTTCCCTGAGCGACGGGTTTTATCCAAAAGGCTTTTTTACCCATCTTCGGCGCAGCATTCAGACCTGATTTATGGCAGACAGCACAATAAGTGTTGTAGATCTCGCCACCATTATTAGCAAAGCTGTTTAAACTAATCATTGATAGCAAACTTATTAGGGCTATCGAAGTATGTATTTTGAAAGTTTTCATAATTTAGGGTATCTATCTGTTTTTAATGTCGTGGCTCAGAGCATTTGAACTCTTAAGGGGGGAGTGTTTTTTTCAAATGCTCTGAGCCATATTAGACTGGATGTGTAATTAGTAAGACACAGATTAGAACATTTTTATTGTTAAGATAATTCGAATATAGCTGAAGTATTAATCGAAATTTACGAATATTGATATTCTCGATTATTCATCTTTTTATGCTGTGCATTCTGTTTGAAGTTGCTAATTAAGCCATTCACGAGCAGCTTCATTGATAGCCACTATCGCCGGATGAGAAACCTTACGTTCAACGGAAATTGCAAAGAACCGTTCTTTCACTTTATCCGTTTTACCGATTATGTGAACGTTATACTGTTTTGCTACTTCTTCTGCGATTGCTGTAGGCGCAATAAAAATACCCGCGCCACCCTGGCCAAATGCTTTCATTAAAGCGCTATCATCAAACTCCCCAACAACTCTAGGGTAGATATGAATCTGATCCAGCCATTGAATGAGGTGGTTTCGTGCAGGATTCGATTCGCCGGGCAGTAACAAAGGCGCACCGTTTAAACAGTTCGGGAAATCACCATTTAATTTTTTAGCTAAATCGGAAGTGGCAAAAAAGCTCACGCCACATTCTCCCAGTTCATGGCTGTATCCGCGTACATTAATATTGGGTGGAATAGGTTCATCCGCAATAACCAGATCCAGCTTGTGTAATGCAAGATCCGCCAATAAAGCATTCGTATCACCTGCCTGACAAATGATGCGAACAGACTCTGATAATTCAAGTGCAGCGGCTAACAGGCGATAGGCAATTGATTTTGGAATGACATCGGCCACGCCGACTTTAAAAGTTATTTGTCTTTCATAGGGCAGATTACGCACCATCTCCTGAAGTTCACCGCCTAAAGAAAAAATTTCCTCCGCATAGCTCTGCACTAGTCTGCCGGTTTCAGTTAACACCAGGGCACGGCCGGCACGGGCAAATAAGGGTTCTCCTAAATTTTCCTCTAAAACGCTTAACTGTCCACTTATGGTCTGCGGTGTGAGGTGTAGCAGTTCACTCGCCTTGGTAATACTTCCTTCTCTAGCTACCGTGTGAAAATAATGAAGGTGCTTGTAATTAATCATATCTATGCCTCGGAAAAGTCGATGCTTAACTCAATAATATTCGAATTTTATGAAATGTAAAAACGTTTTGCTGTGCTTGTTAAGAATGAAATTTAAGGCTGGAGATATGCATGCATATTATCAAGTATACAAGCATGAGGTTTTTCATGAACCAACGCCATCTAGCCTCATGTCAGATGTCGTTTGGAATTTGTCTTTACGAGAGAATAAGGATACGCGCCTCGGCCAATGTTAATTCTTATCTGGACTGACAACTGATGCACTGACTAGTCTTAAGGATGGTACGCTTAGGGGGTGGCTTCTTTTTAGATTAGCGTTGTTCTTCCAGTACAACACCGCCCGTTTTTTCTATCAGCGTGGTTATTAAAGTGAGTTGTTTTGAAAGTAATGATTCATCAACAGAACGCAAGACTATATTCACGCCTAACTCGCCGCGTTTGAAATAAGGGTAACTGCCGATACTAACTGCGGGACAAGCTTCCTGAATTTGTTTCATCCCTTCCGCCAGTCTACTTTCGGTTAGATTAGTAAAAACACTGGCCGTTAAAATAGGTGGGCCGCCAATCAGGCGCTCCATTAAGGCATCGAACATGGATCGCATAATATCGGGCACGCCCGCAAGCACAAAGACATTGTTAATTTGAAAGCCTGGTGCACCACTCACGTGGTTATCGATAAGTAGCGCTCCTTCCGGGACATCAGCCATTTTCAGGCGCGCTTCTGTCAAGGTGCCCGGCTCGTAATAGCGTTCCATACTCGCCACTGCGTCGGGGTGTCTGATTAGTTTGGCGCCAAATGCCTTCGCAATTGACTCAGTCGTTATATCATCATGTGTGGGACCGATGCCGCCAGTCGTGAAAACATAATCATAGTTGCTGGAATAACTTCTGACTCGATCAATAATAGTTTCTTCAACATCCGGTATTACCATTACCTCTGCAAGAACAATACCCAGCTTTTCCAGACTTTTGCCGATATAAGCTACATTCAAATCCTGCGTACGACCTGACAATATCTCATTGCCAATAATGATCACGCCAGCCGTTTTTTGGGTATTTGTTACAGACAAAATATAGCTCTGTTGAAGAGTTGCAGATATTTAGATGCTATAACAAACACGCGATAAAGTATTGAATTGCAGCAATACTTTATCGCCTGAAATGAGCATGTAGTTTTCGATGGTGAACTATCAAGTCTGCGTTAAGCAGCTTGTACAGGGATATGATCTTTTATACGGGTGATATTGTTATCGACGTCCAAATAGACAAGCGTGGGCTTGAACTTGGTTATTTCGTTTTCGTTTATCCTGCCGTAGGCGCAAATAATGACCCGATCACCCAGGTTAGCTTTATGCGCGGCAGCACCATTAACAGAAATTACGCGTGAGTTCTCTTCTGCACGAATAGCATAGGTCGTAAAACGTTCGCCGTTGCTGATGTTATAAATATCGATCTGTTCGTATTCATGGATGCCTGCTTTATCGAGCAGGACCCCATCTATAGCACAGGAACCATCGTATTCAAGTTCAGCATGCGTAACGCAGGCCTGATGTAGTTTTGTTTTTAATACTGTAATTTCCATAATATTTGTAAGCTTATAGATTTAGAATGTGGATATTACCTTAGACCGAAAGGAGGCCATCATAGGATTGCACCGCAGCATTGTCAATTAATCTGGCTTTTCCCAGCCAAGCCGCTGCCAAGACAACAAGCTCTTGATTTATAGGGCTTTTTAGTGTGTTGGCATCGCAGATACTAAAATACTCTGGTTTAAATCCAGCATCTTTTAGTGTTGAGAGTGCTTCTTTCTCAAGATTTTGATAATTCAACTCACCATTTTTTACAGCGATCACCGCTTTTTTTATACATTTATACAACAGCGGCGCCTGTTGGCGTTCTGCAGCGGACAGATATTTATTTCGAGAACTCATTGCCAGACCATCTTCTTCTCTCACCGTCGGCGAACCGATGACAGTGATGGGCATATTGAGGTTATCGACCAGGCGTCGGATAACCAGTAATTGCTGATAATCTTTTTCGCCAAATATCGCGATATCTGGCTGAACAATATTGAACAGCTTGGTTACCACGGTTGCAACGCCCTTAAAATGTCCGGGCCGATATTCGCCACAATAAATAGTATCCAGCTCCGGCACTATCACTTCTGCTGAAATTTGAATGTCTTGCGGGTAGATTTCGTCCATATCCGGGATAAAGACCAGATCGACATTCAATTGCTGCAGGTAATCAAGATCTTCGGCTAGAGTCCGTGGGTAATTATCAAAATCCTCGCCTGCAACAAACTGCGTTGGATTGACAAAAATGCTAACAACGACAGAGTCTGCCAATTCCTGTGCCTGTTTTACCAGCGATAAATGCCCTCTATGCAGATTACCCATCGTGGGCACCAGCGCTATCTTTTTGCCCAGGTTGCGAATGTCACCGAGCTGCTCGCGCAACATATTAATTTTGGATAACTGTCGCATTAATCGTAGGTATGAATTGCGGCGGGAAATGTTTTATTTTTAACGTCTTCTACATAGGTGCGAAGCGCATCTGCCACGGACTCTTTTCCAGTCAGAAAATTTTTAGAAAACTTTGGCTGCCGTGCGGTTATGCCAAGCATGTCATAGACGACCAATACTTGTCCGTCACAATCAGTCCCCGCTCCAATTCCTATGACGGGGATTTCCAACGCCCGGGTAATATCCGCCGCTAACGCCGCAGGTACGCATTCAAGCACCAGGCATTCAGCACCGGCCTGTTGCAGTGCGACCGCGTCTTCTTTTAATTTTTTCGCGGCCTCATTACTTCTTGCCTGTACCCGGTAGCCACCGATCTTATGAATTGATTGTGGCGTCAGTCCCAGATGACCACACACAGGAATACCATGTTGTGTGATTAACTTTATTGTTTCGGTTAATTCGCTACCGCCTTCAAGCTTGACCATCTGGGCACCGCCTTCCGTAATAAGACGGCCGGCATTACCCAGTGCTTGTGCCGGGGTGTTGTAACTCATAAACGGCATATCACTGACTATAATCGCACGTGTTGTCACAGCACTAACGAGCCTGGTGTGATAGATCATATCTGCCATAGTCACCTTTAAAGTCGTGTCACTGCCTTGCAAGACCATGCCTAAGGAATCGCCCACTAACAGAAAATCGACACCGGCTTCATCTTCCAGTCTGGCAAAACTGGCATCATATGCCGTTAAACAAGCGATTTTTTCAGCACTTGTTTTCATCTGCTTTAGTGACGTTATTGTAAGTTTTCTGGTCATAATTCAATTGGGTTGAAATAGTGTCTGCCGGGTGGAAGCTGATTAATGTGTTCCAGTAAAAGATTATAATCCCTTTCATTGCCGGAAAGATCAAAATCATTTGTATTCACAATGAGTAAGGGCGAGGTTGTGTAATGATAAAAAAACTCTACATAGGCTTCTGAAATCGTTTTAAGGTAACTACGGTTGATTGGTCGTTCATAATCATGCCCACGCTCTATTATACGTTGCATCAAGATATCAATTGGCGCTTGTAAATAGATTACCAAGTCGGGTACCGGCGCATTCAGGGTCAAGCGATCATAGACCTGTTGATACAATGCCAATTCATCATCATCCAGTGTCGCCGAAGCAAACAATTTATCTTTCTCAATTAAAAAATCCGAAACCTGTACCGGCTTGAACATATCCGTCTGGCGTAAGGCTTCGAGTTGCTTGGCACGTTGAAACAAAAAGAAAAGTTGCGTCGGCAAGGCAACTGATTTTGTATCAGAATAAAAACGTGGCAGGAATGGATTTTCTGCGGCAAGCTCTAGCATCAAATCAGTATCGAAGGTCTTGGCAAGACGTTTTGCCAGCGTTGTTTTACCAACCCCAATCGGTCCTTCCACTACGATGTAATCCGGATGTCCTTGCTTCATTGCATTATCTTCAGGTCAGTTTGATCCACGTCCACCAGCAAATCACCGACCGGACCTTTTGTCGGAATGACACTAGCAGGTTCTATCTCGGCCAACGGCACGAGCACAAAAGAACGATTGCTTATTTCCGGGTGTGGTATGGACAAACGTTCGTTCTCAATAATGTGATCGCCAAACAATAATATATCCAGATCGAGCGTTCTTGGTCCCCAATGTTGCTGACGTTTACGGCCATGATCATTTTCAATGTCTTGCAAACGGTCCAGTAGTTCTATTGCGCTGAGATCCGTTTCAAGCTTTAACACAGCATTCACATAATCGCCCTGATCCTGAGGGCCAACGGGTTTACTTTGATATAAAGAAGACGTGTTCATCATATTAATCGATTCCAGTTCACCAATTGACCGTATCGCAGAAATAATATGTTGTGCAGGAGAAATCAAAGTACCGCCATGATCACTACTCATATTACTACCAAGGCCAATATAAACGATGGTCATGTATCAGTAGAATTATTATTGGGTTTTTTTCGTGGTCGACGACGTGGACGTTTATTGTAACCGGTTTTTACTCTCTCTTTACCCACCAGCGGTTCGGCTAGTTGTTCGTTAGTCCAATAATCAACTAATTCCGTTAAAGGTTCACCGGCCTGGGCACGTAACAATAAAAAATCAAAACCAGCTCGAAATTTTGGATGCATTAAAACTCTAATCGCGCGTTTTTTAGTCCGCTTAAACCTGACTTGCAATGTCCAGATATCGCGCGCCATATGTGTAAAACGACGCGGCATAGCTGTACTGAGTATTTGTCTTGAAATAACCGTATCACCGGCTAATTGCACTGCTTCTATTTCAGACAGGCCATTGGCGATATGCTCATCAGCGATTACTCGCATTGGCTCCCATAATAAAGCGGCGATTAAAAATCCAGGGGCTATCGTGTTGCCTTCATTGATTCTTTGATCAGTATTTTTTAAGGCCTGCATAATAAACGTATGTGGATAATCACGCTCCGGTGTATCGAGTAATTTATCTGTTTGCGGAAACAGGTATTTAAATAAACTGTAATGCCGCAACGATTCAAATGTTTGTAAGGCACAACCACCCAGAAATAACTTGAGCATCTCTTCAAATAATCGGGCGGCCGGGATATCTTGCAGTAATGCGGCATATTCAAAGATAGGCTGCTCCGCTTCCGGATGAATTCTCAAACCCAGTTTTGATGAGAACCGGATTGCACGCAGCATGCGCACCGGA
>CALKEZ010000036.1 GCA_938084745.1 uncultured Gammaproteobacteria bacterium
GATCTGTTTGATATTTTTATTAATGAAAAAATCTATCTCGATTACGCGAATAAATACCTTGGCAAGAATCAGATTGATGATGTGGATTTTAACGACATCCCTGGTTATGCGCCCCTGGCGTGAAGCGTTCAGGGCAAAAAAATCTTGGTTAAACACTTTTCATGACTTCCTCTATTAGTGCACGCGAATTAATTCAGCGTACCGAAAACCAATTCAAACAATCCGATCTTCATTATGGTCATGGCACTGATAATCCGCTTGATGAGGCATTTTATCTGGTCATGGCCGCTGCAGGACTGGCGTTTGATTGCGATGAAGCTCAGTTGGACGCGCCCTTGCAAGCGGCTGTATTGACACATATTGAAAGCTTGATCGACAAACGGATTAATCAGCGTATCCCGGTCGGATATCTGGTGAAGCAGGCCTGGTTCGCTGGACAAAAATATTATGTCGATGAAAGAGTGTTGATTCCGCGATCGCCATTGGCAGAGCTAATCACCGCGCAATTTACACCATGGCTCTCTTGCACTGACGTTAAGTCGATACTGGATATCGGCACGGGGAGTGCGTGCATTGCCTGTGCCTGTGCTTATGCGTTCAGGTATGCGCTGGTTGATGCGGTAGATGTTGATGTCGAGGCTATTGCTGTTGCCAATAAAAATGTCGTAGCGCATAACCTGACAGAACGGGTAAACATCATTAGCTCTAATTTATTCGAGCAGCTTGAAGGCAAAAAATACGATTTAATTATCAGTAACCCGCCTTATGTCGGCCATGAGGAAATGCAATCATTACCACAAGAGTATTTACATGAACCTGAGCATGCGCTTGAAGCGAATGATAATGGCCTTGAACTCGTCGATAAAATAATTGAACAGGCACCAGCACATCTCAATGATGGCGGGATATTAGTTGTTGAAGTCGGTAATAGTATGAACTTGTTAATTGAACGTTATCCAGAACTTCCCTTTATCTGGCTTGAGTTTGAAGAAGGTGGTTACGGTGTCTTTTTACTGCATAAATCTGATATGCGCTAATGCGCAATGTGTTCTGGATTTAATGTATGAGTACTTTCATGAACCAGTGTTTCCCCGGATTGGCGGAGTAAAGCATATCAGCGGTAATGGGTTGTGAATTACCTTCTTCCGGCGGTACTTTTAAGACATTCAAGTCAACGTCATGTAACAAACCCTCAATACCGTTATCCGTCATTTTCATTTGATAATAGATTCCGTTATAGGCATCGATGCCATAGGCACCCGGATATTTATGCAGGAACAACAAATCATATTCCAGATCGGTCATGTCTGTTGCAGTGATAAACCGATTGTTTTCGTAAGGGTAGGGCAAATGACAAATCATCATTTTCGGTTTTTGCATACAGTCGAACGGCCGCATCGATAAAAACTGTTTTTCAAATCGGGTTTCATCCAGTTTCAGTTCATAACGATAGCCGCCATCTGCTTCGGTAAAGGTAATCAGGCCTATATCAACAGTTTCCTCCGCGCTCGCCTGTAAGGAAACCGTCATGGCTCGCTCGGTGTCTAAAGCATGTAGACTGCCGGTAAATAAAGAGCTGATAAGTAGGGCTAAGCAGGAAATAAATCGCAGCATGATAGACACCAGTCATGAATAGGCTGTTGATTATATCCATACATAGATATATATGGAACTTTGGATATAATTGGAAATCGCAATAGATTATTGAGGCAACCTGGATATAGTATGGAATGTACTGATAGAGGTGAGGAGTTTCATATAGTTACAGCGAATGAAATTTCATTTGACTATCTCTGCAGCACGGCCGAATGCCTGAAGGCCATCGCCCATCCTGCCCGACTTCAAATTATTCTTTTCATAACAAAGGGTGAGTTTACGGTTGCTGAAATCAGTCAACATTGTCAATTACCACAGGCCCAAACCAGCGGACATTTAAGACTGATGGAAAGTAAGCGGCTTTTAAACAGGGAACGACGTGGCCGAAAAGTATTTTATTCCATTCAGGAGCCACACCTGCTGGATGTTATGCAGTGTATTAATGGAAGATACATTGCGTTCAAAGAGAATTTAGCGAGGTCATGAAAATGAAATATGCAACTTTCAAAAGAGGTCTATTTAATGTCTTGATATGCCTGTTTTTTATTCAGCTATCACCACTGACGTTAGCCGATATACAGCCCGCTGACCATCGGCATAAGTTATCGGACAAAGCCTGGGAAGAAAACCTCAGGAGACAGAACTTTCAGGAAAGAACCATTATCGAAGGTCCGGAACAAAACATACTCGAATTAAAAGCACCTTATACCGCCGAAGACGCAACAATCGTTCCTATCTCGGTTCATTCCAGCATCTCACAGACACCTGAACGCTACATCAAGAAGATCTCTATCTTTGTAGATCAAAACCCGATGCCGGTCGTAGGCTTTTTTGAATTTACTCCCTATAGCGGCAAGGCCGATTTAGCCATGCGTATTCGCGTAGATACCTTTAGTTATGTTCGTGCTATTGCGGAACTGAATACGGGTGAATTGTATATGACCAAGAGTTTTGTCCGGGCTAAAGGCGCCTGCTCTGCACCGCCACCGGCGAGCATGGAAGACTCCAGAAAACTGCTTGGCAAGATGAAGATGAAAGTAGTCGGTGAGGTAAAACTGGGCGAACCGAATCTAATGCAGGTACAGGTACGTCATCCGAATATTACCGGTATGGCACCGTTAAAGGTCGGTTCACGTGTGATACCACCAGCATTTTTTATGGACTCTTTTGAAGTGGAATATAACGGTAAGTTAATCGTTAAGGCATTTCTAACATTTTCAATTAGTATGGATCCGTCGTTACGTTTCTACTTCGTTCCGGAGAAAGAAGGCGTACTGACAGTCAAGGGCACTGACACGAAGAAAAATACGTTTAGTTCAAGCTATGATGTAAAAGCTTCTTGATAAGAACCCGGCCTGACTCAGGTCACTGGTAGTTACTTATATCGACAAGCGTGATTGGATTACTTTTTAATTCAAGAATAAAAATCTGCCGAGGAAAAAGCATGACCAGTGATCGTCTAAACGGTCAAACTCTAGAAGAGAACCAGGTTGCTGGTAATGGTTTGCTTGATCGGCGACTTTTTTTAAAGCGTGGTGTTCAGTTTGGCGTGATCTCGAGCATTGCCGCTGCGTCAACGTCAATTGCAACAACCACGGAAAATAACCCGGCTGATCCAGCGTGGATGCATGTGCCGGGCAAACCCTTTTCTCCTTACGGTATGCCGTCTTCCTTCGAAGATAATGTCGTTCGCTTCCCGACTCAAAATGAAGCTGTCCCGGGTAATGGTGTTTCGTGGACGCCATTACATTTAATGGAAGGCAGTATTACACCGAATGGTTTGCATTATGAGCGTCACCATAACGGCGTGCCGCAGATCGATCCAAAACAACACCGTTTATTGATCCATGGCTTGGTCAAACAGGATTTGGTTTTTAGTATTGCTGATCTCTTACGTTACCCGATGCAATCAAAGACTTGTTTTATCGAATGTGGTGGTAACAGTAATGCCGGCTGGAACAAGCAACCATCAAGGTCTGAAGCCGGTTATTTCAACGGCATGGTTTCTTGTAGTGAATGGACCGGTGTGCCGCTCTCGGTTTTGCTGGATGAAGTTGGCTTAAGAAAAAAAGCGAAGTGGATTATTGCAGAAGGCGCTGATGCGTTTGCCATGCAAATGTCGATACCCATTGAGAAAGCAATGGATGATGCCTTTCTTGCGCTGTATCAAAATGGTGAACGTATCCGTCCTGAAAATGGTTATCCACTACGTCTCATCGTACCCGGTTGGGAAGGCGTATTAAATGTGAAATGGTTACGTCGCTTGCAGGTGACTAACCGGCCAGTGATGGCACGCAATGAAACATCACGTTATACCGAATTACAACCGTCCGGGAAGGCCAGAATGTTCACCTTTCCAATGGAAGCGAAGTCACTTATTACCTCACCCTCGGCCAATATGGTTTTAAAAACACCGGGGCTCTATCAAATCACGGGTCTGGCCTGGACCGGCCGCGGTAAGATAAACAAGGTCGAGATCTCTGCCGATGATGGTAAAACATGGGCAGCTGCGGAATTACAGGAACCGGTGCTGGATCGTGCCTTTACCCGTTTTCGCTTACCGTGGCACTGGAACGGTAAATCGACCGTGATAAAAAGCCGTGCTATTGATGAAACAGGCTATGTCCAACCTGAGCGAAATAAATTAGTAAAAGAACGTGGTCGCCATGGTTTTTTTCATTACAACGCGATTACCAATTGGCATATCGATAGCGATGGCTTTGTTTCTCATGTCTATGATAAAGATGAACAACAACAGAAAAATTCTGATATCACTATTGATAGCGGCTGGGATTAATTCCAGTAACGCGGAGGAAACCACGACCGCTGGTCCGGGTCTTGGTCATCCGCTATCGCCCGAGGAAATAGCGGCGTGGAATATCAGTGTCTTTCCTGATGGTGAAGGTCTGCCTGCAGGCGCAGGTAATGTTGTTCAAGGTGAAAAGATCTATCAACAAAAATGTCTTGCCTGTCATGGCGAAAATGGTCTTGGTGCAAGCGCTGATCAATTGGCTGGTGCACAGATGAGTCTTACCAGTGAATATCCTGAGAAAACTATCGGCAGTTACTGGCCTTATGCAACAACACTATTTGACGTGGTTCGTAGAGCCATGCCTATGACCGCACCGGGAACATTAACAGACAATGAAACCTATGCGGTTACTGCCTATCTCTTGTATTTGAATAATATAATTAATAAAAATGATGTAATGAACGCATCTACATTACCAAAAGTACCTATGCCAAATGAAGCCGGCTTTATTAATGTCTATGAAATAGATAAGCAGAATAAATAATTACCTTTTCCGCGTTATTTAAACCCTTCTGTTAAAGGGTCTTTGTCTTCTACATAGTTCGCAATAAATTTTTCTATCTCATCAATTTCAACTACACCCGGCCAAGTCACTAATGGACGTCCATCGGGATGAAAGATGGTCATAGAAGGAATACCGACCAGCCAGCGGCCAATAACTTCCGAGGCTTGTTCGATATCTGCCAGGAAAAGCGGGTAGTTGAGCGGTTCCTGTTTGATAAATTCCTGCAGGATATCCATTTTACCGTAGCCGAAGCTGGGGAAATCCAGCGTCACGCCCAGCATAGGAACATCCGGATTTCGTTGCATAAATGTTCTGATCTGTGGCAGTTCCTGCACGCAAGCGCTACAGGTCGGACTCCAGGTATTAACAACCACCCACTGACCGTTGCCAATATGCTTATGTAAGGGTTCTTTTATCCCGTCGATATTCACCAGACTCATACTCAGGGCATCCGCCTTTAGCGAGAAAGGCAGCAGTAATAAAAGTGAAATCAGGACTATTCGTATCATCTCAATATTGATTAGATCATTATCTGCTAATGTTTGTGTTTAATTTGAACGATTAAAAACGATAGAGTTCAACCATGTACGGCCCAGTCGTTCCCGTATACAATAGCGCGCCATGTCAGGAAATACATTCGGAAAATTATTTACAGTCACCAGTGCCGGCGAGAGCCACGGTCCTGCGCTTATTTGTATTGTTGATGGCTGTCCGCCAGGTATGGCGTTAACGGAAGCCGATATGCAGCACGATCTGGATCGGCGTAAGCCCGGTAAGTCGCGACATGTAACCCAACGCAAGGAATCCGACACGGTAAAGATCATGTCCGGTGTGTTTGAAGGTGTGACGACTGGAACGCCGATAGGACTGCTGATCGAAAATGAAGATCAAAAATCCAAAGACTACGGCAATATCAAGGAAATGTTTCGCCCCGGCCATGCGGATTATACCTACCAACAAAAATACGGTATTCGTGATTATCGCGGCGGCGGCCGTTCCTCTGCGCGTGAGACCTGTATGCGTGTGGCTGCCGGTGGCATAGCCAAGAAATTCTTAAAAGAAAAGTTGGGTATGCAAATTCGGGGTTATCTTGCCCAGATTGGACCAATCAAGATCGAACATAAGGATTGGGCCGAGGTGGATAACAATAGTTTTTTTAGCCCAGATGCCAGTCGTATCGCTGAACTGGATAATTATATGGACGCGCTACGTAAAGAGGGCGAGTCTGTTGGTGCACGTATCAATATTGTTGCCGAAAATGTGCCGGTGGGATTGGGTGAGCCGATATTTGATCGTCTGGATGCCGATATTGCCAAGGCGATGATGAGTATCAACGCAGTAAAAGGGGTTGAGATTGGTGCAGGATTTGAATCAGTTGAACATAAAGGCACGCATCATCGTGATGAAATGACGCCGGAAGGTTTTATTGGCAATAACGCGGGTGGTGTTCTGGGTGGTATCTCCTCGGGCCAGAATATTCTGGTCAGTATTGCTTTGAAGCCGACATCGAGTATTCGTTTGCCCGGTGACACGGTAGATAAATCCGGCCAGCCGGCACAGGTTGTTACCAAGGGGCGGCATGATCCCTGTGTTGGAATTCGTGCAACGCCGATTGCTGAAGCCATGCTGGCATTGGTAATAATGGACCACGTGCTTCGACATCGAGGCCAATGTGCTGATGTGAAATCGGAAACCCCGATTGTTCCTGCCTCACGAGAGTGAAGATTTAAATGTGGAAAATGAAAGAAATACTACTGCATTTTTTACGTCCCGGATCTCACACTTAATACTAGCCGTTTAAGTTATGACGTTTCACAAACACCTGACCGGTGTTCCGTACTGGCGACTGTCCGGTTTTTATTTCCTGTTCTTTTTGACCGTCGGTTGTTTTATGCCGTACTGGTCACTGTATCTTAAATCATTAGGCATGAATGCCGAGGCGATTGGGATTTTGTCCGCAATCGTCGTCGTGACCAAAATCTTTTCTTCGTTTATCTGGGGTTGGGTAGTTGACCATACCGGTAAACGCATGCAAGTAATTCGTTATTCTTCATTACTGTCAATGTTATCGTTTTCGCTGGTTTTGATTTATCAGGATTTCTGGTCGCTGTTTCTAATTCTTTTTATCTTCTCCATCTTTTGGAGTGCTGCCCTGCCACAGATTGAAGCGACGACCTTGTCCCATCTTGGTGAACACAGTGATAGCTATACAGTAATCAGGATATGGGGTTCCATTAGTTTCATTGTCGCCGTTCTGATTCTGGGTCCTTTCTTTGATGAAAATCCAATCGAATATTTGCTACCCATCATTATCGTCACGATGGCAATGGTATGGATACACAGTTTGTTTATTCCAGAGATGCCTGCCCAACATCACAAGGCGAATGGCCTGACATTCAAGGCAATCCTGTTTAAGCCACACGTTATCGCGTTGATGCTGGTCTGTTTTCTGGTCCAGGCAGGGCATGGACCGTACTACACTTTCTTTTCTATCTATCTTGAGGAACATGGTTACTCAAATAGTTTTATCGGAAGCTGTTGGGCATTAGGTGTTTTAGCTGAGGTTTTTATCTACGTCTTTATACATAGAGTGATAGGGAGTTTCGGATTACGCAAACTGATGATACTGACCTTGCTGCTGGCAACGGTAAGATGGTTTTTGATTGCCTGCTATGTTGATAACGTTGTAATACTGCTGTTCGCACAGTGTTTACATGCGGCGACGTTTGGAATTTATCATGCCGTCGCAATTCAATATATCCATCGTGAATTCAAGGGAGCACATCAGGGACGAGGGCAGGCACTGTATAGCAGCATCAGCTTTGGTGCCGGTCTGGCGCTAGGCAGTTTGATCAGTGGTTATCTCTGGGATTCTGTCGGTTCCATGCAGACATTTTTATTTGCGGCATTCTTGTCTGCACTGGGCGCTATCATTGCATTTAAATGGCTAAAGGAAGTGTAAGCTTCCTTCAGCCGAAAATTCAGAGTTAAACGTTAGTACCGCCGACCGTAATATCATTGATCCTGATTGTGGGCTGACCAACACCGACAGGTACGGATTGCCCATCTTTGCCACAGGTGCCAATACCTGAATCTAAGGCCATGTCATTACCCACCATCGTTACCCGGGTCAACACATCCGGACCGTTACCAATAATGGTGGCTCCTTTTATTGGTGTAGTAATCTTTCCCTTTTCTATCATGTATGCCTGACTGGCACTAAAAACAAACTTGCCATTAGTAATATCGACCTGTCCACCACCAAACTGCACGGCATAAATGCCTTTATCAACCGAGGCGATGATCTCTTCAGGATCATGATCGCCACCTAGCATATAGGTATTGGTCATCCTTGGCATCGGTAGGTGAGCATACGACTCGCGTCGGCCATTGCCGGTAGGCGCAACACCCATCAAGCGTGCGTTATGCTTATCCTGCATATAGCCTTTTAAAATGCCACGTTCGATTAATGTTGTGGAGGATGTCGGTGTGCCTTCGTCATCAACATTTAATGAACCGCGGCGATGTTCTATTGTGCCATCATCAACCACTGTCACTTCGGGCGAAGCAACCCGTTCACCAATACGACCGGAAAAGGCGGAGGTTTTCTTACGGTTAAAATCACCCTCCAGCCCGTGGCCAATGGCTTCATGTAGTAAGATGCCCGGCCAGCCTGAGCCCAGCACAACCGGCATCATTCCTGCTGGTGCAGCTTCTGCATTAAGATTTATCAAGGCTTGTTCAATTGCTTCATCGACGTAAGACATCGCCATACCGTCGTTCAGGAAATATTCATAACCAAAACGACCGCCGCCACCTGATCCGCCTTTTTCAATGCGACCGTTTTCTTCGACAATAACATTAATATTGAGTCGAATAAGCGGCCTAACATCACCGCTTAGCATGCCTTCACTATTGGCAACCAGAATTGTAGATTGTGAACCGGTTAAACCGATCATGACCTGTTTAACACGCGGGTCTTTTTTGCGTGCGGCTTGATCAAGTTCTTTTAGTAAACTGATCTTGTCTTCTGTCGAAATTGATTTAAGCGGATCACTATCGCCGTAAAGTGCTGTTGGACTCGATTTGTGCCAGGCTTGTATCTGGCCGTTATCACCATGACTGGCTATAGAGCGCGCGGCCTTGGCAGCCTGTGCTAGTGCGGGTAAGACAATCTCGTCTGAATAGGCAAAACCGGTTTTTTCTCCGCTAATAGCACGTACACCAACACCTTGGTCGATATTGTAGGAGCCTTCCTTGACTATACCGTCTTCCAATACCCATGATTCTGAATGTGAAGATTGAAAATAAAGATCGGCCTGATCAATAGAGGGCAGAATTAATTGATCCAGTGTGTTCTGGACATCACTTAATCCAAGACCACGCTTATCCAATAAAGTTGATTGTGCTAATTCCAGTAAATTACTCATTATTTATTTCCAGTTGTATTTAAAGTGAAACGTGAATCGCTAAATGTCGGGTTTAACGCATCACTTCTAAAATTTTCGATGTTCCAGCGCGGGAAAGAGACTGCGAAGTTTCGCTTGTTTAGCAAGATCAATCGTCGCTATGGCAACACCAGGTCCATCGTCAACGCTCGCAAGTATTGTTCCCCATGGGTCGATAATCATACTATGTCCCCATGTTTTGCGCTCATTAACATGAGTCCCACCTTGATTGGAGGCAATAACGTAACACAAGTTCTCAATTGCTCGAGTTTTTAACAAAGACTCCCAGTGCGCTTCACCAGTCGTCGCGGTAAAGGCCGAGGGCACAGTGATAATCTGTACATGTTTATCATGCATTTTTCGATAAAGTTCGGGAAAGCGTAGGTCATAACAAACGGAAAGTCCGATATTGCCTATCTCTGTTTGTGCCACCACCAGCTCGTTGCCCGGCTCGAAGGTATTGGATTCTTTGTAGGATTCCTCATTCGTTTCATCGACCAGCACATCGAATAAATGAATTTTGTTGTAATGCGCGATACATTCACCCATGGGATTATAGAGCAGACTTGCCGCGAGAACTTTGTCGGCTCGACTGGATCTTAGTGGAATAGTCCCGCCCAATAACCAAATTTGGTGCTTTTGGGCCTGTTCTGATAAAAATGATTGTATCGGTCCCGAGCCGAATGTTTCTGCTATAGCCAGCCGCTCTTCATCCTGTTTTCCCATTAGTGGAAAATTTTCGGGTAACGTGACGAGTTTAGCCTGGCCAGTAGCCGCCTCGGTAATGAGGCTCTCAGCAACGTCAAGGTTTTCATTGACGGCATCAGTGGATACCATTTGTATTGCGGCAACGTTTAACATCGTGTGATTATACGGGACTACTGGATAATCAAACAGTTTAAACAATCCTGTATCGTTTTTAATGTATACCGTATAATCACCCGCTTTTTTATAGCTTTAAGGTCAGAAAGTGAACGAAGATTTTGCACGAATAAACCGATTACCCCCCTACGTATTCAATATCGTCAATGAATTGAAGATGGCTGCACGACATCGTGGTGAGGATATTATTGATTTTGGGATGGGTAATCCGGATCAACCGACACCAAAACATATTGTTGAAAAGCTGGTCGAGGCCTCGCAGCGCGATAATACGCACGGCTATTCAATTTCGCGTGGTATCCCGCGTTTACGTGCCGCGATCTGTAACTGGTACAAGTCGCGTTACGATGTTGACCTGGATCCGGAGTCTGAAGCGATTGTTACGCTGGGTTCAAAAGAAGGTCTGGCACATTTGGCCATGGCCATTGTCGATAGGGGTGACGCG
Source organism: uncultured Gammaproteobacteria bacterium (assembly GCA_938084745.1). Lineage (GTDB taxonomy): Bacteria > Pseudomonadota > Gammaproteobacteria > Eutrophobiales > Eutrophobiaceae > UBA7359. The sequence continues at coordinate 10,689 of CALKEZ010000036.1, forward strand.
GTACTGGTACCCAATCCGGCTTATCCCATACATCCCTATGGTTTTGTCCTTGCTGGCGCTGACGTCCGTCATGTGCCGATCGGTCCAGGCATTGATTTCTTTGAAGAATTACAAAAATCAATAAGAGATTGCTGGCCCAAGCCTAAGGCGTTACTCATCAATTTCCCTAGCAATCCGACAACACAATGCGTTGATCTGGAATTTTTTAGCAAGATTATTGAAATAGCCAAGGAACATCAGATTTGGGTGATTCAGGATCTGGCCTATGCCGATATTGTCTTTGATGGTTATACCGCGCCCTCGATACTGCAGGTTCCGGGCGCTAAAGACATTGCCGTTGAATTCTTCTCCATGTCCAAGAGTTATAATATGCCCGGTTGGCGTGTGGGTTTTATGGTAGGTAATCCAACCCTGGTCAAGGCATTAACCCGGATTAAATCGTATCTGGATTACGGCACTTTTACCCCGATCCAGATAGCGGCAATTACAGCACTCGAAGAAGATCAGCAATGTGTTGCCGAGATTCGCGATATGTATCGTAACCGACGTGATGTGTTATGCGATGGTTTGAATTCGATTGGTTGGGAAGTGGAAAGGCCACAGGGCACGATGTTTGTCTGGGCGCCTATACCGGAGCAATTCAAGGCGATGGGTTCTCTCGAATTCTCGAAAAAATTATTATTGGATGCAAAAGTCGCTGCATCACCCGGTATTGGGTTTGGTACTTATGGTGATCAGTTTGTCAGGTTTGCCCTGATTGAAAATGAACACCGTTCACGCCAGGCAATACGCTCAATTCGCGGAATGTTGAGAGAAGAAAATCCACAAGTCATCGCAAAATGAAGTGTAACAGACGAAGAAAAGATTGATTAACGTTTAATCTATTTAAGAATTAATATTATCTGGAGTTAATTTTGGAACCAGTAAAGATTGGATTATTAGGCCTGGGCACTGTTGGCGGTGGTACGGTCAGCGTTTTAACACGTAACTCGGATGAAATTGCGCGCCGTGCCGGGCGTGGTATCCGTATCACGCACGCTGCCGCCAGAAATTACAATCCTGATTTAATTAACGGTCTGGATCAAATCGACACGATTTCTGATGATGCTTTTGCTGTCGTTAACGATCCCGATGTTGAAATTATCATTGAATTAATTGGCGGTTATTCGCCAGCGAAAGAGCTTGTTTTGCAAGCAATCGCCAATGGCAAACATGTTGTCACTGCAAATAAAGCCTTGATTGCAATACACGGTAACGAGATCTTTGCCGCAGCCCAGGCAAAAGGCGTGACAGTTGCTTTTGAAGCTGGCGTTGCCGGTGGCATACCTATTATCAAGGCCGTTCGTGAAGGTTTGGCAGCAAATCAGATCGAATGGATAGCCGGAATTATTAATGGTACGGGTAATTATATCCTGACCGAGATGCGTGATAAGGGCAGAGACTTCGATGAAGTATTAAAAGAAGCACAGGCGCTGGGATATGCCGAAGCCGACCCTACGTTTGATGTGGAAGGTATTGATGCCGCGCATAAGCTAACCATACTGGGTTCAATTGCGTTTGGCATGCCGTTACAATTCGACAAGACCTACACCGAAGGAATAGCAAAAATAGAACAGCAGGATGTTTTGTATGCGGCTGAGTTGGGATATCGAATTAAACACCTGGGTATTACGCGAAAAATAAACGGTGGTGTTGAACAACGCGTTCATCCGACATTGATTCCAGAACGTCGTTTGATTGCCAATGTGGATGGCGTGATGAATGCCGTGCTGGTGATGAGTGACGCCGTAGGACCCACCTTATATTATGGTGCAGGTGCTGGTTCAGAACCGACGGCCTCTGCAGTGGTTGCCGATGTGGTTGATGTGGTGCGTGCATTGACGACCGATCCTGAAAATCGGGTACCGCATCTTGCCTTTCAACCTGGTGCATTGTCCGACATTAAAATATTGCCGATGGAAGAAACCGTCACCGCTTACTACCTGCGCATGAATGCGATAGACAAGCCGGGTGTGTTAGCTGATGTTACCCAAATACTGGGTGACTCCGGGATCAGTATAGAGGCTATCTTGCAAAAAGAACCTGTACCTGATGCCATACATGTACCGATTATTTTTCTGACACAACGAATTAAAGAAAAAAATATGAATGATGCGATTGCCAGGATAGAGCAACTTGATGCAATTGATGGTGAAGTAATGCGCATTCGTATGGAAACACTGGGATAAAATATCAAATGACTTTTCGTAAACGTTATACTGGATTAATTGACCATTATCGTGACCGTCTGCCGGTACATGATGACACTCGTATTATCAGTCTTGGTGAAGGTAATACCCCACTCATTAAATTGCATAACATTCCTGACATGCTGGATAAAGATGTCGATATTTATGTCAAGTATGAAGGCTTAAACCCGACCGGCTCTTTTAAAGATCGTGGCATGACGATGGCCGTTACCAAGGCGGTTGAAGAAGGTTCAAAAGCGATTATCTGTGCCTCGACCGGGAACACGTCTGCGTCAGCCGCCGCCTATGCCGCACGTGCAGGCATAACCGCTTTTGTCTTGATTCCTGATGGCAAGATAGCACAGGGCAAGCTGGCACAAGCAATGATGGAAGGTGCCGTGGTACTTCAGGTTAAAGGTAATTTTGATGTCGGTATGCGACTCGTAAAAGAAGTGGCTGAACATGCGCCTGTAACGATCGTTAATTCCATTAACCCGTATCGATTGCAAGGTCAAAAGACTGCCGCGTTTGAAATTATTGAAGAACTTGGGCGTGCCCCGGATTTTCACTGTTTACCGGTGGGTAATGCAGGCAATATCACCGCACACTGGATTGGTTATAGTGAATATGCCTGTGCTGATGGCGAAAAAGTCACAGAAGCCTGTGCTTATTGTAATGGCGTCTGTCGTTTTGCCGGCGGCTCAATTGTCGGTGCTCGTCCAAAAATGGTGGGTTACCAGGCGAGCGGCTCAGCACCTTTCATGCGCGGTGAGATGGTCGATAACCCGGAGACTGTCGCGACTGCTATCAGGATTGGACATCCCCAATCATGGGATTATGCCTGGAAGGTTCATGAAGAATCAGGCGGTTGGTTCGATGAATGTACGGATGAGGAAATATTGGCTGCACAAAAACTGCTTGCAGAAAAAGAAGGTATTTTTTGTGAACCGGCATCAGCCGCGTCCTTAGCCGGAGCCATGCGCGATGTGAATTCAGGTAAAATTCCGGAAAACAGTTGCATCGTCTGTACCTTAACCGGACATGGGCTTAAAGATCCGGATACCGCGATCAAGCAAAGTACCCGTGCGGTGATTACCATTGATGCCAAGATGGAACAGGTTAAGACGGCGATACTGGATAATATGGAGTGAGGCGAAATATCGTTCGCTATTGTTTGAGAGTAGGAAACAGACCTTTCCAATAATTATGTACAAGTAGTTGTCCTGCTCTGTCATTATTTTGCCTTAGCCATAGTGCTATCGGGCGAAGCGACTTAGCCAAGTGTGAAGGATAATAAAATTTAATTAAATTGATGCGTTTAACTTTCCACTTACCATGTTCCTCGTTACCTGATGCGTAACTTAACGGTCTTCATTCCGGGCTTGTTTGGTCCTGATATTACAATTCACCCGGATGACTTACCCAGTTTGCCTGCTTTAAACTGGATACTGAGCAGAGGGGAGTATGCAACATTAAAATCAACATCAGCCAGCGATAGCCTTTGTGAATTATTCGGTTTGTCAGCCGCATCGAATGACCATCCTGTCGCCGCAATATCGCGTTTAACAGATGATATCCAACATCCGGAAGGTCTCTGGTTACGTGCCGATCCGGTACATGTGAGAGCTGACCGCGATGGCTTGATATTGATCGATAGTAATCAATTCTCCATTACCCAACATGACGCTCTCGCGCTGGCAGCGGAGATTAATGTTGTTTTAAAATCCTATGAGTTTGAACTCGAAGTACCGGTGCCGACACGTTGGTATTTGAGAATAAAGGACGAACTCAAAATAAGAACGACACCGGTGGATGCGATTGTTGGTCGAGATATTTTGCCCTTTATGCCAATGGGCGATGACCGTATTAACCTGATCCAGATGTTGAACAATATCCAGATGATTCTGCATGATGCCGACATCAATAAAAAACGTGAGCAGGAAAAAAAACTGGCCATTAACAGTTTGTGGTTTTGGGGCTATGGAAAGTTACCGAAGATAATTGATCGGCAGTGGTCATTTGTCGTCAGTGATGAGATGCTGGCGAAGGGACTGGCTATGGTCGCTGCCACGCCGTTCACGGAATTACCGGCTGCTTATTCGGACATTAATAACACAGAGGCCAGTTATAATGGCTTAATCGTCATTAATTCATGTCAAAAATTCAGCCATTACCACGACCTTGAGGGCTGGCTTGAAGCATTGATGTTTTATGAAAAAAACTGGTTTGAACCTTTGGTGAAAGCATTAAAAAGAGGTGAACTGGATCAGTTACATATAAAAACGGAAATAAATTCTATCAGTCTTGATAAGCGTTCTCGCTACAGGTTCTGGAAAAACACCAAAAGTATACATACCTGCAAGAATTGATGATGTTGTGAAAACTAAAAAAATAATTCGTCGTCATGTACCTGCTGCAATCAATTTACCTGATTCTATTCACCCGGTATTGAAACGGGTTTATGCCGCCCGCAATATACAGACAAGTGCTGATCTGGATTATTCACTTTCGACTTTATTGCCTTATGACGCACTCACCGGTATTGATAGTGCTGTAAACCTGTTGCAAGCAGCATTAACTGAAAAGTCACGCATATTGATCGTTGCTGATTTTGATGCTGATGGTGCGACCAGTTGCGCCCTTGCTATACGCGGATTAACGTTGATGGGTGCTGAAGATATTGTTTATGTTGTGCCTAACCGGTTTGAATACGGTTATGGATTAACCCCCGAGATCGTAGATGTAGCACTGGAATATGATCCCGATTTATTGATCACAGTCGATAACGGCATTTCAAGTGTCGCCGGCGTTAAACGTGCGCGTGACAATGGCGTAAAAGTATTAATCACCGACCATCACTTACCGGGTAATGAATTACCCGACGCTGATGCGATTGTTAATCCACAGTTGCCAGGTGATAAATTCGCCAGTAAAAACCTGGCGGGTGTTGGTGTGGTCTTTTATATCTTGCTGGCATTGCGTGCCAGATTAAGAGAACAGGGCTGGTTTGATAAGCACAATATAGCCTGTCCCAATCTGGCGCAATTATTAGACATAGTCGCACTCGGAACGGTTGCCGATGTTGTTCCTTTGGATAAGAACAACCGGATCATGGTCGCACACGGTTTAAAACTGATCAGACAAAACAAATCGATTGCCGGTATCTCGGCGATACTGGATTTGGCGGGGCGTTCCATACCCTCCTTGTCTGCCAGCGACCTTGGTTTTTCTATAGCGCCACGCTTAAATGCGGCGGGTCGTTTAACCGACATGTCTTTAGGCATTGAATGTTTATTAACCGACGACGTTCACGCGGCAACAGCGATGGCACGACAACTGGATAAGCTGAATAAAGAGCGCCGCCAAATTCAGGATGATATGCACGAGGAAGCCACGCTTGAATTACATGACTACCTGGAGAAATCATCCGGCGAAATTGCAGAAGGTATTTGCCTGTTCAATCAGGACTGGCATCAGGGTGTTATTGGTATACTTGCCGCAAAAGTAAAAGAAACGTTTAATCGACCGGTCATCGCTTTCGCAAAAGACAGCGAGGGCATTATTAAAGGTTCAGCGCGTTCCATACACGGATTACATATTCGTGATTTACTGGAAGACATCACCCGACTCAATCCGGATTTGATTCTTACTTTTGGCGGTCATGCGATGGCAGCAGGCTTGACCATAAAAGAATCGCAATTTGAATTATTTACTGAAAAATTTAATGATGTACTGAAGCAACATATTTCTCTCGCGGATATGCAGGATCAGTGTTTAACCGATGGTGAATTGTCCAGCAAAGATCTGACTATGCAATTAGCCCGCGATATTCAACTTGCCGGACCCTGGGGGCAGTTATTTCCCGAACCGGTATTTGAAGGTGAGTTTAAAGTCATCGAAAAACGTATCGTCGGCAGTCATCATTTAAAACTCAGGCTGCAAACTAAAGACAGTAGCAAGGCGCTGGATGCTATTGCATTTAACCATACTGATGAAGACTGGCCGGAGTCTGTCTCGCAAATTCAGGTCGCCTATACGTTATCAATTAACGAATATCAAAATCGACAAACATTACAATTGCTTATTAATCATATAACACCAGTCTAGTCTGTCAGTCTCGCTCTCATCCGATATAAAAACAGCGGATGTGATAGCTAAAGCCGAGGAATCAGTTAAGGAAGCAAGCCCATTCAGGTTTAGCATGACATTTAAAATTGCCTTGCTACTGAGTACTATGGTCATCCTAACAACGTCAGAAAGTGAAATTGATATCGTTAAAAGTTATTCCTTAAACGCCAATTGTTATATCTCTAAATCGGTTGATTTTGATCAGTTTGTTAACGTCGTTAAATCGATAGAACATTTCTGGTTTACAATTGTCAGTCTTCCCGAATCTTGATAATCGATAGACCTTATAAATTGATGACGGTTTCGAATTGAAGCTATTAGCTATAGCTACGAAAAATTTACGAATGGCTTCATTACCACGCCTATGGAACATGACAAGTTTTGGGACGTTATCAAGTCTATCGAGCATTTTTGGTCAAATAGCGTAAAACACCCTAATTAGTTACTCTTCTCTCAGCCTGACGAATCATTCAAATTCAGGATAAATCATTCTTTAACCCATACCCCAAATGGGGTAAATGTGTCTAATTACTTCAAAAGATTAAAGTTTTCTGTTGATCTTGCCGTTAACTGTATCATGCGTCATATTCTTTTAAGTTATTGATTAATAGGATTAAAAAATAATTTTCTTGTTTATACGATAACAAATAAAAGGACATTTAAATGTTAAGGCAAAAATCCAAGCAAACCCTGCTCATCGAGGATAATTCGGGCGGGGTTAATCTGGTTCAATTGATGCTAATGACGCATGAAAATGCGGGCTTTGAACTACATCCTGATACGGTGTAGAGATAAGAAATTACGTCATGAACACAGCCAAAATAAATCTATTAGTTATAGAAGACAATCCGGGTGATGCCAGACTTGTCGTTGATTTATTGCATGAGGCGCGCCCGGAAAAATATGTGATTGAATGTGTCGCAACCCTGAAAGAGGCGCTCCGTAGTATTGAAAATAATACGTACGAAATTATTTTAACCGACCTTGCCCTGCCTGATTCTGAGGGCTACGATATTGTTTCAAGTATATTAGCTCACGACGATGAAATTCCCATTATTGTTTTAAGTGGTCAGGACAGTGATGCATTGGCAATAAAGGTAGTACAAATGGGCGCGCAGGATTATCTGGTTAAAGGTCAGGGCGATGGCTATTTAATTAATCGAGCTATTGGTTATGCTATTGAACGTAAGAAGATTCAAAAGGGCCTGAATTATCTTGCGCAATATGACAGTCTTACCGGCTTGGCAAATCGATTGTTGTTTAAAGAAAGGCTGGAACATGCCATAACCCGGGCTGATAGAACCAAGTCAATGGTGGGGTTGATGTTCATTGACCTCGACAGGTTCAAAAATATAAACGATACACTCGGGCATGATGCCGGCGATACCCTCCTGGTAGAAGTGGGTGAGCGGTTAAAAAAATGTACACGTGAAAGCGATACCATAGCTCGGCTCGGTGGTGATGAGTTTACAGTGATATTGGAAGATATAAATCACATAGAAGATGCGTCTCTAGTTGCTCTAAATATACTTGAAGCGATGGCGGATCGATTCAAGCTCAATGATAATGACGTCTTTATATCACCCAGTATTGGAATCACCTTATATCCACTGGATGAATGTGGCTACGATGGTCTTCTGAAAAATGCGGATACAGCGATGTATCAAGCAAAAGATGCCGGTCGAAATTGTTATCGTTTTTATACGGCTGAGATGAATGAGCAACTGCTCGCGCAAATGACGATGGAAACGAAATTAAGGAATGCTATAGAAAAACAGGAGTTTGTTTTACATTATCAACCAAAGTTTAATATCTACAGCAGAGAGTTGATTGGAGCAGAAGCATTGATTCGTTGGAGTGACCCGGATAAAGGCATGATTTCTCCTGCGCTATTTATACCTCTTGCCGAAGAAACTGGCTTGATTGGATCGATTACGGACTGGGTTATTGGTGAAGCTTGTAAACAGAACTCAAAATGGCAGTTGCAAGGCTATAAACCGTTCCGGATGGCAATAAATCTTTCGCCTAAACAATTTAATCAAGATGACATTGCGAAACGAATTGTCAGTCAAATTATTTGCTCGGATTTATCACCAAAGTATGTTGAGCTTGAGATTACCGAAGGCGCGTTGGTGAAGGATGTTGAAAAAAGTAATGAAATATTAAATGAACTCAAAATGAAAGGCGTGCATGTCTCTATCGATGATTTCGGTACAGGGTACTCTTCACTCAGTTACCTGAAGAAATTTCCGCTCGACACGTTGAAGATCGATCAATCTTTCGTCAGGGACATTATGATTGATGCCGATGATGCGGCCATCGTGTCAGCTATAATTGCAATGGCTAAAAGCCTCCGGCTAAATGTTATTGCAGAAGGTGTAGAAACACAGGCACAGTTGGATTATCTACAAGCTAAAGGCTGTAATGAAGCGCAAGGCTATTATTTAGGCCGGCCGCTACCCGCCGATGAATTTGTCCGGTTTCTTAGTAGCAAAAGCGACTCATCAACGACACCAATCATCCATTGCGCATAAAAGCCTGGATAGCTTGAATCCAGTTGCTCACTGGTATAACTGAGGTACTTGCGTTTAAGTGCGGCCTGCATGCTTTAAACTTCTTTCGAATTATTTTCTAATGTATACTGCGACGTTCTTTATAATTACCTTGTATTCATAAAAATGCTTGAAATTAATCCCCTTCTTAACAGAATCTCTGATATGCAAGCGCGTGTTAAATCGCTTAGGGGGTATCTTTGAATACGATCAAAAGTCTGAACGACTGGTAGAAGTTTTACGCGAACTTGAACAACCGGATGTCTGGGATGACCCGCAGCAAGCACAAGCTCTGGGTAAAGAACGCGCCGCTCTTGAAAATGTTGTAGAAACCATCGACGCATTGGAAGAATCTCTGGCAGATTCGATTGATTTACTCAAACTTGCCGAAGAAGAGGACGATGAAGCGACTTTTTCTGCTGTCGAAAATGATCTTGACACTAATGAAGAGCAACTTGCCAAGCTTGAGTTTCGCCGTATGTTCTCCGGTGAGATGGATCCTAATAATGCCTTTCTCGATATCCAGGCCGGTTCGGGTGGTACCGAGGCTCAGGATTGGGCCGATATGCTATTGCGCATGTATTTGCGTTGGGGCGAGCAACATGGTTTCAAGACGGAGTTAATTGAAGTGTCGCCGGGTGAGGTCGCCGGTATTAAAAGTGCCACGATTCAATATACCGGAGATTATGCCTTTGGCTGGTTGCGGACTGAAACGGGCGTCCATCGCCTGGTCAGAAAATCACCGTTCGATTCCAGTAACCGTCGCCATACTTCATTTGCATCCGTGTTTGTTTCTCCGGAGATTGATGACAATATCGAAATAGATATCAATCCTGCGGATTTGCGAACGGATACCTATCGCGCCAGTGGTGCAGGTGGGCAGCATGTAAACAAGACTGATTCTGCCGTCAGGCTAACGCATATTCCGACAGGAATAGTTGCGCAATGTCAGAACGATCGTTCCCAACACAAGAACAGGGATCAGGCGATGAAAATATTGCGGGCAAAATTATATGAGCATGAAATGCAAAAACTCAATACGGAAAAACAGGCTATGGAAGATTCCAAGGCTGACATTGGTTGGGGCAGCCAGATACGATCTTACGTACTGGACCAATCTCGTATCAAGGATCTCAGAACCGGGGTAGAAACGGGCAATACCCAGGCCGTACTTGATGGCGACCTGGATCGTTTTATCGAAGCAAGTTTGAAATCAGGATTATAAGTGTCATTAATTTTGGTGAATGTTTTAGTTATACCTCTTCACTTTTTGTTTTTTACACTTCAAACTCCAACCTCAACACTAAATATAAATCAATAGGTAAAAATTAATTCAACATGTCAGAATCAAATGAAAACGATTTAATTGTATTGCGGCGCCAGCAGTTAAAAGAATTACGTGAATCAGGTAATGCTTTCAGGAATGATTTTAAACGTGATTCATTAGCAGCCAATCTGATTAGTCAATATAGCGATAAAACGAAAGAAGAGCTTGAAGCCAATCCGATTAAGGTCGCTATTGCCGGCCGTATGATGACGCGTCGGGTTATGGGCAAGGCATCATTTGCTCACATACAGGATATGTCAGGCAAGATCCAAGTATATGTTCGACGTGATGATTTACCCGAAGATATCTATAACACAGGCTTCAAAAAATGGGATATCGGGGACATCATCGGTGCAACCGGCACGGTTATGAAAACCAATAAGGGCGAATTGAGTGTGCACGTTGATTCTATTGTCCTGTTGACCAAGTCATTACAGCCCTTGCCCGAAAAATTCCATGGCCTTACGGATCAGGAAATGTGTTATCGACAACGTTATGTTGATCTGATCATGAATGAAGATACCCGTAACACATTCAAGATACGTTCAGAGGTAATCGAGTTCATTCGTTCATATTTGAAGAACGAAGACTATATGGAAGTAGAAACACCAATGATGCATGTTATTCCCGGGGGAGCAACAGCACGACCGTTTACGACGCATCACAATAGTCTGGATATGCAGTTGTTTTTGCGCATCGCGCCTGAGTTATATTTAAAGCGTCTGGTTGTCGGCGGTTTTGAAAAAGTGTTTGAAATCAATCGAAGTTTCAGGAATGAGGGGTTGTCACCGCGCCATAACCCGGAATTCACCATGCTGGAGTTTTATCAGGCTTATTCTGATTATGAAGACTTGATGAATCTAACCGAAGATATGCTACGTAAGATGACGTTTACCTTGCTGGGCAGTAATGAAATTACGTATCAAGGCGAGACCTATGATGTGTCCAAACCATTCGAGCGTATGACCGTAGCTGAATCAATTTTGAAATTTAATGAATCGATTAACTCATCTGATCTGCAATCGCCAGAGAAGATTCGAGAGCATTGCAAACACCTGGGCATCCCACTGGAAGAAAATTATGGACTGGGAAAAATTCAAATCGAAATCTTTGAAAAGACGGTAGAAACAAAATTATTATCACCTACCTTCATTACCCAATTCCCGACAGAAGTTTCGCCATTAGCACGTAAAAATGATGCGGATCCTTTCGTGGCAGATCGATTTGAATTTTTTATCGGCGGTCGTGAGATTGCCAATGGCTTTTCAGAATTAAATGATCCGGAAGACCAGGCAGAGCGTTTTCGTAAACAGGTAGAAGAGAAAGAAGCGGGTGATGCCGAAGCCATGCATTTTGATGATGATTACATTACGGCATTGGAATATGGTATGCCGCCTACAGCAGGTGAGGGTATTGGTATCGATCGATTAGTCATGTGTTTAACTGATTCACCGACAATCAGAGATGTTATTTTGTTTCCTCATATGAGAAATAAAAACTGATTTCACTAAACCATGTCGAGACTTGATGATGAAACTGAATTAATCAAAGGTCTGAAAAAAGGGGATCAAGCCAGTTATAAAAAGCTGGTTGAAGCATACTGGATAGAATTGAATTTCCTTGCCAGTCGATTGTTAGCTGATGAAAATACAGCTAATGATTGTGTTCAGGAAGTCTTCATAAAAGCGATAACTAAAATAAATGGATTTGAAGGACGTGGAACTCTAAAGGCCTGGTTACATCAGATTACTGTTAACGAGGCTTTGATAGAATTACGAAAAAAATCTGCAAGAAAAGAGGAATCGCTTGATGAGCTCATGCTTGAGTTTGATGAAACCGGTCACTATATAGACCATTACCATGGGCAACCTGTTCGTCAGGATGTTTTACTCGAATCACTTGAAGTAAAACAACATATTAAACTTGCTATAGACAAACTCCCGACGAATTTCCGTATTATTTTAATATTGCGTGACTATGAAGGTTATTCGACAAAAGAAGTGGCAGAAAAACTGGCTATGACCGAACAAAACGTAAAGGTTCGACTACACCGGGCCCGATTAGCATTACGTAATCTTCTTAAACCCGTGTTAAGAGATCAAGACTAGTGGAACAAAACACTCAAAAAACAGTAATAAAGAATCATATTACCTGTCGTATGGTTGAAGAGTTTCTGATGGCTTATCTTGATCGGGAATTAGGTTTATGGACCAGGCTGCGTTTTAAATTTCATTTATTGATTTGTTCAGATTGTACTAATTATCTACAGGAGTATAAAAACACGATTGCTCTTGGCAACCGCTTGTTTAACTCGCCAGACGAAATAGCCGTTAATAAGGTACCCGATGAAATTCTTCAGGCCATTATTAATGTGGTAAAAACGGATTGATAGAGAAATTCGAAGCTGAATTAGTAAAATAACTTGTAACCTTTTCCTGCTTATATGCATCTGGCTTTAAAAGCTAAATTTATGATTATTCAGGGATTAATTCTTAAAACCAAGAACTTTTCTTACAGGTCCAAGTCCATAAGGTGTGGTTAGCTTATTAGGCATGTGATACGTATAAATTCTGCTTGTATTTTGCGGATCAATGCGACTAAATATTTTAAGATGAGTATTGCTCATCACGAGCAATGTTTTTGTTAAATCCTCCAGGAGAAAGTAAAGATGTCAAACAAGAATAGACTAAACCCTCTAGCCGTTGCACTAGGAACGACTTTTGCAATTTCACTATCAGCCAGCCCGATTGTTAATGCGGTCGATAACCCGTTTTCTGCCACCCAACTGACCCATGGTTATATGGTTGCTGATGCCCATGAAGGTAAATGTGGAGAAGGTAAGTGCGGCGACAAGGAAGCTGAAGGCAAGTGTGGCGACAAGGAAGCTGAAGGTAAATGCGGCGACAAGATGGGCGAAGAAGGCAAGTGCGGCGACAAGACAAAAGAGGAAGGTAAGTGCGGCGAAGGTAAATGCGGCGATAAGATGTAAGCCTGAGCCTCAATTAGATGTTTAAAGAGTATCCTGTGCATGGTACGGGCCTCGGTTTGCGGCGGACATTTTTAAGTGCCGCCGCAAATGAATTTCCTTCCCAGGTTGATTTTATGGAAGTGGCCCCGGAAAACTGGATTGACGTCGGCGGTCGTTATGGCCATCTGTTCGATGTCCTCCTGCAAAAAACACCGTTTGTATGTCATGGGCTCTCACTTAACCTCGGTGGGCCAACACCCTTAGATGAACCTTTTTTAAGGCGTGTCCGCCAATTCCTGGATTCAAACAATATCCGTTGCTACAGTGAACATCTTAGCTACTGTGCTGATGATGGTCATCTTTATGATTTGATGCCAATACCATTTACTACAGAAGCCGTTAAGTATGTTTCTGATCGTATAAAACAAACACAGGATATTATTGGGCGGCGCATGGCCATTGAAAATGTGTCTTATTATGCTGCGCCGGGCCAGGAAATTCCGGAGTCTGAATTCATAAACGCAGTGCTGGAAACCGCGGACTGTGATCTCCTTATCGATATTAATAATATTTATGTCAACAGCATTAATCATGGTTACGATGCTGAAGACTATATGAAGTCGTTGCCTGGCGAACGCATAGCTTATGCACATATTGCCGGTCATTATGAAGAGGCAGTGGACATCCGTGTTGATACACATGGTGCTGATGTGATTGATCCTGTCTGGACATTACTGGAAAAAGCCTATAAACATTTCGGCGTTTTTCCTACCTTGCTTGAACGTGATTTTAATATTCCCAGGCTGGACGATTTGATGCTGGAAGTCGACAAAATTCAATCACTGCAATTAACGCACGGTCTTGAACATGGCAATAATTCAAAACAACATGAAGTCTGAATCACTGCATAATCTGCAATATGCTTTTACCCGGCATATGCGTGATCCTGAAAATATACCTGCCCCCGCTGACATAGAACCCCGGCGTGTCGCAATTTATGCCGATTTGGTTTATCGCAATATCGAGGGCTTTATTGCAAACAGCTTTCCGGTATTACGTAAGGTAACGACTGATTCTGATTGGCATTTAATGCTGCGTGATTATGTGAAGCGACATGTCTCACATACTCCCTATTTTCCGAAGATGCCGTTAGAGTTTTTGACGTATCTTGAAAAAGAACGGAATGACATCGAAACGCCAGAGTTTTATTTTGAATTAGCACATTATGAATGGATCGAAACATCGATAGCACTTGATCAGCGTGAAATTTCTTTTTCCGGTATAGAGCAAGAAGGTGATCTGCTCAAGGGTATCCCACAACTCAGTCCATTAATCATGCCGCTTGCCTATCAGTGGCCAGTGCACAGAATCAGTCCGGAATATATTCCGCAAGAATTACCGGAACAGCCAACTTACTTGCTGGTCTATCGTGATCGTGACTACGAAATGGGATTCCTTGAACTCAATCCAGTCTCTGCAAAGTTAATAGAAGAGTTAACAAAAAATAGCGATAAGAGTGGCAAGCAAATCCTTGAATTGATAGCCAGGCAACTGAAACACCCAAATCCCGAAATTGTTATAAAGGGTGGACTCGAGATTATGCAGGACTTTAAAAACAGGGATATCGTGTTAGGAACACTAATCTAGTTGGTGTCCTTGCCATGTTTTTCTTCAATATTTATTAGTCCGACAAGTAAGCAACAGAGACGGTGATGACAACTATAATAAAAACGATGAATTGGGCTCAGGATCAGCTGGATAAGTTAATTGAAACAGCCGGCTTTATCAGCCCACTATTAATAAGACTATATCTTGTTCCAATTTTCTGGATTGCCGGAACTAAAAAACTGGGCTCTATTGAAGGCACTATTGAATGGTTTGGTAATCCTGATTGGGGTCTAGGCTTGCCTTTTCCGGCATTTTTGGCATGGGCAGCATCACTTACTGAAGTCGTTGGCGCGGTTTTATTATTACTCGGCCTGACCACTCGCTGGATATCTATTCCACTCATGGCCACGATGATAGTTGCTATGATCACGGTACATTTACAGTATGGTTGGTTAGCTATCGCGGAGGGTTCCGGCTTTTTTGCAACGGAAAGAACAATGGCAGCCATCGAACGGCTGGATAGAGCAAAAGAGATATTGAAAGAATATGGTAATTACGGTTGGTTAACAGAGCACGGTCACATTGTGATACTAAACAACGGCATCGAGTTCGCAGCGACATATTTTATCATGTTGCTGGCATTACTGATTATTGGTGGCGGCAAGTATGTCAGTGCTGATTACTGGATAGCTAAAAAATTCCGTGCCTAATACTTCAACCCTCTCTGCTATCAGGCATTAATCAGCGCTGTCGGTGGTTCGATAGAAAATCCCTGTATGTAATCAGCGCCAATCTCGAATGAAAAATCAATGATTGCTTCACTATCAATTTTTTTAATAATGGTTTGAGCACCAATAAGATGATTGATATCGTTTATTGATTCCAGTAGTTTGTAATCATAATTTTTGTCGCTATTGATCTTGCTGAAATGTCGAGCATCAATTTTAATATAATCAATACCAAGTTGTTTAATTCGATTAATACTCGCAGGACTGTAATTAAAGTCGTCGAGGGCAATTTTACATCCCTGTCGCTTCATTGAAGCGACAAAGTGTTTGAAACGGTCGGTGCTTTCATACAATTGTGGTTCGTTTATTTCAAAGCATATATTACTTGCGGGTATGTCATAATCATTAAAATTATCGATAGCATATTTGATGAATTTTTCATTCATAACAGATTGTTCAGAGAGGTTTATACTTATCATATGTGCTTCGTTAAATAATTTGTTTCCGTAGGCAATCATTTCCATTACAACTTTCACAACCCAGTTATCTATAGCAGTCAGCATATGGTATGCCTCGGCAGTATGCAGGAAATAGTTTGCAGATAAGAGTTCACCTTCGGTGTTTTTCATTCTCAAGAGTACTTCATGAAAAACAATATCATTCAAATCATCGAGCGGTTTAATAGGTTGTGTGTAGAGTTTAAAGCTCTCTTTTTCAATACTATTTTGTAATTCTTCCAGAATCTTCAGTTCACCGGTATGTTTGTGTTGATACTTTTTGTCGGGGCTGAGTAATTCGATTCGGTTCCCGCCTGCACCTTTAGCCTTGTAACAGACCTGGTCAGCGATTCGCTTTAGCTCTGTCAGGGATAATGTTGAGTCGTTAAGTGGTACTATGCCTATGCTCGCTGTTATAGAGAAATGTTTTTCATCCCAATCAAATTTTGTTTTACTTACTTCTTCAAGGAATATTTCAGAGATCAACTTCGCCTTATCAAGGCTGCAGCTATACATAATCACTGCAAATTCATCACCGCCAAGCCGTGCAACAGTATCAGTGTCACGTGCAATTTTCTTCAACCGGTCTGATATTTTTTTAAGAAGTTCATCTCCGGCCTGATGACCGCAACTATCATTGACCAGTTTAAATCGATCGAGATCGATATAGCAAATAGCATGTTCGCGATTAGATTTATCAGGATTTAAAATTATTTTATTCAGACGTTCATCAAATTCGCGACGGTTTATCAAACCAGTGAGTGGGTCATGTTTTGCTTGCCAACTCAGGTTTTTTTCCATGCTACGTTTTTCTGTAACATCACGAAAGATCATCACCGAACCAGTAATAGCATCTTTTCCATTTTTTATTGGTGTGGCACTGTAATCAATCGCGTATTCAAGTCCATCGCGTCTTACCAGGATTGAATTATCGGTATTATTGATAATGGTGTTGTTCTCGATACATTGCTCAATTGGGTTGGCTAGTTTTACATGAGTGGCTTCATCAACCAGATTTAATACCAGAGAGAGATGCTTTCCCTTGATGTCATCCGCATTCCTTCCGGTGTATATTTCTGCCACAGGGTTCATATAGACTATATGACCAAATTGATCGGTTGAAATGACACCTTCACCTATTGACTGTAAGGTTATTTCTGCCTGCATTTTCTCGCGGCTAAGGAGTTCGTTTTGTTTAATGTGCTCATAATTATCTTTATGAAGATTTATGTTCAATGTTTTTTTTTCATCAATTATTGCTGACAAATGCTTAACTTTTTCATTAACTGTCTCTGCGAGACTAAATGCTTCGAGCAAGGCTTTTGAGTAATAACTGGCAGTAATCAGCAATATGCAATAGGTGCTAGCGAGTAGTGCCGCAATCGGGTAAGCATTTTCCGGAGGCAAGCTATATATCCAGAATATGACAGGAAATATAAATGCCGATATATAAATAATATAAGCCGGTAAAAAAACTGACAGTAGCGGTAAGTATGCAACTGCAAGCGTCGCTAGAATAAATAGCAAGATAACTTGTACAAACGAATCTGCCATTGGCAGAAACAACAGATAGCCGATACTAAA
The DNA here is from genome assembly GCA_938084745.1 of uncultured Gammaproteobacteria bacterium. GTDB lineage: Bacteria > Pseudomonadota > Gammaproteobacteria > Eutrophobiales > Eutrophobiaceae > UBA7359. The sequence goes on from CALKEZ010000036.1 coordinate 28,309, forward strand.
TGCGAATGCAGTAAGTCCTGACATGAAGGTTTGATAAATAGCCCATTGGTTATTTATCTGGAGTGTTTTTTTTTGTTTGCCGAATTCCTTGATTATAAAGGTATGTGTTAAAGCAGTTAAAAGAATAAATGCCAGCCAGGGTATATACAGATAATCGGGTGTTGTTGGCAAAATAAACCAGGTAACTAATAAGGCCGAGATAATGTTCAGGATGATACCTGTCGGAGCCTGTTGATATAAATAATGTACTTCTTGATTGTTTTTGACGAGAGAAAGGTTTACTGGTTGCTTGAGACTGTCTATCTCCAGTAAACCAGACGAATTCTGATTTTTAATTCTGTCATTAAAAATATTTGCAGTTTCCACGATATCATTCCTGTCTAATGCTACTTAATCGTACTAGCACATATGTATTGTATTAATTACATAAGGTTAGAATAATGCGATTTACATCTTGAGGGTTGTGATAAGGGTCACACTGCTGTAGAAAAGCTTGTTAAACATGTGATTTGATTCACATATCAATAGAAAATTGTAGATTGATTATGAAAAAAAAGCGCCTTAAGGCGCTTTTTTTATTTTCTTCTGGCTTGTATTTTTAACCTTAAGGCGTTGAGTTTAATAAAACCATCAGCATCTTTCTGATTATATGCTCCCGCATCATCCTCGAAAGTAGCAATTGACTCATCAAATAGACTATCGGTTTCAGACTTTCGTCCTGTTACAGTTGTGTTGCCTTTAAAAAGTTTTAATCGAACAAGGCCGTTAACGGAAGTTTGTGTTTCATCAATTAAGGTTTGTAGTGCCTTTCTTTCCGGGCTCCACCAGTAACCATTATAGATAAGTGTTGCGTAACGTGGCATCAAGTCATCTTTCAGGTGCATAACTTCACGATCCAGCGTTAATGATTCCATGGCACGATGTGCTTTCAGCAGGATGGTGCCTCCCGGAGTTTCATAACAACCACGTGATTTCATCCCCACGTAACGATTCTCAACAATATCATCACGACCAATGCCATGTTTGCCACCGAGTTTATTCAGTGCGGTAAGAAGCTCGGCGGGTGACAACGATTTACCATTTAACGCTACCGGATCACCATGCATAAATTCCAGTTCAATGGATTCTGCTGTATCGGGTGCTTTTTCTGGTGACACTGTCCAGCGCCACATCGACTCCTCAGGTTCACACCACGGATCTTCAAGTTCGCCACCTTCATAAGAAATATGTAAAAGATTGGCATCCATAGAATAAGGTGATGCGCCCTTGCGTTTCGCTTCAATAGGGATGTTATGTTGCTCGGCATAGGCCAATAATTTTTCTCGCGAATTCAAATCCCATTCGCGCCAGGGTGCAATAACATGCACATCCGGTTTCAGTGCGTAAGCACCCAATTCAAAGCGTACTTGATCATTACCTTTGCCCGTTGCGCCATGCGAAATCGCGTCAGCACCGGTTTCATTGGCAATCTCTACCAGGCGCTTTGCTATTAATGGTCTTGCTATCGATGTCCCTAATAAATACTCACCTTCATAGATGGTGTTAGCTCTGAACATCGGAAAGACAAAGTCCCTGACATATTCTTCAGTCAGATCTTCAATGAAGATTTCCTTAACGCCCATTTTTTCAGCTTTTGCTCGCGCCGGTTCAACTTCTTCGCCTTGACCGATATCAGCGGTAAAGGTAACGACTTCGCAATCGTAGGTGTCCTTTAGCCAGGTAAGAATGACGGATGTGTCGAGTCCGCCGGAATAGGCCAGCACGACTTTATTTATTTTTTTATTGCTCATTATTTTTCTTCAATCTTAAAAAGTGGCTCATTCTAGCGGTTGAGATAGAACTATCAATAGTCTCTCATACATAATTAATGAATGTTTTGAGCTGTTTCAGAAACTCATTCGGTTTTTCCGCATGTGGCCAGTGCCCAGCCCCATTAATCATCGTAATCTCTGCGGACGGGAAATACTGGTATATATCGTTATTATGCAGGCTACGCAGATAATCGGATTCCGAGCCGCCGAGAAAAAGCGCAGGTTGCCGACAAACGCTGTTTTTAAGCGTATCAGGAAATTGTGCAATCAAAGCCAGGTTATTCATAATCCCCTGCAGGTTAATTCGCCATTCAAATTTGTCTCCGCGACGAATCAGGTTTTGTAATAGTAGCTGAATAACACTGATATCGTTAATCACCTTGGCCAAAGCCGTTTCTGCTTGGGCACGACTTTTTAATGTTTGTAAATTTAACGAGAGCATTGCCTCGATGAACAGGTTGAAGTCATGTTGATAATCGACTGGCGCGATATCAACAACGGCCAAGGCAGCAAATCGTTGCGGATGTCTTAATGCCGCAGTCATGGCAACCTTACCACCCATGCTGTGACCCACAATGATAATTTCATTCAGATTCAGTTGATCAGCGATGGCAACAATATCATCAGCCATTTCAATATAAGACATGTTCTCCAAATGCGGCGATTGACCGTGATTGCGCAGATCCGGAGTAATAACATGGTGGCTATCAGCAAGTGCACGGGCGATGCCTTGCCAGTTACGCGCCGAGCCGAACAGGCCATGCAAAATCATCACAGGCCGTCCTTGACCAAGCTCAGTGTAGTTGAGGCTTATCATATCTATTTTGATTATATCTAGCGTTTTGGAATGTACAGATCGGTTATCGTACCGCTAAATGCTTCTGCTGCCATAGCAACTGTTTCAGACAAGGTTGGATGGGGATGTATCGTCAGTCCAATATCTTCGGCATCTGCACCCATCTCTATTGCCAGGGCACATTCAGCGATTAAGTCACCGGCATTGGGGCCAACAATGCCCGCACCTACGATACGATTTGTTTCCTTGTCAAACAAAATCTTGGTAATACCTTCATCACGCCCCAAGGCTAATGAACGGCCACTGGCGGCCCAGGGGAATACACCTTTTCCATATTCGATACCTTTTTCTTTGGCCTCGGTTTCAGATAAGCCTACCCAGGCAATTTCAGGATCGGTATAGGCTACGGAAGGAATAACGCGGTTATCAAAACCGACTTTATGTCCGGCGATTGTCTCTGCTGCTATCTTGCCTTCATGTGTGGCCTTATGTGCCAGCATCGGTTGGCCGACAATATCGCCAATGGCAAAGATGTTTTCAATATTTGTACGTTGTTGATCATCGACTGGAATGAAACCGCGTTCATTGACATGAATGCCGGCCTGGTCAGCACCAATCTTATTGCCGTTAGGTTGGCGACCAACAGCCACTAATATGGCGTCAAACTTGTCTTTCTCCGGCGCATCTTTACCCTCAAAACAAACTTCCAGATGTGTCTTTTTAGCAGACACGGAAGTAACAGCTGTTTTCAAATAGATGTTTTCATAAAGACCTTTAATTCTTTTTTGTAATGGACGTACGATGTCTTTATCACAACCGGCGATGAGGCTGTCTAACATCTCGACAATCGTAATCTTGCAACCCATAGCCGCATACACAGTCGCCATTTCCAAACCAATAATACCGCCGCCAATGACGAGCATGCGTTTCGGTATTTTTTCCAGTAACAGTGCATCGGTTGAATCCATAATGCGTGGATCATCTGGCAGGCCAGGTATTCTTGTTGCTTGTGAACCAGCCGCAATGATGGCGGAGTCAAAGGTCAGTGTTTTAATTTCTCCATTATTGTCTATCTCTACTGCATGCGAGGAAATAAATTTACCGTGGCCGTGCATGACGTCTATTTTGCGTTGCTTTGCCATCGCAGCAAGACCAGAGGTCAGTTTATTAATGACAGACTCTGTCCATTGTCTTACCGGTTTTGAATCAGGTTTTTTTGAACCCAGATCGATGCCATGTTCTTTTAATTCTTCTATTTCAGAAATCACCTTGCCGATATGCAATAACGCTTTTGAAGGTATGCAGCCAACATTTAAACAAACACCACCCAATGTCGGGTAACGTTCGATTAGTACCGTTTTTTTACCGAGATCAGCGGCACGAAATGCAGCGGTATAACCACCCGGACCTGCACCGAGTACCAGCACTTCAACATGATCGTCACTCGGACCAGTATGTTTTACTGGTGAGCTTGTTACTGGAACGGACTTTGAAGTTTCCGTTTTAGCAGGAGTGGTTGTTTCAGTCTTTGCAGTGGTCTCGTTTGAAGTTTCTAATATTAATATGACAGTTCCTTCGGAAACTTTATCACCGACGGATACCTTTATTTCCTTTATTATTCCGGATGCAGAAGAGGGGATATCCATCGACGCCTTATCGCTTTCTAATGTGATAAGAGAATCTTCAGCTTTTACCGAATCGCCAACCGTGACTGGTATTTCTATAATCTCGACACTGTCAAAGTCACCAATATCCGGGACTATTATTTCTATTAATTCACTCATCAAAATAATCCCTATAACATCACGCGGCGGATATCATGTAGAAAACCTGACAGCGTCACCATGAATTTTGCTGCTGCTGCACCATCAATGACACGATGATCGTAAGTCAGATCCAATGGCAGCATTAATCGTGGTTCAAATTCCTGGCCATTCCAGACGGGCTGCATATCAGAACGTGTTACACCCAGAATAGCGACTTCCGGCGCATTAACAATCGGTGTGAATGCTGTGCCGCCGATGCCACCCAGACTGGAAATGGTCATACAAGCACCTTGCATTTCCTTGGGACTCAATTTCCCTTCTCTGGCCTTACTACTCATCGTTGCCATTTCTTCTGCCAGATCGTAAATATGTTTTTGGTCGACATCCTTGAAAACAGGAACCACCAATCCATTCGGTGTATCTACCGCAATACCGATATGGTAATACTTCTTTAGTATAAGCGAGTTACCATCACTCGAAAGCGAGGCATTGAACTCGGGGTACTCTTTTAAGGCACCCACCAGCGCCTTCATGATAAATGCGAGAAAGGTTACTTTGACGCCTTTTTTTTCTGCTTCAGATTTTAACGATTGTCTAAAGGCTTCCATTTCTGTGACATCGGCTACTTCATGATGAGTGACCATCGGCACATTCAACCATGAACGGGTAAGGTTAATTGCCGTTAGTTTTTTGATTCTACTCAAAGGGCGTTCTTCAATTGTGCCAAACTGAGTAAAGTCCACGGCAGGGATTGCGGGTATACCTGAACCACTTTGTACGTCTGAACTGGTTAATGTCTGTTTAACATATTGGGTGACGTCTTCTTTCAGTATGCGATTTTTCGGGCCACTGGCTTTTGTTATTTTTGTAATGTCTACGCCTAACTCTCTGGCATAACGTCGTACTGATGGGCTTGCATGTATTTGACCTTTTGTGCGCGCTAACGGAGGAACTTCTGCTTCTACTACTTCTGAAGCCGGCGCAGCTTCCGGCTGCGTTTGTTCAGGAATCACTTTCTCCTGATCTTTTATGTCAGGTTCTTCAACTTCCTTCGTATCGGGTTTTTCAATATTCACCACCTCTTTTTCGCTAACTGACAAGCTAAGAATATTGGCCCCTTGTGCAACATGGTCACCCACGCTGACGAATACCTTTTGCACAGTGCCAGCATGCGAGGAGGGTATTTCCATGCTGGCTTTATCGCTCTCCACGGTAATCAGCGCTTGTTCCGGCTCAACGCTGTCTCCCGCTTGCACCAGAATTTCAATGATCTCTACCTCATCAAAGTCACCAATGTCAGGTACTTTCACGTCAATAATGTCACTCATTAAATAGAATCCTGTCGTCTGCGGTTGTGTTTAAGAATTAATTAAATTGTCCATGGCGCAGGACTGTCACTATCAATAGCATATTTTTTTATCGCTTTTGTAACCTCGCTACTCTTTATCGTGCCTGCTTTACAAAGACCATCCAAAGCTGCGACAACTACATGGTAACGATTTACTTCAAAATGTTTGCGCAGTTGCTCGCGGGTATCGGAGCGACCAAAGCCATCTGTACCTAATACCGTATAGCTGGACTGGTGCGGCAGGTATGGTCTGATCTGATCAGCAAAAAGGCGTACATAATCTGTGGCAGCAATGATTGGTCCTTTGTTGTTACTGAGACATTTTTCAATATGGGATACTTTTTTGTCTGAACCCGGGTGCAGTCGATTCCAGCGTTCACAAGTTTGTCCATCACGTGCTAACTCAGTAAAACTCGGACAACCCCAGATGTCAGATTCAATTCCCCAATCTGTTTTTAGAAGATCGGCAGCAGCAATCACTTCGTTGAAAATAGTACCCGAGCCCAATAGTTGCACGCGTGGTTTTTTATTTTTTGCCCCTTTTTGAAATGCGTACATGCCTTTGATGATGTCCTTCTCGGCACCTTTTGGCATGGCCGGGTGCGCGTAGTTTTCATTCATCACTGTGATGTAATAATAAATGTCTTCCTGTTCAACATACATTCTACGTAGTCCATCCTGAATAATGACGGCCAGTTCAAAAGCAAAGCTGGGGTCATACGAAATACAGTTCGGCACTACAGATGACCATAGTTGACTGTGTCCATCCTCATGTTGCAGTCCCTCACCATTCAGTGTCGTACGTCCTGCCGTTCCACCTAATAAGAAACCGCGGGTGCGTTGATCTGCAGCGGCCCAGGCAAGATCACCTATACGCTGAAAACCAAACATTGAGTAGAGAATATAAAAAGGAATCATCGGTTCGTTATTCGTCGAATAAGATGTGCCCGCTGCTATCCAGTCACACATCCCGCCAGCCTCATTAATCCCTTCCTGCAAAACCTGACCATGTTTATCCTCCTTGTAAAACATCAATTGGTCAGAATCCTGCGGCGTATAAAGTTGTCCGATCTGACTCCAGATACCTAATTGCCTGAACATGCCTTCCATACCAAAGGTTCGAGATTCATCGGGCACGATCGGTACGATACGCTCACCAAGGTTTTTATCTTTAACCAGGATGTTGAGTATTCTGACAAAGGCCATGGTCGTTGATATTTCTCGACCTTCAGACGTGGCTTTTAATAATGAATCGAAGGCTTCAATGGCAGGAACTTCCAATGATTTTGATTTCGTTCTGCGCGCCGGTAAATAACCACCGAGATCCGTACGGCGTTGTTGCATGTATTCAAGTTCTTTTGAACCTTCCTCAAAGACGAGATAGGGTAGTTTTTCAATGTCTTCATCGGCTATGGGCAGTTCAAAACGATCACGAAATATTTTCAGGGATTCCAGACTCATCTTCTTTTGTTGATGCGTAATATTTTGCGCTTCACCCGATTCACCCATGCCATAACCCTTAACTGTCTTGGGTAATATAACCGTAGGTTGACCCTGATGATTTACCGCCGCATGAAACGCCGCAAAGATTTTAGCGGGATCATGTCCACCACGGTTCAAATCCCAGATATCCTTATCAGACCAGTCAGCAACCATGGCTTTCAACTCTGGTGTATTAAAGAAATGTTCCCGGACATAGGCACCATCTTTCGCTTTATAGGTTTGGTAATCACCATCGACACAGGCGGCCATGCGTTTTTTCAACGCGCCATTGTGGTCTTTCTGTAATAAGGCATCCCAGCGGGTACCCCAAATTACTTTAATGACATTCCAACCCGCGCCGCGGAAGTTTGATTCAAGTTCCTGGATGATCTTGCCGTTGCCGCGAACAGGCCCATCCAGTCGTTGCAGATTACAGTTGATGACGAATACCAGGTTATCCAGCTTTTCACGTCCGGCCATACCGATAGCGCCGAGAGACTCTGGCTCATCTGATTCACCATCGCCCATAAATAACCAGACTTTACGGCCATCGGTATTACGAATATTGCGATCTTGCAGATACTTCATAAAGCGGGCTTGGTAAATCGCCATGATCGGGCCAAGCCCCATTGATACGGTTGGAAACTGCCAGAAATCGGGCATCAACCAGGGATGAGGGTATGAAGACAAGCCACCACCGCCAACTTCCTGTCGAAAATTATCCATTTGTTCTTCTGACAGGCGGCCCAACATGAAGGCTCGGGCATAGACGCCAGGCGATGAATGGCCCTGAACATAAATCAGATCACCATCATGTTCTTCGGAAGCTGCGTGCCAAAAATGGTTATAACCGACGTCATAGAGTGTTGCCGCGGAAGCATAGCTGGCGATGTGACCGCCAACGTTGGTATCTTTATTTGCTCTAAGTACCATGACCATGGCATTCCAACGCACATAGGAACGGATCTTATGTTCGATAGTCGTGTCGCCCGGATACCTGGCTTGTTTGAAAACGGGGAGGGTATTGACGTAATCAGTATTGGCGCTGAAAGGAATATCAGCACCTTCTCTTCTGGCCTTTTCAATTAATTTTTCCAGAAGGTAATGCGCACGCTCAGCACCTTCAATCTTGAGAACGGCCTCTAATGCTTCCAGCCATTCAGTTGTTTCGTGTGGATCGATATCATGTTCTTGGTCAGACATATTGATCAGTGCCCCGTGTGTATTCTTCTAATATACCGCTTATGGACTCACAAATTAGCATCATCCATTAAGTTTAATTTTGTTACTAATAGAGATTCTTTTAATTTAATGAATTATTGGCATAAGGACTAATTAATGTCCAATAAGCATCATTTAAAACATACTTCAATATTGTTGACAATAAAGACCGATAAACTGTAAATACTCATTAAACCTAACATTTAATATGTATATTGTCGACAATATGTATAAATCAAAACTAATGAGCATGATCTTGAACAACATCACTTTCAAATTATTGCTAGTCTCCTAACTCTGTATATCCATGCATAATAAATACCATCAAATTTGTGCACTGGATAAGCGCGTGTGTTTAGCATTTTCCTCGTGTCATAGAGTAAAGTTCTCTATCATTCAATATATAAGCCGCCATCGTAAGGAATTATTTAATAATTATGAGTATCACATTACAACAAAAGAAAACCCTACCCTCGAAACAGAATATTGATGCGATCAGTAACTGGTTGATGATCATTTCGTATCCCGGGGGAAAGACGATCAAGCAAAAAGCGGCGTTTCCCTATGAGGACATTTTACTAAATCGTCGTTCACAACTTGATTTGAAAAAAGCGGATAGCAGCCCGGTTGTTCTTGATTTACCCAACCAGCATTCAAGCCATGTCGCTTTTGCCTTTATAGATGCAACGATGAACAGCTTTGACCTTTTGACTCTGGCGAGGAAAATGGTAGATGCACACAGTGCAACTAACCCGAAGCAACTGGGATTGATGGTTTCAGGTTTCACTGATGCAGACTCAGAGCGCATAGCAGAAGCATTGATTTCTGCAGCTTTGGCGGCATCTGCGCCCATGCCAAATTTCAAGAGTGAAAAACAGACACCATCACGTCTGGCAAAATTATCTTTATTCGGTGTGCGTGCAAGTCATGGTTTTAAACAAAGCTTTGCCGTTGCCGAAGGCAATGCCTTAACACGCAGTTTAAGTATCTTGCCGTCAAATAAATTAACCCCGACTGAATACCTTAAAACAGTAAAAGAGATTGCGCGTGAGAATAAGTGGAAACTCGAATTTTACGATGAAACGATATTAAAGAAGAAAAAGGCCGGGGCATTTCTGGCTGTAGCACAAGGCAGTCCAAAAGCTGACGCGGGTATCGTGCGGTTGCGTTATACGCCCAAAGTTGCTGCAAAAGGCAAGAAAGTCTTTTTGGTCGGTAAGGGTATTTGTTATGACACCGGCGGCACTAACCTGAAGCCGGCTAATTATATGTATGGCATGCATGAAGACATGCAAGGTAGTGCGGTGGCCCTTGGTACTTTACTGGCTTTATCGAAACTGAATTTTAATCGCCCGGTTGAATGCTGGCTGGCATTAGCGATGAATCATATCGGTCCCAAGGCGTATAAGCCAAATGACGTGATTACGGCTTCTGATGGTACAACTATCGAGATCATACATACCGATGCAGAAGGGCGCATGGTTTTATCGGATACACTGGCTCTGGCTTCTAAAGAAAAACCATCCTTAATACTGGATTATGCCACTTTGACGGGTGGTTGCATGTATGCCATCGGTACCTCCTATAGCGGTGTGTTTACCAATAAAAAAGAATGGCACGCCGGTTTAATTAAGGCCGGTGAAGACTCTGGTGAACGGGTCTGGCCATTTCCATTGGATGAAGACTTTGATGAAATGATCAAGAGTAAGATTGCTGATGTAAAACAATGTTCGCAAGAAAGTGGTGTTGACCATATTTTGGCATCACGTTTTTTACAACGGTTCGTGAAACATGATACGCCCTGGGTGCATATGGATCTTTCCAGTAGCCACAAAAAAGGCGGGCTGGCACATATCCCGACAGACACGATCGGTTTTGGTGTGCGTTACAGTATTAATTTATTGCTTAACGATTACTTAAAGTAGCTCGTCACCAATATTTAATCCATGTCAGGCAGTATGATAAAAAACATACGGGTCTTGATACTGGTTTATATTTTATTAATGGTCGCCGTTGGTGCATGGCTGGCAAAAGCCGGAAGCACTGATTGGGATAAGCCATTGAATGTCGTGATCTTCGCCATCAATGGTGATGATAGTGCGGTAAGTCAAAAGTATATTGCGGGTATCGATAATAGTGACTTTGATGACATAGAGGACTTTTTCGAGAGAGAAGCGAAGCACTACCAGCTGGACCTTGGAATACCAGTGGATGTTTCTTATGCTGGAGAACTGGCAGTAAAACCGCCACCGCCACCGCGCAAGGGTTCAACCTTGGCCGTGATGTTATGGAGTCTGAAGTTACGTTACTGGGCCTGGCAGAATGATAATTATCCCTATCTGGAAGATATCCGAATTTATGTCCTCTATTTTGACCCGGATGAGACGGCGACCGTCGCGCACTCATTGGGGTTGCAAAAAGGTTTGCTGGGCATTGTTAATGGTTTTGCCAGTAAAGAAATGAAAAAAGAGAATCACGTGATAATTGCGCATGAGTTATTACATACTCTTGGTGCGACGGATAAATATGATCCAAAAACCAACCAACCCCTGTTCCCCACGGGTTATGCTCAACCACAGCAGTCACCCCTGTTCCCGCAAACTAAAGCTGAAATTATGGCGGGCAGAATGGCAATAAGTGATGTGACAGCAGAACAACCACGGAAGTTGGAGCAAGTGGTTATTGGCAAAACTACTGCGTTAGAAATCAATTGGCTGAAATTGTAGGGAGCCAGTTCTCAGAATTAGCCGGATAACTCGAAAAGTTGGGCAAAATTTGACCGGAAACTATAGAAATCCGTCCACTTTTAAGAATCTATCTGTATAATGCCCGCCTTTCGCATCAAGGCAGCCCTAATTAAGTGACCCAAAAACTCCGTAATATCGCAATTATCGCCCATGTCGACCATGGTAAAACCACTCTGGTGGATAAACTTCTGCAGCAGTCCGGTACCTTTGATAGCCGTTCAACACCAACCGAACGTGTTATGGACTCTAACGACCTGGAAAAAGAGCGTGGCATTACCATTCTCTCCAAGAATACGTCGATTACCTGGAATGACTACCGCATCAATATTGTCGATACCCCGGGACATGCCGATTTTGGTGGGGAGGTCGAACGCGTCCTCTCCATGGTCGATTCGGTACTGTTATTAGTCGACGCAGTAGACGGTCCCATGCCACAAACCCGTTTCGTGACCCAAAAAGCCTTTGCGATGGGTTTTAAGCCTATCGTCGTCATCAACAAGGTTGATCGTGATGGTGCGCGTGCGCACTGGGTATTGGATCAGACATTTGATCTGTTTGATAAATTGGGTGCTACCGATGAGCAACTGGATTTCCCCGTCATTTATGCCTCAGCGCTGGGCGGCTACGCCGGTTTTGAAGAAGACGTGCGCGAAGGGGATATGACACCATTATTTGAAACGATTATTAATCACGTATCAGCCCCCGATGTTGATGAAGAAGGACCCTTGCAGATGCAGGTCTCCACGCTTGATTATAACAGTTATGTTGGAATTATCGGTGTGGGCAGAATCAAACGTGGCACGATAAAATCGAATATGCCGGTTTCATTGATAGATATAGAAGGTAAAAAACGTAAGGGTAAGGTCTCTCTGGTCTACAGCTTCCATGGTCTTGATCGCATTGAAGTCGATTCAGCCTCTGCAGGTGATATTGTTGCTATTGCAGGTCTCGATCCACTGAGTATTTCGGATACGATTTGCGATCCGGAAAATGTTGAAGCACTGCCAGCGTTAACGGTAGATGAACCGACTATCAGCATGACCTTTCAACCGAATACGTCACCTTTTGCCGGTAAAGAAGGTAAATATGTTACCAGTCGTAATATCTGGGATCGTTTACAACAGGAATTAAAACATAACGTTGCCTTAAGAGTAGAAACAACGGAAGACTCGGATAAATACCGTGTATCGGGTCGTGGCGAATTACATTTATCTATCCTGATTGAAACAATGCGCCGAGAAGGCTACGAACTTGCTGTTGGTCGTCCACAAGTCATCGTTCATGATCTGGGTGATCACAAAGAAGAACCCTATGAGCAACTCACTGTTGATATCGAAGCGATACATCAGGGTGCCGTGATGGAAAAACTCGGTGATCGCCGGGCAGATCTGAAAAACATACAACCTGATGGTAAAGGCAGAGTGCGTCTTGAATACATCATTCCGGCCCGTGGCTTGATTGGCTTTCGCAGTGAATTTTTAACACTCACGTCCGGCACGGGTTTATTGTACAACGTGTTTGATCACTATGGAGTGTATGTCCCGGTACGAATAGGCCAACGTAACAATGGTGTGTTGATTTCCAATGGTCAAGGCAAGGCGGCGGGTTATTCTTTATTTAACCTGCAGGAACGTGGAAAACTATTTCTTGGTCATGCAGAAGATATTTATGAAGGTATGATTATTGGCATACATGCACGCGATAACGATCTTGTCGTCAATGCCCTGAAAGGCAAGCAATTAACCAACGTCCGCGCCTCAGGCACGGATGAAAATATTGTCCTGACCACACCGATTAGATTGACGCTGGAACAGGCACTGGAATTCATTGATGATGATGAACTGGTTGAGGTAACGCCAAAATCGATTCGTATTCGTAAAAAGCATTTAAAAGAACACGAAAGAAAGAGTGCCTCTAGAAAAGCCGGATAACACTTATAAAAGCTA
>CALKEZ010000037.1 GCA_938084745.1 uncultured Gammaproteobacteria bacterium
GGATCAGCGTGCATACGAAGGTATTTTTGGTGTGTATCGACATATTTTTGTTGCGCGTACTAAGAGCGAAAAAATTATGGAACGTGCCCAGGATGGGGGTATTGTCACCGCATTACAATCATGGGCATTTAAAAATGGCCATATTGACGGTTCAGTCGTTTCTGCTGTTGGTCCTGAAGACCCGCCGTGTTTCCCAAGTCCACAATGCGCGACTTCTGTAGAAGAAATCGAAGCAAGTAGCAGCAGTTGGTATACATACTGCGCTAACAACTTGGCATTAGAGGAAGCCAAACAAAAAGATTTAAAGAAGGTCAGTTTTGTTGGTGTGCCTTGCCAGATTACGCCGCTGCGCAAAATGGAACACGTTGATCCGAGCTATCTTGTGACTAAACGTAAAAAAGCAAAACCGATTACACGCCAACGTGAATTTTTGCGGGGTTATTCTGATCGGGTTAGTTTTTCTATTGGTTTATTTTGCACAGAAGTATTTCGTCCGGAACTAATGACCGAACGGATTGAAAAGGAAATGGGTATTCCATTAACCGAAGTGTCAAAATTTAACGTCAAAGGTAAAGTATTGATTCACAAAAAAGACGGCACAATTGCAACGATACCCCTGAAAGAAGCTATGGAAGAATATCAACGGCCTGAATGCCAACATTGTGGTGATTTTTCAGCTGAACTTGCTGATATTTCCTGCGGTGGTGTTGGTACTGACAAGGCGACCATAGTCGTGCTACGCACGGAAAAAGGGGAAGCGATTTGGCGTGAGTTTGAAGCGAGTGGGCAGGTCGAAGTTGAACCCATAGAGGACAACCCGCTGGCGTGGAAAGTTTTGCAACGTTTGGCACGTCGGCAGCGAAATCGGATTCCGGAAGGGTCTACTCGAAGTGGAACGGCTAAAGATTTGCCACAATACTCTGCTAAGCTAGATGCTGATCAAAGTCTTGCAGGATTATTGGCGCAAGGTAAGACCTCAGATGAACTTGCTGAATTTTTTTCAGCCGCTTATGGCGATGAACCTGAACCAGAGGAAATACGATATATGGCTGGACAGCCAATACCAAATGATCCTGGTGATCCTGTACCGGGAGAAAGCCGCGTATTTCCACCGGCGCCTGGTCCGAATGAGGGCGGTGGGCCACCTAGATAACTGAAAACATGGAAACTGGTATCGACACGAATCTGTTACAAGCAATTATGGATGGCGTCATCTCACTCTTAGAGCTTGGTGGTCCCGTAGTTGTGATTCTGTTAATAGCGTCCATATTCGGGTTTGCATTGGCTTTGCGAAAATTTTTGCAATATTCCAAAGTCAGTAATTCAGTATTAAATCGTCTGGATGAAGCGGTCGATTTTTGGCAGCTTGGTAAACAAAAACAAGCCATAGAAATTCTGAATAGTTCACCATTGCCAATTGCGAGTGATTTACGCTTCGGACTTGAACAGGGAGCAAGCATGGACAGCGATAGCTTGCATGACGAAATGTTGCGACGTGCCGGAATCTTTTTACGGGCTTACTCGAAAGACCTACGTTTGCTGGAGTTGACTTACAATCTTGCGCCAGTGTTAGGTTTGTTAGGTACTGTGCTTGGTATGATAGAGGCGTTTCGTGGACTCGCAGCGAGCGCAGGTTCGGCGAGTGAATCCTCTGCACTTGCAGGTGGTATTTGGGAGGCACTGTTAACTACTGCTGTGGGTTTATCCATCGCTATTGTTTTTGCAGTTCTGCATGCGCTTTTGTCGACCAGGCTTGAAACACTTGCTGACAGGATTACTGATATTGTTAGTCGCGTACTCACTACGCAGGAGAATAACTGAGCGTGAATGACCCGCGGAACGTATTAAGTCCGCTACTTACTCACAGGAGTCCGGGACGTTTATCATTAACCCCACTAATTGACTGCGTATTTATCCTATTAGTTTTTTTTATGTTGCAGAC
This sequence comes from uncultured Gammaproteobacteria bacterium, assembly GCA_938084745.1. Taxonomy (GTDB): domain Bacteria; phylum Pseudomonadota; class Gammaproteobacteria; order Eutrophobiales; family Eutrophobiaceae; genus UBA7359. The sequence continues at coordinate 1,943 of CALKEZ010000037.1, forward strand.
AGACTTCCTGCGTCCCCAGGTTATGGAATTTACAAAAGCAGCGGGTGGTAGCGGCGTCGCCTCTGAGATGACGACGATTTCGATCGAATTACATGACGATGGCTCGGTTTGGTTGAACGGGACCAAAAGTAACCCGAACAATTTACGTACGACGGCAGCTAGTATTAGTACACCCGATAACACACGCGTAATAATAGCTGTCGATACCCATGTATTGTTACAGCGTGTTGTCGATGTAATGGACCTTTTTACCCAATACGACATTACTAATATATCAATGTCTGCTGCACGTAAGTTTAAATGAAGAGGCGTATATAACAATGCCGCGAAAGAATAAACGACGCAGTTCTAGCTACGCCAACTTGCGCCAACGTATTGTAGGCAGTCAAGGTAAGCTAGAAGAGAATATGATACCGATGATCAATGTTGTCTTTCTCCTGTTACTTTATTTTATGGTGGCAGGAAGCATTCAGTCTAACCATGATGTTGTTACTCCGTATTCAACCAGGATTGCAGAGCCACCACCACATATCCCTATACTAACCGTGAGTCAGACCGGAGAAGTGTGGTTCGAAAATCGAAAGATAAAAATGGCCGATTTAAAAGCAGGCTTATCCAGTTTATCTAGCCAGAAGAAACTCAGGATTCACGCTGATGCCAGGGTTGATGCGTTAACCATCTCGAAAATAATGGACATTTCAGCCGAGGCCGGCATTCTTCAATTTGTATTGGTAACACAGCGTAAGGTTAATACAGGCTGAAGCTATGCTGCTTTCGAGTCGCCGTAGTGTAATCTGGTTATTGCTACTCTTATTTTCTTCTATCTTGCATGCCTTGTTGTCCTGGCATGTGGGTAAGAACATAAAGCTATCACCACCACCGATACCAGAACCTGAAATACAAATCATCATCGATCAGCCTGCCGAGGTCGTTGAGGAAAAAATCGACCCGCCTGAAGAGCAGCTCGAATTTGAAGAAGAACTCGAACTTGAGCCACCTGAAATACTTATAGCACCGAAGACACTTACTCCACCACCGCCGGATGTAACGCTTGCGCTTAGAGCCCAGGGCAGTGGCTTCCAGGGTATCGACATACCCGATGGTTTGGGTTTTGTTTCTGTTAGTAAAGGTCATGGTGTAGGTGGTTTTAAAACGGGTATCGGGAATGGATTAGGTGATGGCACGGCACGTTTTGCTCCCTATATTGCTAACCTGCGCGAAGCTGGCCTTGATGTTGTATTTTGCATCGATGCCACAGGATCCATGGGCTGGGTGATCGATGAAGTAAAAGATCGGATTGAGGATATTGCTCAGATCGTGCGTTCACTTGTGCCCATTGCCCGTTTTGGTTTTGTTGCCTACCGTGATTATGATGGCCCTGAATTCACAACGCGTGTGCAGCCGCTGACCTACAGTAGCCTGAAACTTAATCAGTATCTCTCCACGCTTAAGGCTAAGGGTGGCGGGGATTGGTATGAAGCAATCGATGCCGGGCTTCAGGTTGCTATCAATGATTCTGGTTGGCGCACAGGTGCACGCAAAATTATCATCCTGATTGGTGATGCGCCTTTAGGCGATGAAAAGCTTAATAATGTGTTGCATAGCGTCAGGCAATTTCAACGTTCCGGTGGCACAGTTTCAACATTGGATGTTAGTGAACAGGCTAATCCGCATCTGCTCGAAGCGAAGCTGGGACGCAAGGTACCACGCAATTTATATCGTAATGCGCCTATGCATGCGTTTCTCGTTATTGGCGAGGCTGGACAGGGTGATGCCGCTACTTTAGACGGCGATATTGTTCTTACCAAACGTCTAATCAAATTAATAATGGGCGATCAATTTGCAGCCGAGATGCAGGCCTTGTTGGATGTGTTATGAGCTTTTTATACTTTAAAAATGCAATTAATGGGCAACGTGCATGGCACCTGTGTGGAATTGTAATTGTAACGTTATTCTTAGCACCGTCCTTATCTCATTCAGCTATGGAGAGTAACGTTAATGACCAAGCGAATATGTTGTTGCAACAGCTCAAGGCACAACAGCATGCATCTGAAATAGCCAGAATTGCAAGAGCGGTTGGGCCTATTATTGATATGGCACGAAAAGCACAAGCGAAAGAGGACGAATTAAATGCATTGCGCAGTATATTGACTGCAATGCGTGAACAGGCACGTACTCACGTAAATAATATTGAACGTGGAACAGAGCAGAGCGAAGCAGCACTTGAGCGTTTGTATCGTTCACAGTCATGGGATGATCTTAATTTTTCGCAAGCTGCTTTCGCCTATTGGCGAGCCTGGGTTGATTTAGAACTTGCACGCCGTTACAAAAAAGAAGGGACAAAGAAGCGGACTTTATTAGAAGCGCAGAAGGGTTTTCGCATCGCCTCGATGCAACTCTTTCGTCCGGGCTTAATTTATGGTGGTTGGCTTGGTATCGGCTATGTGGAAATGGAGTTGGGTAATTTAGATCGTGCTCGACAAATTTTCGAGAGACTTGATGAAGCCCTTTCTATGGCGACTGATTCATCAATACGTGAAGCAGTGTCAATCGAACTTCGATTGTTAGAGGTGCGAACAGGTAAGATAAAGACGAAACATACCAGTCGAAATATCGATGATAACGAGGCAAAGATGCTTCGTATCGAAGCATTTGCGTTACTGGAAGAAAGTCGTAGGACGGGTCGTCAACCCATCGGCGCGGCGAGGCGTCTTAAAGCAATCTATGAATCAGGCAGGATGGATCAATCGCTACTTGAAGAAATGATGGGATATGCTCAGGAAATCGCCGGTGTAGATGTTGGACCTTGGAGTGATTTAGCCGCTGCCGAATTTCGTTTGCGCCATCAGGACTACAAAAAAGCGATACAGAAATTTCAGATATTTTTTAAAAAGGGTTTAGCGCTAAAAGGAGTCGACCTAAATTATTATCGTTATCGTTGGGCTGTTGCTGCGTACAAAGCTGGAATATACCAAACTGCTGCTAGTGTACTTGAGCAGTTATTACGTAAGAAAATGCTTGCTTCCGAAACTGACAAGGCAGCCAGCAAGTTACTTTATGCTGTCTATACTGCCCTAGAAGTAAATGGCGGTTCATCAAGTAACCGCAAATTATTGCGAGCAGCGGCACAACGCTTTATCAAAAAAAGTCCTAATGACCCCGATGCAGATTCGGCACGATTAGTGATTGCCCAAACGTCATCAAACTCAAATACCGCCCTAAAATCACTTAAGCAGATCAAATCGAAGTCGAAGCTAGGTGGTAATGTCGAGCGCACTGCATTTCAAGTTCTTGCTAGTGACTTCAGTGACAATATCGTACTTGGTAAAACTAAAACAGCCTCAGACCTTGCCAGACAGGGGATAAACGTGTTTCAAACACTGCCTGATTCCGATAAGCGAAAACCACTAAATATAGCGATTCTGTTGCAAATGCGTGCGCTCGTCGATCCCAATTTAGATGAGGTGCTGAAATCAATTGAAATAATTGAAGACAATGAAAATACTAATCTCGATATAAGACGTGCATTAATTTGGTCAAGCCTGCAGGTGTATGATCGTTTGAATGAACCAACTCAAATAGTCGAATTTATACGTTCACTAAGTACAAAGAAAATTGCTAGTTGGCAGGTGGAAATCTTATATCCCTGGATTATAGAACACGAAAACATCAGTTTACGCATAGAGATAGCTAAAATGTTGCAACCCCATGTAACAGAACAACCGGAAATGGATCGTCGGATACGAAGCTTGATCATAAAGGACCTAATGACCATAGAACGTAATGATGTAGCATATCAAGCAGCGCGTGCATTTACTAAGGAACACAGTAACTCGGGAGATGCATGGCGTTTATTGGCACGTGCAGCAGAGTTACACAATAAGCCTTTCGAGGCTGACCATGCGTGGAGCATAATAACTGACAAAGCAGTACCGACAATGAATATCTGGTGGGAAGGGATGTTGAGTCGGTTTAGGATTCGTAGCCGCTCTACTAGACCGGAGCAGGCATGTCCTTTACTGCAAAATATTAAACTTAGTAGCGAATATCTACCGGATGAGCACAAAGCGGCATATGAATTGATCGTTGCAGAATCTCCTTGCTAAATATTTCAAAATAAATTACTAAAAAGACAATTAAGATTTGTGTATTAATGTCCACATTCTAATCGGTTATATATGGTTTAAAGCCTCGTAACTCTTCAAATTTTACACTATACTCTTAATGGTATAGAATCGTTTCTATTTATAAAATTATCAAAAAAGCTGAGGATTCAAGCCATGCGTAGATACCTTCATATTGACCTTAATGACAAAAGCGTGCGTGAAGAAACATTTTCTGGTGAACAGTTGGCACGGGCTGGACGCTATCGTATAGCTAAGACCTTAGTGGACATGAATGTTGGTCCGGTTGATCCCTTATCGCCAGAGAATCCACTAATTTTTTCTGCAGGGGCATTTGCAGGAAGCAATTGGTCAAATGCGAATCGCACCAGCGTTGGCTGTAAAAGTCCGCTCACCGGCGGTATTAAAGAATCAAATGCAGGTGGTTCATTTGGCTTAGCATTAGGTCAACTCGAGATTGCCGGATTTACACTTCTAAACGCTTCAGATGATTGGACAGTTATCGTTTTTCGAAAAGATGGCTCCATCAAATTTGAAGATGCAGGACCCTATATGGGCAAAGATAATTTCGAATGTGCGAGTCTATTACACGAGAAGTACGGCAATAAAGTGAGTCTTGCGATCTGCGGCCCTGTTGGTGAGTATGGTGGATTGATTGCTGGAATAGCGATGAGTGATACCGATAAACGTCCGACAAGAATAGCAGCGCGCGGCGGAGTGGGTGCCGTGATGGGGTCCAAAAAGGTCAAGGCGGTTGTCTGTGAACTTAATAAGATGCCAACGTTTAAAGATCGAAAGAAAGTGATTCAGGGTGTAAAGGAATATAATAAGTTATTGAATGCTGATGATTTAATCAAAGCTTTTAAAGAGTATGGGACTGCGATGGTGTCCGATTTAACCAATGAAACGGGCGGATTGCCGGTAAATAATTTCACCGCTGGGCGTTTAGTCGATACGAACGAAGAAACGTTAAAGATGGGTGGCACCTATATTCGAGAGCAGAATCTTGCCCGTGGTGGTCAAACAGCTCATGCCTGTATGCCCGGATGTATGATTGAATGCAGCAATGTGTATGCTGACGAAGATGGTAAAGAGATAGCCTCACCTATTGAATACGAAACGCTTGGCTTAATGGGGACAAATTGTGGGCTTAAAGATCCTGATGACCTTGCACGATTAAATCACATTGCTAACAGCCTAGGTATCGACACTATTGAGACAGGTGCGATGATGGGTGTTTTATTGGATTCGGGGCTTGCAGAATTTGGTGATGTCTCATTTCTCGCATCAGTGCTTGAAGAAATAGGTAAAGGTAGCGAACAAGGTAAGATTTGGGCGCAAGGTACTGCGCGTGTCGGTGAGCATTACAAAGTTGCTCGTACCCCCGTAATAAAAAAACAAGGTATCAGTGCTTATGATCCACGAGTGGTAGAAGTTACAGGTATATCCATGATGTTGACGGCTCAGGGCGCAGATCATACTACTGGTAACTCTCCAGGATATGATTGTGTTGGTAAAGATCTTGATGAATTAGTCGATGTCAGCATGGGTCTACAAGTGCAGTGTGCAGCGGCAGATTCAGTTGGGTTTTGCATATTTGGTGGTGGAATTACAAACGAACATCTTGATTTGGTGACTGGGTCAATGAATGGTGCATTGGGTACGACACTTGAACCTTCATTTTTTCATGAAATTGGATGTGAGACATTAAAATATGAAGATGAATTTAATAAAGCCGCTGGATTTACTGAGGATGATGATGAACTTCCTGAATTCTTTTATAAGGAAGCACTTTGGCCGACGAATCGAACAGCGCGATTTCATGCAAGCGAAGTGAATGAAGCCAAACGTCGTTGGTGGGAAAAGAATGCTAGTAATGACACAGGTGGATCACATGAAGGTTACAGTACCAACAACTAACTAAAGGCTTTTCGGTACGCATCCCTAATCGGGATGCGTCTATTATCGGTCAAGGTGAGATCACCGATCACGACAACTTGAGTGGTAACGAATTACATAATGGCAAACGTCAAAATATCAAAATACGGATATCGTCGAAAAAATACAGTTTCATACAAGCAAAGCAAATGAAGCACAACCTTCGTTGACAGTAGGACTAAATCACCAATAACTAACTAAATGCTTTTCTGTAAGCATCTTTCACAGCAATACGGCCGTCATTAGTGAAAGTCATGATATCGATACCATCAACTTCTGAAGTATCACCTTCGGGATTAGGAAATGTTAGTCGCCAAAATACTAAAGCACGATAATCGTCGAAAAAATACATTTGCGGGGGTTCAGATACTTTGCCCTTTTTATCAGCGCTTACATTTGAAGGAACCATCCGTTTAAAAGCGGCATGGATATTTTCACGACCACTATAGCTCGTGCCAGGATTTGGTCCTGTAGAACCTTTATAGATAGGATCATCACTCATTAAGCTAACTAGTTTATCGACATCGCCCGCAACCCATGCCGCACTGAAGCTCGCTAACGTTTTTTTGCATATCTCATGAAGCTCGCTTAGTTCGTTGTTTGATGCAGCACTGGAATTTTGGGAATCATTACTGGGTTTATTCATGTTATGACACCTCGTTCGATTAAGAACTAAAGTTGTATGTTAAATATTTATAAAAATGATAGTTTTAATTTATTAATGATCTATACAGTTGTATTAACCTACTAATCAATGAACTCAAAACATCATTAATTGATAAATGTGAGCTATCCTACTTTCCTGTTAGACTTATCAATAATTTCACGACCGATTAAATAACCTTCCCAGATACTGGAGCCATTATATGATGTCCGAGCGAGTTCTCGGATACGTTCCTTAGCGTTAATAGCAACGGTATGAGGAAGAGTTTTAAATAGCTCAAGATCAGAAGAAGAGTCGCCATAAGCGACGCAATCATCATGTGTTAATCCGAGTTTTGAAAGCAGCTTATTTGTTATTTGTAACTTATCTTCACTCGTGACAATCTTTACACCACTACTTGGATTACCAGGCGTTACTAGTGAGCCAAATGCGTGGTGTACTCCCCATTTTTGCAGACGATCTACGAAAAACTTTGGCGATTGAGATATGACAACGCTGTTTTCATTACGGGATTGTATATCAGCGAAAACGGCTTCCACTCCGTCAAGCCAAGGACTTGCATTAAAAGCATTATCGATTTGTTCCTCGCTGATACCTTCCCATAGAGGAAGACATCGGTCCCAAAATTCATAGTCATTGATTTCGCCACGCACCCAAGTTTCCTCGATGTTGATGGTTTCATCGAGAGCCCCAATTGATCTGGAGATTTCTAGGCATGCTGATCCGACGAGTAAAGTCCCGTCCATATCGAAAACGTGAAGGCACGTCATTTTTTACTTTCTCCTTAGTTTTTTATGGATAACTTCGAATTATTTTGCCTTACGCGCTTCTCTAAGTGGACGGACAATATCTAGATAGTACGATTCAGGATATTCGCGTTCACTGTTTTCTATGACCTCGGTGAAATCCCATTTCTTGAGGAGCTTACCGTTCCTGAATACGGGTTGCATAATATTTTCTTCAGGAGGGATAGAATCTCGAGGTACAGTAGCATGAACACCATCTTTCAATGTGAGAGCAAGACGGCCTTTCTTGGATATTTTGAATTCAGCACCTTCGCCCTTGGGCGATTTAAAGATATCGCGCCATTCACCATTGATACAAACTGCGCTGGCCTTTTGTCCGAAATTCATCGTGTCACGGTTATGGTGTTGTAATAATCCTCCACCCATGCCAAATAGTGCGTTTTCAGTAGAAAATCCACGGCGTTCCATTTCGATAAAGACTTCCGGTAAACTATGGAAATTAACACCGTCACCTTGAACGACCCGAATATAGGGTGGAAGGACTTTGTAGCCCTTGGAGTTAACTTCAAAACCAAAAGCATCCATTAGCCATTGTGTGGTATCGGCAGTAACTTCTATGATATCCCCTGAATCGGGACGAATACCCACTAGACCAGGAAAATTCTGAATTTGTTCTTTTAATTGTTTACCTATGATATTTTTTACACAGCTTTCATGATCATAAGTATCCGTTAACAGTAATGCTACACCGTTATCGGCATACATAGTAAGCATATTGCTTAATGCTTTAGCTTCGTTCTCTTCACCCCATGCACATAAGCTCGCATGTTCAGAATTTGGACCTGAATTCGATACATGGCCCGCATTGTAGTAACGCTTAGCCGCAATAATACCTGGCACGGTATCGCTTTGATTGAAATTAACGAGGTGAGCCATACCGCCGAGTGCAGCAGATTCCTGAGAACTTACTCCACGTGCGCCATAGTCATGCAGCATGTGACGTAGCACTTGAGGATTGTCTGATGTTTGTTCGAGAGAATCGCGAATGACCTGTTTTGAGAGCCAGCTAATACTACCAATCGTTGTTGGGTACCAAATTGCTCTTAATAATGCTGTTTCGAAGAAACTCGTCATCCAGTAATACTTGGGATCGGTGTTGATTATTTGTACTAGTACATTTTTTGGTGGTACTACAGTACCTTCGGGTATTGCTTCAATCTCAACAGGAAGATAACCGTCATGATCATTGAGAACGCCGAGCCAAAGGTCACGGTTGAAGTGCATACCTTGTTCACGTTCAATGAATTCTGCTTCATCGATATCTTCAAGCGTAATAGGTTGCATCAGATATTCGCGTAAATATGCCTGAAGCCCAACGAACATTGTTGATGGTAATTCACCCCCACGAGATTCAATGTAACTGGATATGTATTCCGTACCTGGTGGATAGAGTGCGTAGTGACAATGTTTGTAATTATCTACGTCAATGATGATATTACTGTGAAAACTCATATACTTTTACCCCTTAAGTTATTTATGTTAATACGATATCCAATCATGTTAGATATTTAATCTATCCTCACGATATTTTTCATCAAATATATGGCGCTTTATAAATAATAACGATTCTAATTATAGGCGTCAATCTTGTAGAATGCTGTTCTAATCAGAACAAACAAAATCCAATAAAAAAGAGTGTATCTATATGAAAATAAAGTAATATAAAAATATATAAAATATATTTTTTAAAAATAATATAAAAAATATAATCGATTCTAGTCTTTAGTTGTCTTCTGTCACTCGTTTTATTTATTTAAGCTTTAAGTTGTTTGTAAATAATTGATGTGAACAAATAATTTGCGGTGTTTATGAAGACTAAGGCTATTAATCAACAAACATTGAACTCAATGAATGGCCGCTTTTAATACAGTTAATGCTTTCTCCGATTAGTGTGGCGACTGATAATAGACGAATTTTATTGCAGTTTTTTGCTTCTTGTGACAACGGGATCGTATCTGTCACTATAAGCTCATCTATTGCTGATTTTGATATGTTATCAATTGCAGAGCCGGAAAGAACAGGGTGCGTGCAGTAGGCATAGACATTTAAAGCGCCATTTTTCTTTAATGCATCTGCTGCTTTGCAGAGTGTTCCAGCGGTATCAACCATATCATCAATTACAACGCAAGTGTGTCCATTAACGTCACCTATAATGTTCATTACTTCAGAAACATTTGCTTTTGGTCGTCTTTTATCTATTATCGCCAGCTCTGCATTACCGATTCGACGTGCTAGCGCACGTGCTCTGACAACACTTCCTACATCAGGCGAAACTACCATCAGGTTTTGATAATCATGTTTCCAAATATCACTAAGAAGAACGGGTGATGCGTAAATATTATCCATGGGCATGTCAAAAAATCCCTGAATTTGATCGGCATGTAAGTCTATGGTCAGTACATGATCTGTGCCTACACTTGAAATTAAATTAGCAATTACTTTTGCAGTAATTGCTACGCGCGCTGAACGAGGTCGTCTATCCTGACGCGCGTAGCCAAGGTATGGAATAACAGCAGTTATGACAGCAGCAGACGCCCTTCTCAGAGCGTCAATTAATACTAACAATTCAACCAAGTTATCATTCGTAGGCTGACAAATTGACTGCAGGACGAAGATATTGCGCATTCTGACATTTTCTTCAATTTCTACAGATATTTCGCCATCACTGAATTTCCCTATAGAGGCTTTACCTAACGGTAGATGAAGATGTGCAGCAACAGATTTTGCCAATTCCGGGTTAGAATTACCGGCAAACAGCATCGCCGTTGAATCATTGTGCATATTTGAACTACTGTTACTGTTCATAATTAATAAGCTACCTCTTACAAGTCACCAAAAATGGATTTAGCCTCAAGAAAATCACGCAGACCGTGGTCACTAAATTCTCGTCCATTCCCTGATTGCTTATAACCACCGAAAGGAGCACGAAAATCAATTTGGGCACCATTGATATGTACCATCCCAGTACGGATGCGGCGCGCAACAACTCTAGCTCGTTCAGTGTCAGCCGAAGATACATAACCTGATAAACCATAGACGGTGTCGTTTGCAATACGTATTGCATCTTCTTCATCTTTATAACCAATGAGGGTTATAACGGGGCCAAATATTTCTTCACGTGCAATCGTCATCTCATTGGTCACATCAGCAAATACAGTTGGCTTAACGTAAAAACCTTTCTCAAGACCTGTTGGATGACCGAGTCCTCCCGTCACAAGGGTTGCTCCCTCATCGATGGCTGACTGAATAAGTGTTTGGATCTTTTCATATTGAGCCTGAGATACAACTGGGCCAACAGCAACACCTTCATCTTCAGGTGCCCCAACCTTGACGTTTTCCATTGCTTTTTTAGCAATTTCTGCGGCTTCATTCATGCGGTTCGTCGGTACTAAGAAACGTGTGCCAGCGTTGCATGACTGACCTGTATTTACGCATACTATCCCAGCATCTCGGCTAATCGTTTCTTCAAGGTTGGCATCGTCTAACATGATGTTTGCAGATTTGCCGCCAAGCTCTTGTGTAACACGCTTTACTGTTGGCGCAGCATTTTTTGCAACCTCGATACCGGCTCGAGTAGATCCAGTAAAGGAGACCATGTCAATGTCAGGGTGGCTTGAAAGAGTTGAGCCTACGGTAGAACCATCGCCATGAACAAGATTAAAAACGCCTTTAGGCACACCAGCAGCATCCATAATTTCAGCAATAATTATCGCGTTGAGAGGGGCCAGTTCAGATGGTTTTAAAACCATGGTGCAGCCTGTGGCGATTGCCGGTGCTACCTTTGCTGAAATTTGATTTAAAGGCCAGTTCCAGGGTGTAATTAATCCACATACACCAACAGCTTCATAGGCTATGGTAGTTGTGTCTATTTGTTCTTCGAATTCGAAATTTCGTAGGGCTTCGAGCGTACACATGAAATGACCAAGTCCGGCTGGAGCTTGAGCATTTGAGGCCAAGTCCATAGGTGCGCCCATTTCTTGGCTAGTAATGGCTGCTATGTCCGGTAATCGGCGTTTGTATTCCTCGATTATTTTTTCAAGGAGATCGATTCTATAATCTTTAGTCGTTGAGGCAAATTCATCAAAGGCTGCCCGTGCTGCTGCAATTGCTTGTTCGACGTCTTCCTGGTTACCAAGTACGATGCTCGTGATAACTTCTTCAGTTGCGGGATTGATTACGTCAAGGCTTTTTGAACTTTTAGGCTTAACCCATTTACCATTAATATAGAATTTCGTTGCGTTTTCCATGTTTTCTTTAATCTCTCCAAATGTTAGTTAAGTGTGTTTATACATAGGGTTTAAACCTAGTTAAGCTAGGATATTTAGATAATATTGCTTCTCTTCACTTATAAATAAGATAGCGGTTTAACTAAAATATTCTTTCTTTTGAATGGGTTATGCTTAATTTGCCTGTTATGTGTTGTGTCCTCTACGCTGTTTTACCTAGCCATTCAAAAAAGCTAATAAGATGTCCTTATGAACAAGTGTATATATAAACGATTATTTTTTATTAACAAGAATCGTTTCTAGTAGTTTATACTTAATTAACTTAATGTAGTCAAGAATAGTAGGTAGTAATAACTTCAAATACGATAATGTTTGCGATTTTTTAACGTCTATTACGTCTTCAAAATCGGTCATCAAATCGACTTAGCCTCTCTATCAAAAGATCATAAAACCCATTGGAATCAACTGAATAAACCCAGTTAACGTTAACTGCGCGGTCGGTAACTTGCCAAAAATCAATGGCCGTATGGCCCATTGTTAACTCGGATTCTGTTTCAACAGTGAGATTGCATTGTTTCCCAGTAAACAATTCAGGTTTTAGTAAATAAGCGATCGTACATGGATCATTTAGTGGGGCTCCGGATGAACTATATTTAATAGCGGCAAAGCGATCAAAGAGATCGAGCATTTTACTTGTCGAGCGAGCCACCTCATTTGTCATTGCTCGAATACGGTCTTTTCGAGACTGTGTTGCTGGCACCTGGTATGTCACATCTAATCCAAGGACAGAAATCTTTAGATTGCTATGAAACACAATATCAGCAGCATGTGGATCAACAACAATGTTAAATTCAGCTGACGGTGAATAATTACCCCCTTCCCGCATTGCTCCTCCCATCATTATAATTTCTGCTATTTTACTTAGAATCGAGGGGTTCTTTTGTATTGCCAAAGCGATATTCGTTAATGGGCCAGTAAGCACAAGAGTTATTGATTCATCTTCAGCAGCGAGTAATGTTTCAACGATGAAATCGACAGCATGCATCTCATGTAAAGGATGTACTGGTTCATAAATATCAATACCATTTAACCCAGTTTTGCCATGTACATGTTCAGCTGTTACCAATTTTCGTTTCATCGGGTGCGCAGAACCAGCAAAGACAGGGATATCGGGGCGACCAGCAATATCACAAATTATACGAGCGTTTCGAGATGTGAGTGAAATCGAGACATTTCCTGCAACGGTTGTTATACCGATTATTTCAAGTTCAGCCGGTGAAGACATGGCCAAAAACAGGTTAATTGCATCATCCTGTCCGGGGTCACAATCAATAATGATCGGTATTTTTTTCTTCATAATTATTTTGAAATATTTATTCTGCTTGTTGAAAGTAATAATAAATAATGAGTCTGTTTATGGTTCAGGAACTATCCATTTCAAAGTAATGGGGAAGAATTTCATTAATTTCTGGAATTTTTTATTTATCAGAAATAATATAAACGTTTATAAATTAGCGGGTCAAGTAATAAGTTATTTTACAGAAATATACTTGACGAGCAATGAGCGCTAGTTTACTCTGCAAGTCAATCTAGCTATACTTAAAAAGGGAATAAAACTTCATTTGATCAGTACGGTTTTCCTTTTATTTAGGTGTAACAATAAACGATTCTTTAATTTGAAACTCAAGAGGCTAATATATGACCGATTATAACCCTAACGATGAAGGCGCACGGCGGTATCCTCGCGTTATCAACGTCGACGAAATTGATGCATTGCCAAGATTACCGTTCGCAAAGGGTATTGGGACGTGTATTTTCTTATCGCAGGAACGGGATGATGCTCGACACTTCAGGCAAGGATATTGTTACGCGGAACCGGGGCATGATGATTATTTTTGGGATCAATCGAATTTTGATGAAACTCATTATTGTTTGGAAGGAAAAATTCGTCTGAAAGTTGAGGATGCAGCTGGACGCATCATCTACCTTGAGGCTGCTACTGGTGAGCATATCTATCTACCTGGAGGTTATAAATACACTCTAGAAGACACCGGAGTTAAAACTACATTTTTCTGGACTAGTGGGCCATCACCGCGTTATGGCCTTGTCGAAGTTAAAGAATTTAGTGATCAACTCAGATCTTTACGTAGTCAAGGGAGCGAATCATGAGTAAACAACCTACAGCTAG
>CALKEZ010000038.1 GCA_938084745.1 uncultured Gammaproteobacteria bacterium
CAAGGCACTCATAACGCTGGGGTCGGTGGTTCAAGTCCACCCATAGCCACCAATACCAACCGTTACAGCGATAGTGGTCGCAAACTTACAATCTTCGCTGAGCCTAGCACAGCACGGCGGACTTTATCGACCTTACTTGGGGCATAAATAGCCTCCGTCGTGGACTTATCCGCATGACCAAGTTGAGACTGAGCAGTCTCTAAATCGAAATCTTGTCGCAGTCTGTCACCACACGTTCTGCGTAAATCATGTAAGCGTAAGTCTGGAGAGCCAATGGTGTTTCGTAATGTTCGCCATTGGTTTCTCAAGCACCAGTAAGACACTGGTTTACCGTCTTTACTAAACGCATACTCGCCTAATGGTTGTTGTAGAAGTCAATATCGAACTCGTAAAGCTTGACTGACGGCACTTTACCCACCGCCTTTCGTTGCCTCAGAAAACGCCTAACATCTTTACCACTCACAATTCTGAAAAATCCTTATTACTGTAAATGCTTCATCGGGAAATAAGTATGAGTGCTGAAACGCTAACGCGCTGAAGTTCTGTTTCTAATTCTTCTCATTTTTAGAAACATTGCCATCTAACATCAGTAACATGGATGAATGGGATAGTTACTAGGCTTGCCCTGCTTTTTTCTCAAACTTTGACTGAAATTTTATAAATCTGAACTTCGCATTGCTATATATTCGTGAAAGTAATTATCTCTTTTCTTGCTGAGAGCAAAATCACAACTAACTTAATGCTTTGTCTTTTTTCTGCTAATACACACCCTCGTAAATTTGTTATGGAATAACATCTGACAGTGTGTATTTACAAATTTTTATTGCTTATAATCTAGTATCTTTTAACGTATCTTCAGTAAGTAGTTCTTATGGGTAATAAAATATCCACTTTGGATGCGGTATTAGTATTATTGTTATTTTGCATTAGCCAACAAACCTCAGCAAACCAAATCCAGAGAGATTAAAATGCTATATGTATTAAACCACCTTCCAACAGTGTTAGGTATATTAATAACTTTTTATAGTTTTTATTGGCTTTATAAAATATACAAATATATATCGACTAAACGAAAAATTAAAAAATTAATTGGTAAACATAGTCCGCAGCAGAATAAAGTTTTAAGCAGATCTGAAATCACTGAGTTAGCAAAATTAATTACAGAAGGGAAATTTCACGAACCTGAAGCAATGGATTTTTGTGTAAGAACTTATATCCGTAAAAAAAACAACACAACAAAAACATCCACAGAGAGAGCTCCTTTATAAGCCTTTACAACGTGTCAGAGATCTAAATAATGAAGCTGTAAGATAGCATATTGAAACTATTATAAGGAAATACCATGATGTTTTGCACGTTTGATGTTAGTTACGTTGTTAATGCCATAATGACTACTATAATAAAAATCGCGGAGTAAATACCAATTGTCTAAAATATTATTTACTTGGGAACTTGGCGAAGGAACCGGACATGTCACGCCTTATGTCGAACTAATCTCCCGTCTTGTTTCAGAGGGACACCAAGTCCATTTTGCACTCAGATCTTTACACAAAGCTCATGATCTATTTTCGGGTAGCGGTGTAACATGGCATCAAGCACCATTCGTTCTTCCTCGTCACGTAGAGATAATTATGCCGGTTGACAGCTATGCAAAAGTTCTACATCACGCAGGATATGATATACCTAGTCGATTATCCGGCCTGATAGTTGCCTGGCAGAATCTATACGCCATGATCGACCCTGATCTTATTATTTTCGACTATAGCCCCACAGCTATGCTTGCTGCCAGAAATAGTCGCGCAAAAAAAATTGCTATTGGTACTGGCTTCCACCTCCCTCCAGATAGTCGTCCTTTTCCAACTGTGGAAAATGAACTCGGCCAGCCACAAAATCGTGAAGAGGTATTGGCATTTGAAAACAGAGTGCTAAAAATTATTAATGAAGCCCTTACACTGATAAAAATGGAACCATTAACTCAATTCAAGAATTTATTGGACACGGACAAATTAATCCTGCGTACACTTCCCGAATTTGACCACTATTCAGGCAGAACCAATGCTAACTATGCCGGTATCATGAAATCCCCCCCAGGAGAAACTCCAAGATGGCCGAGATATCCAGGGCCAAAAATATTCGCTTACCTCAAGTACTTTGAAACACTACCTAACTTATTAGAAATTTTGAACCAAAAGCGCTATCCCACATTGATATATGGCGACCGATTACCTAAAGATATAATGGAGGGATACTTCTCAGATACCTTGCATTTTTCTCACAAACCGCTAGATATGGATGCCATTGGTAAGACGGCTGATGTCGCGATTTGTAATGCGGGTCATGGAACGTCTGCTGAAATGCTTTTATCAGGGATACCTCTGCTATTATTACCCTTAAATGGTGAGCAAAACCTCGTAGCAAACAATGTAGAACGTTTAGGAGCCGGTATTTCAGCGCCTAAACACCATCCGCAAGCCATGGAACATAAGCTCGATAGGCTAATTAACGAAGATAGTTTTAAGGATTCAGCACAAAGGTTTTGCCAGTCTTATTTGGACCACGATAAATCTAATCTAACTGACAACCTGCTGAAGACAATTAACTCATTTATAGTCGAATAATTTTGTGCCGCCTTGTAGATTGAATCAATAAAAGAGCTTTCTGTATTTCAGAACCTTAAAAGATAAAATACTTGCTGTATTGTGTATTTTGAAAGAACTGTTTCAATTCCTCGTAATTAACTAGCTCTTCATTTGGCTTCATCTGAGCAATCTTTTTTAATCTTGGAGAAGACACTTCTCTGGATGTTAAATCGAGAAACGAAGAAATATTGGACATGCACCCCTGAAAGTCATTACTAATTAAACCGTAATCTAATTCTAAAACCTGATGTGACCGATCAATTTCCTGCATTGGCACCGGAATTTTTTCGAACCTTTGAAAAAGCCCTAAAAATTCATGCGGAGGAATAACATACCGATGATTAGGTAAACGTTCACCCGTCGTATGCCATCGACGCGTCATACTTGCTCTAACATATGAACAAATAATCTCTATCAAGTTCTCTCTTTTTGTACGGATGATTCTTATTTCCGGATCGCTGGCTATATAGTTCCATACATCACTATTTGGCCCTTCTATTACCTGGTCAAACATAATTTTAAACCCGATTGCTTTAAAAGGGACTTCACGCTTAAACAATTCATCCAGATATTTATATGTGCTTTCTTTATAACTACAGGCAGAGATACCCCATTCAAGAGCCGTCTCCAATTTCCAGCCCGCTCCTAATGTAATTCTCTGAGCCTCTGCATCACGCACCTCAGGTGTATTGTTGAATATTTCACCATAAAACAAGACTTCCGGATGGCTAATAATAGAACCACTAATTACCGTTGTACCCGTTCTGGGGAATCCACAAAGTATAAATTTTGTCACTAACTACCCTCGGGCATCGCGCCTCTATCCTTCATGGAATTCGAAACCCAGTCCTCGAAGGCTATTTCGAGCCGCTTAGCCGGCTCAGTCCAATCCCCCTGTTTCTCCTGTCTGAATAATTTCATGGATGGATACCAAATATTATCATCACGATTCAGATCCCATCTCCAATCAGAGAAAAAAAGTAACATCAGCCAAACAGGCATGCCAAGTGCGCCTGCTTGGTGTGCTATTGCAGTATCGACGGTAATCAAAAGGTCCATTTCCTTGAGCAATACACTGGAGTCATAAAAATCAGATATCCTCGGCGAAAGATCATGAATTAACCAACCAACAGCATGCTGCTCCATGTGCTTACGTCTATCACCTAATTGAAAACTAAAAAATGACACAGACCGGTGCTTTAACAACGGGATGTAATGTGCCAGCGGGATTGACCGATCTGGCTCGGGCTGTCCCGCCCAGACAAACCCTACTTTCAAAAAAGTGTCATTACGTACAGGTAGTGATGTTTTATCCTTATCGTCGACATCGAGATAATGAACAGGATCTTCTGTAATGTCTTCACGAGATAGCTTCAACATGGCTGGTACGCTGGTAATGAATTGATAGTAATCATAATCTGGAATTGGCTCGTTCGTTGAAACCAGTTCAGCGTAAGGATAAGAATACCGTAATTGTCGATCAAGCTCAGGCGGCACCTGGACGATTATCTTCGCACCGGCATCTTTTAATCTCGGTAAGAAGCGAATAAATTGGAGAATATCTCCAAAACGTTGTTCATAGGCAAAAAATATTGTCTTGTTGCTTAGCGTTTGACCTGACCACTTTTCACCGGTCAGTTCAGGAAGAACCACCCCTGGTATATCGTTTCTGACCTCATAATCATCCCAAGCTGCCAAATAATCACCCAAAAACATTCTTGAAAGCGACCTGAACCAGCGAGTAACACATATTATATCCACATTTTCATTGTTACTGTCCGGTACTGTCAAAAGCTGATCAAAATATGAAATTGCCTCCTCGGGACGATTCATTTCATAATATATCTTTCCTATTTTCAACAACGCTGAAATATTTTTTGGACTCGGATCCAATGACCATGATGTCTCTAAAAACTCTTTTGCTTCTTCATTACGGCTTAACTTCCTTAGATAATCGGCAAGATGATTCATAATGACCGCATTATCAGGTTTTAGCTCCAGCGACCTTCGCAGTAAAGAAACCGCTAGTAAATCATTCCCCTTTTCTCCAAACAAAACGCCAAGATGAAAATAAGCAGGCCAGTGTCTTGGGGCAAAATACACAATTTTTGTATACTCCTTCAACGCCTCTTCAACTTTACCGCTCTGTCTAAGCTGCTCAGCTTTGCTAAAAAGGGCCTCAATTTCCGGTATAGCTACTTTAGTGTTCTGCATGTTATTTTATGTTAACGGACTTGATTTAAATCACTTTGATTCAGATAAATTGACACACCATACTCCAGCGGGCAAAGAATCAACTTTGTGCACCTAGTTGTGCTACTTACTTAATGCGATGAAAGCAAAAAGGCACCGAAGGTGCCTTTTTGTTTAGTCTCTTCTATGTGTTGTTCTACACTTAGTCGAACATCCACATTATTTTCACACTAAAGGACATATCTGTGTAATCTTCACGTCCATTAAAGTCATAGCGTGCCGTCACTTGTGTGCCATTCGCGAGCCCGTACTTTGCACCAAGCCCAAAATCATAGACGATTTCATCAGGATCTATACCCGTAGAGGTGAACACGCCACCACCACCAGCAAATGAAGAAGTTAAGTTTTGGGTATCCGCCAGCACATCATAACCTACACCGGCATTTCCAAGCAGCATAAGGCTATCAGAATAGGCGTGGTTTGCTTTAACTCCACCGCCTAAAATAAGGGTGTCGTCACTACTGCTGTCAGCATTGATATTGAAAAACCCCGCACCCGTTTCATTATAACTATCCACATCGATATAACTGTAGCTTGTATGAACATAGGGAGAATAGGTGGTTTTTTCATTAATACGGAATTTGTGCGACAACTGAGCGCTGGCCTGATAATGCTTACTATCATAGTCAGCTGATGCAGTAGCCCCGGTGAAAATAGTACGGTCGCTATTGTACTCTGTTCCCCCGAAACCAGCTTGTAAGTTTAGCGCTGTAGCATCACTCATTTTATAAGTTGCATAAATTTTACCGAGTATACTTTGTGCGTGAATCTCTTGCCTATTGACAGTATCGCCATCTATATCGCTATCACTATACGCCATAGCTACACCAGCTTTCCAAGTAGATGAAACATCGCCATCTATACCAAACGCTAAACCATAACTGTCAATCTCGTAACCTCTTACGCCGTCGCGGTCATCCTGATCAGTCCAACCACCGAAGGGTTTCAACCATAGATTTTTGCTAACGAAAAACCCATCGCCCGAGGAAATGCCGTTCTCTTCATCCTGACGTGAGTCCACAATATTAGTAAATGCACCAACAGTATTCATCGTTGCCAACGCAACCCCACCATTGAGAGCAGGAACAACCGATTCTAGAGCATCAACAACTTGTTGATTTGTAGATAGACTACCAAAAGCAAAGGCTGCTTCACCGTTTGGATCTGAAGCTAATATGTTATCTATTGCACCAGCTGCACCCAAACCACCCGTAAAACCACCGCTTTGAGCCGCTGCGGTGACGGTCGTCAAACCCGTTCCAGCAGCAACTAAATCAACGTTACCTCCGGTAATAGCACTCGTAAAAGCGAGCGACAGCTTGTTATCCAGCACTGTAAATGACTGTGTCAAGGTGCCACCAACGGTCAGAACATTAGTCAACCTATCACCAGCAACAATCGTGTTAGCGGGGTCAAGAGACACAGAAAGATAACTTCCTGCAGCAAAATTGGCATTGCCATCCACGGTGAAAGAGCCGTAAGTCGCTGGATCTAACACATGCAGCCTAAAGTCACCGCCGCTTGTTTGGCTGTAATTACCATTAACATAAGAGGCGTTAAACAGTGTATCGACAAGGCCTTGGTTGGTAACAGCAACATTATTCGCAGCATCTGAATATATACCACCACTCATCGTACCCGTGTTTGTAATTGAAGTGGCAGTTGAAGTATCGTCAACACCCAGAGCATAGTTGACATCTTGCTCGTAGATATCTGTTAAATTCGCGTTAATGGTTCCTGAGTTGACAATAGCACCAACGGTGGTTCCAGCGTAAACATAGATACCCGTGTTTGCAGCATTGATAAGACCCGAGTTGATGACATTACCACCAATATCTGAGTAGTAGAGATAAATACCGTGACCATCACCTTCTCTTAATTCATTGGCGATAATCGTGCCTGAGTTTTCTATGTTGCCGCCAACTCTGGATTCGTAGACGTATATACCTGTATCTTCCGAAATAATCGTTCCCGAGTTGATTATATCGCCATCAATACCTTCCGAGCCTTTGGAGTAATAAACATAAATGCCCTGCTCGCCCGTTTGAATAAGCCCGCTGTTGATAATACTGCCCTCAAGAGTGGACGAGTAAAAATAGATGCCATCATAATCTGAAATGAGGGTGCCCGAGTTGACGATATCGCCCTCAATATTAGTGTTCTCGATATAAATGCCCCTAGCATTAACACCCGAATTGATGGTTCCGCTGTTTATAAGACTGCCTTTAATGGTTCCATCGTAAACATAGATACCCGCATAACCGTCCGACTCGATCAAACCCGAGTTGGTGACATTGCCTTCTACGACATGATCAGAGCCAAGATAGATACCATAAGTGTCGGATAGAATAGTCCCCGAGTTGGTGATATTGCCTTCCACAGTGGAATCGAGAACATAGATACCGGTGTCATCAGATGTAAGTTTGCCCGAGTTGGTGATATTGCCGCCAATTGTAGAATTGAAAACATAAATAGCCTTGCCACTATCAGACTGGATAGTCCCGGAGTTGATAATACTACCGGTAATGGTAGTACCACCATGAACGTAGATGCTTGCACTACCATCGTTGTGTATCAAACCCGAGTTGACTACATTACCCGTTACGGTAGAACCGTTATAAACATAGATACCATAGTCGCCACTACCAGTAGCCGAGATTGTGCCTGCATTGACTATGCTTCCAACTGACTCATTATCAGCATAAACAGCGCCCCCGGATGTAGTCGTTACTTTCCCGGTCGATGTAATGCTGAGACTATCACCCGATTGGAGCTCACATTGACCAGTCTTGGGGCTTGAAATGACGATCGACCCGGAACCCGCACATGAGCCTGTTCCTGCTGTTGCTGATGTAGTTCCGATTGCTAAGCAGGCCAACGCGATGGCTTGACTGAGCTTAGTACGGGCAAAGGGTGTTGAATCACTTACAGAGGGCATGTTTTTTTTCATTTTTTGTTATATTCGGCTCGAAGTTTAGTTACTCAAATCTAACTCGCAATCTGAAAAGGGTTCACTAATGAACTTGTTTCTAATCAATCGCTGTTTTTTATTACTCAAAAAAAAACATATTAATAAACAGGTTTACCGCTTTTTCACTGCAAATATGGCTTTATGGACTTCCCCTAGCCCGCAAATAATCCTAACAGCCGTTTGCAATTAACATTAAAAACAAATCCACGTTATCAACTAAAATGTCCTGCTTGCCGGACCACACAAATTAAAGCTAAACTTTCCAATAATTAAGGCTACGTTGTCGTTAGAAAACTTCAAAAGCAATGTCAATACGAGCCCTGAAATCAACTGGCAATCCACTCAATCATAATGAAATCTGCACACAACGACTAAGATTGGGATAGTTACGGCAAATTGAATCAATATAATTAAATAGATACAAAAACATGATTGAAAAAACAAACAAAACTCATCGCGCTGTCTTCACCCCGACAAAATCTCCATTTCTGCCCTATTCCGCTTGCGTTGTTGCAAACTCGGAGAATAACGAACATGTGCCTAATGCGGTCAGTAATTACTGTAATAACGACTGCCGTAGTGGAAAAATAAAATATCGCTACAACTCTCTCGGTTTTAGGGGCGAGGATTATAACGAGAACGCAAAGTTTCATATTTTTGTATGCGGCGCGAGTGAAAGTTTTGGTCTGGGTGTAAACGAGGAGGATACTGCCGAGCATCAATTCAAATTTTTCTATGCACGCTATAAGGGTGTAGATCCAGCCGAAGTGAATCTACTCAACTTTTCACAAATTGGCGCGTCGATGGACTATATAGCACGCGTCATTGTCAGCCAGTGTCAAATCGTTAAACCTGATTTGGTTATCGGCGCACTCTCTCCATCAAGTCGGACAGAGTATTTTACTGATGATGACGACAGGTACTTTGCTGATAAGGCATTAACTTTCAATCCCGCCATGTTGGATACGCTCCGATTCCCATCAAAAGATGCGTACAACGTGGCACGGATGGCCTGTCTTGATGAGGAGGATCGTGACGAATTGCTAACCGCCATCGAAGGATTCTATTCTTTTTATACCGACCGAGTGGGTTTAATCAACCGATTGAAAAACATACTTCTGGTACAGCAATACTGCGTAGCCCAGTCAATTCCGCACTTTTTCTGGACACTTCATCGCTATGGACTAGAGAAAGAACTTACCGTGCCGTTGCCCCCATCAATAACCGGATTATTGAAGTGTATTGATTACAATCGTATCTACACACACAATATATTGCCTCTGAACCACCAGAAGGCTACGGACAGAATACATCCGGGCCCAAATGTCTACAGGGGTGTTGCAGAACATTTATGGCGGTTTTACAACCATTTGGAGAAAGCGTGAGCAAGGTTGAGCTCTCCTTTCCATAATAAACCAAGTCATGGAATAGCAAATGCAGCACACTATAAACCTTCGGGATGATGAAGACTCAGAGCTGCCAATTATGGCAGATGTAATGTCTCGAAAAGCAGGAAACCAGTTAATATCAGCTCGATCAGCTTATCATTATCTGGTCAACATTGATGAATTCCCGGAAATGCTGCCACTTGCCCATGATCTTGTCGCAAGTGCTATTGACTCTTCGAAGGAGTCGTCTTTGCTATTTCCTGTAGATTTCCATGAGGAAAAAACTTGTGATGATAAGGATAACACCCGTTATTTTACTGATTTGTGCGAACATCTCAGTCGAATTGCTAAATCATTTGAGCTTGACGCTTTAACAACGACCAGAGCAACTCAGAACAACATTCAAAACAACCACGCATTTCTGGCTCAACAGCTTGCGCCGACGATGCATGTCAGTGGATGCTGGCTACAAAATCTATCACGCGTTGCAACAGCACATACCTCAGTCGCGGGTAAATTGAATAAACTATTTTCTATGCAGACAATGGCATACGATGCGGCAGCTCTGCAGCATACAAATCAGATTGGCTCCAACATCCTTAACCTATTCGCTACTTTTCGTGAATCGAATTTATTAAACGATTATATTCTTAAAGAAAATACAGAAGACTACTCTTTTGAGTTTCCGCTCTTGCTTCTGAGTTTTGGTCAGTTCCCTCGAGAATTTCTTCCTGAATTACTGGGACTAAATCTAGCCTGGCATCATCTGGGCATTCACAGATATGCCGAGAAAATCACCTTGGAAAATTTTCTAGGATCAAGCTTAGCTAACGACTCACTGGATGCGCTTGCTCAACGCGATAACAACATGGCTGACCTTTCAATGGAGGTCATTTTGGCGCTGTTAGAAGAACAAAATTCCGCAGATCAGTTCCGTATTCGACGCCGAATTCTGTGTGGTATGGAAGTGCTTACATCCGCATGGATGAAATGGCTGCAAAGCGCAAAGAGCGCTTTACTAGCGAGCAAACCGAACCCAAGAACCGAAATGATAGAGCTGATTCGTCGCAAAGGACCTCATGGATTTGGCTACCATAAAGACAAACGACTCGGACAGCACAAAATTGATGAACTGCTCGATAGTAATGGGTTTGATCCGGCTGCAGTCATTGATAAGCTGGCCAATTCGTCCTTTGTAGTACAGGGTGATGCAGCAAAGAGCCCCTTTACCAATAGGCTTGTAGAATTTGGCGGACCAATGGCAGAGATATTTACCAGCAAGGAGATCACCGTTATCTGCAACTGGATTAATAGTCTTGCTACAACAGAAAAGATATCCGCAAAAGAAATCTCTACTGAGAAAGCGAACGACGAAGAATCGAGCGTTATAGTTAGATACCCGCTGTGGGAAAGAACAGACTTTTTGAAGGAGAGCCGAGAAGAGTATGCGAACCGCCCGTGTTCGTTGCGAGAGCTATATTACAAATTAGTGAATATTGAGTATTTTCCAGATGTTCTTCCTGTGGCGGAGCAATTTTTAATTGATCGATTAAATCGCTCACGAAGCACGCTCATCACTGGTGAACGCCCCTTGCCTACATTAAATTATAGCGGGGAAGCATTGGAGAAATGGGTATTCAATAAACACAGGCAACAAATTGATGCCTATCAACCACATACTGGTAAGCCAAGTGTAACAAAAGAGGCCTTTATTGATGCCACCGTGACTCTTGCACCACTGCTTCTAATAGACGGGGGCTGGCTACAAGGTGTTACCGGCATTAATACAATTCAGACGCCGAGTGGACTCAAACTGTACCGTATATTCTTTGAAGAGATTGGTTTGGGTAACGCCTCACTTCATCATTCAAATATTTACCGTGAACTGCTCGAATCAATGGGGGTCGAGCTACCGGATGTCACTAGCCTAGATTTTGCTTTTTCTGATCACTTCCAGGATTCGGCCTTCGAAGCTCCTATTCTGTGGCTAAGCCTTTCCCACTTCACCCGTCACTATTTTCCGGAGCTTCTCGGGATAAATCTGGCTGTCGAACTTGCGGGCTTGGGTGCAAGTTATCTGGAAGCACGTGACACCCTAAAATATTATGGCTTTCCAACTGTTTTCGTGGATTGCCATAACTCCGGTGATAACGTTTCGGTAGGGCACGCCGCATGGGCATTGGAAGCAATAAAGATATATATGAATGAGGTTGCTGCGCGTGAAGGCGCTCACAATCTGGATGTCTATTGGCATCGATTATGGGTCGGTATGCGTCTTACGCTACCTGTCGCTGGTGATTATTATTGGAATCCGTCTCTTTCAGCATCATCACCAGAATGCAAAATACATCCCGTACCATCGAGAATTTTTAATTGATAATTTGTGTCACCCACTGAAAGCTATGACATCAAAGCTTTCAATACACTATAGCGTGATAGCAACGGCTAGCTCCAAAATATTCTATCGATATCTGATCACTCTGTTCCTTATTACGCTTGCAGGATGCGCTCACGCGCCACCATCACCCAAAGATCGCCGAGATAATGCTGACCAGTTGGCTGCAGCGGCAAACTGGGAAAGACAGACCCTTGCAACGGAGCCGTTCGCGCTTGTTGCATACTCTTCGAAGAACAGACAAAAAACTCATGTTCTTAACATTTATATCGAGGGTGATGGTCTTGCCTGGATCAGCCGTTCCCAGACCTCCCCTGACCCGACGCCTCTACGCCCCGTTGGTCTAGAATTAGCTCTGAAACATCACAGTGGAGTTGCTGTCTACCTTGCTCGGCCTTGTCAATTTGTTGAAGGTTCCAATAGGTATAACTGCAATAAAACTTACTGGACCACTAGCCGTTTTTCTTCTGAAGTTCTCGCCGCCAGTCAAGACGCCATTAATAAACTCAAACAACAATTTGATGCCCAGCAATTACAATTGATTGGATATTCTGGTGGTGGCGCTATTGCAGCACTTGTAGCGGCCCAACGTAAGGATGTCATCAGTCTGATCACCGTTGCGGGCAATCTGGATCATGCGGCCTGGACCAAGGAACACCGCATTACACCACTTATGAACTCTCTCAACCCAGCAGATGCTTGGCAGTCGCTAAAGGATATACATCAGGTGCACTTTGTCGGCGAGCAGGATCGTATTGTGGGGAAAAATATTGCAGAATCCTACCGTTCACGATTTCCCAATAATAAAAAACCAGTTCTGCGGGTCATCAGTAACTATGATCATCACTGTTGTTGGGTAGAACAATGGTCTGACTTGATAGATAGTGTAGATACTTACCAATAATATGCCTTACTGATCAGCTTAAAAAATTTATTTGTAGAACTATGAACATACTTGGAATATCGGCGTTATATCATGACAGTGCTGCCGCCCTGCTGATAGATGGAAAAATCATTGCAGCAGCTCAAGAAGAACGCTTCTCACGTATAAAACACGATGCGAGTTTTCCTCTACATGCGATCAGCTATTGCTTGGAAGAAGCTAATATTCTGCTTGGGGACATTGATGTTATCGTTTTCTACGACAAGCCTTTGATTAAATTTGAACGTTTGCTAAAGACATACCTGTCCTACGCACCAAAAGGCCTGACTTCTTTTATTGCCGCAATGCCAATTTGGCTAACGGAAAAGTTATATATAAGAAGCATGATGAAAAAAAAACTGTCCGAACTAGCCGGTTGCAAGCCTAGAGACATTGATAACCTCAAATTCGCTGAGCACCATCAAAGCCATGCCGCCTCAGCTTTTTTCCCAAGCCCTTATGAACGTGCTGCTGTATTGTGTATTGATGGCGTTGGTGAATGGGCAACTACCACTATTTGGCTAGGTGAAGGGAATACGTTGACCCCTAAATATGAAATCAGTTTCCCCCACTCCTTAGGACTTCTTTACGCAGCATTTACAGCTTATACGGGCTTTAGAGTTAATTCTGGAGAATACAAATTGATGGGCTTGGCAGCCTATGGTGAGCCAAAATATGCTGACCTCATCAAACAGCGCCTCATCGATATTAAAGAAGACGGTTCTTTTCGTTTAGATATGGACTACTTCAACTATGCTACTGGTTTGACAATGACGAATAAAAAGTTTGATAACCTGTTTGGCGGGCCGCCTCGGACGCCTGAATCTGAAATCACGCAGCGCGAAATGGACTTAGCTGCTTCTATCCAGGTAGTTACTGAAGAAGTAGTTTTAAAACTGGCTGAAACTATCAAAAAGGAACTGGATGTAGACCATATTTGTTTAGCCGGAGGTGTAGCACTGAACTGTGTGGCTAACGGCGAACTACTACGCAAAGGTTCATTTAAAAGCTTGTGGATACAACCAGCAGCTGGCGACGCTGGTGGTGCCATCGGTGCTGCGTTAGCGTATTGGCATCAGAATCAAAATCAGCCGCGCATCATAGATGAAAGTAAATTTGACAGTATGGATGGTTCATACCTAGGTCCTAAATTTGAGGATGATGATGTTCAGCATCTCTTAGACAAAACAGGTGCTGTTTACCACAAACTAGATGACACAGAATTGATGCCAAAACTGGCTCAGATTCTTGACGATGAAAAAGTTATCGGTTGGTTTCAAGGTCGAATGGAATTTGGTCCACGTGCATTGGGTGGCCGTTCGATCATAGGTGATCCCCGTAGTAAAAAGATGCAGTCTGTGATGAATCTTAAGATCAAGTATCGTGAATCGTTCCGTCCTTTCGCACCTTCAGTTTTGGCCGAGAAGGTTTCGGAGTGGTTTCTTCTAGACTCATCTAGCCCTTACATGTTGATTGTTGCGCCTGTGAAGGAAGAGATATGCATTGATACCAGCGAAGAAGCTAAAAGCCGGTTTGGTATCGATGAGCTTAATCTGGTTCGTTCTGAACTACCTGCGATTACTCACGTCGATTATTCTGCTCGTATCCAAACCGTGCACAAAGAAACCAATCCACGTTATCATGCACTGATTAGTGCATTTAATGATCTTACCGGTTGCCCTGTAGTCATTAATACATCGTTTAATGTTCGGGGGGAGCCAATCGTTTGTACTCCTGAAGATGCTTATCGCTGCTTCATGCGTACCGAAATGGATTATCTCGTCATCGAAAATTACCTGATGAAGAAAGAAGACCAACCTATTATCGAGAAGGATGCTAGCTGGCAAGTTGAATTCGAACTCGATTGATATTGTTTAGTTGGAAATAAATATTAACTGATAAGGCATTATGCGACACGAAAAATCCGAACGTGATAAAAAATGGCTTCATCAACATATAAGGCTCATTGCCTGGTTTATTAGCCGTACAATTTTAATCATCGCTTTCTTTGGTATTATTTTACCAATAGGTTTCATTGTTCGCTTTGTTGGTAGCGACCCTTTACAACGTCGGCTTAATTCATCTGCAACAACTTATTATCGTCCGAGCAAAGAACGAGTGCGTGACCATATGGACAAACTTTTCTAACAGGCTATCTGTAGCACTAAACCAGCCGACAGAACACATTGTGAATGATGGATACCGAACAACAGCTCAAGCAACTTCTAAACTCTGGTGACCTGGATGATGCACAAAGGATAATTCATTCTCTGGATTCTTCCTTTGTTGAAAATGTAAATATTCTGTCACTCTGCGCAATGGTATACAGAAGATTGAATAATCTGAATAAGGCGGTAGAGTTTTCATCTAGAGCAGTATGCATCGAGCCTAACAATCTTTCTCTGGCTATTGATTGTTCAACTGATCTTTTGAAGCTTGGAAAGCTTGATATGGCCCAGACGGTCCTTGATGATATCTCTAAATTTTGGGGAAATAATGCAAGTCTTCTTTTACATCAAAGTGAAATCCACTATCAAAACAAAGACTACAAATCTGCAACCAAGATATTGGTAAACGTTATTCAACAGCATCCGAAGTTTGCAGCTGCTCACATGGAGCTTGCACATGCTCTACTTATGGATGGCAAATGGCACGCTGGATGGCTGGAGTATGAATGGCGTTATCACTTACCTAAGACACAGAACATATTCCCTAAATTCAAAATGCCCCATTGGGATGGGAGCAAAAATGTTCCACATATTTTGCTAATTGCAGATCAGGGGTTTGGGGACTGCTTTCAATTCTCACGTTACATTCCACTGGTTGCTCAACGGTGTGAACGAGTGACATTAATAAGAAGTGAACCACTTGCACGTTTATTTGATTCCATTCCATCGATTTCCTCAAGTTACATAAAGTGGGAAGATACTCCTTTAACTTCTGCTTACTGCACACTATCTGGTTTGCCAAAATTATTTTCGACTAGAACAGACACCATTCCCATGTGCGAAGGAATTCTCAGTGCCAGTACTAAAGATTTGTTACGCTGGAAAAAGCGCATTCACAAATCCGGAAATGAGCCAAAACTTCGCATCGGGATTGCCTGGAGTGGACGTATAGAGTTCAAAAATAATTATCTTCGTGCCGTGCCATTTGCGGAACTTGAGACATTGCTTGATATCCCCATGGTTGAATTTTTCTCGCTTCAAGTAGGCGCACCCGCTTCTGACGCAAAGAATAAAAATATTACAGACTTGTCAACTGAGTTAACCGACTTCGCTGAAACTGCAGCAGCAATGGAGGCGCTGGATCTCGTTATTACATCTGATACTTCGATTGCGCATTTAGCAGGAATGCTCAATCGACCCACATGGGTTTTACTGAATTATTCGCCGGATTGGCGATGGGGTCCAACAGGAAGCATTTCGAGCTGGTATCCATCAATGAGGCTCTTTCGACAAAATCAAACTCGCAACTGGAAAACTGTTATCGATGAATGCAAGACAGCGCTCCAAAATATCATGACTACCAGCAGCCCTCTTTCAGCTCTTGCATCAAAGCATAGATAATCCATTTCATATACGTAACATCTAAGCAAAGGTATATATAAACTGAAATTATCTGGAACGGATAGCATTGAAGTAAATATTATTTAGTTTGATGGGCTTTAGCCTCAACCTGTTGGACTTGTGCCCTCGTGTTGAAGAGCATGGTTTGTGTTTCAGCAAGTCTTGCTTCAGTTTTTTGAAGGTATTCTCGAGCGCGCATGGCATCGCGTATCGCAATATTCTCCGGGACCGTCGTATCGACTAGTGATAGTTTTCTTTCTACACTCAACTGCACCAATTCATTGACTTGTTCGTTACTGTAACCATATAACAATAATAGCTCATGTATTCGATCCTCTGATTTCAGAAAAAAAGTTCCATCACTTTCACCGTAACTAGCCATAGGCAGCGAACAATTTGTAAAATCAAGCCCACCCACTCCTAATAACTCTAGTTCTTTCAGAATTTCGTCACGATAAGTATCTGACATACTTAGTTGATCTATACTGATTGATAACTTGCAAGATGGCTTCGCTTCAAGCATGGCATGGCACCATAATGCATAGAAAAGCTTATAGCTTGCGGTTGAATCAAGAAAACGGTTGCTACAATAAGCATGCTTGACAGAAGGATTAGCATTTCTTAAGTCCGGGATATCCAGTTCCTTTTTAAGCGCCTGTAAAAATTCAGGCAAATACTTCGCGTTAGATATGAATAGATTACGTGACTCAAAATAACGATCTGCCTTATAGGACCACCACTGATCCCACGGGTTTCTCCATAAAAAAATATGTACCCCACCGCATTCAGCTTGTAACCTCGCGACACGTCCTGTCGAACGGCAACACTGCAAAACAGGACGTCCCTGAGCACCGTTTCGCAATGCCGTCAAATAAGTCGTAATTTCGACGAAATCATCTTTTCCGCTGTCGAAAAATTGATCGTAAGAAAACGCTTCTTGAAAATATTTAACGATCACATCTGTCACGACATGATATTCATAAAAATAGGGTTTATTTAATTCAGGGTGTCTGAGTATCTCACTTACCCCTTGGCGACTTTTGAGAAACCCGTTAGTTTCGGTCGCTCTTTGGATCAACTTCTCATTTAACGGCTCCTGATAACACCAGTAGCCGGAGTCTGATCGGCGAAAAACATTGAACAGATAGGTACTCCCTGAACGAAATAGTGAGTGAATGAAAATAGGTGAAGCCGGTTGGTTTTCCATTTAACAAAATCCTGAGAATAATCGGATTAATTTAAGTTTTTTGATTATTTTCTTTCAACGTGCAATTGATTATAAAAACCGTCCATTTCTCTCAACTAAATAGGCTTTTTTTCAACCCACGTTTTTAGACATAATTCGCTAATCTAATAGTGAAAAAAGCAGTTAGAAAACAGGGTAAATATTCGGATCGTCCTTTTTGAGCTTCTCTAATTTTTTGCGTAATTTGTCACTCATCGGTTTGCGTTCTTGCTTTTCTTTCTCAGGCTTTAAGTCATCTTCCTGCGGTACTGTTTTATTTTTATCTCTCTCGCCCATAATTGTTCTCCCAAGGATATTTTTTGTGAATACGTTTTTCCCGATTAACTCACAATGAGTTTATGAAGGCAACATGAATATGCACAAATGATACTGACTAATTAACTTGATCTGCCCTTAGAAAGCTAAAGGGTTCTTTTCAGTGACAATGCATAACAAACATATCAATCAATTCCATTATGGATCGAGCGCCTATCTTTTATTACTAATTAATTGCTATCAATTTAACCAGCTCGAAATATCCAACACAAACTAATACATGATGTATTAGTCATTATAAGAACAAATGGTTACTTATCTATCTTAGTCGAATAACAATATGGTTTTTGTCTGTGCCAATGTACTGGTTTCTCAAAATTCAGCGGAACACGTATATCGGCATTGATATCACTGTATTGCATCGTTACTGCATATCGTGCATTTGATGAAGTATTGTGTGTCCCATGCCAAAGGCTGCCCAAAAAAACCATGTAATCGCCGTCTTTCATATCTGGTATTATTAGCTCACAGTCAGGGCATAATTCTTTTGCTGCGTTCAGTACTTCCATATTAGAACCGAAAGGAACACCTTCTTTTCTTAATACATCTGGCGTTTTTTCTAGTTTATGAGTATGAGATATTAACTGTAAAGATGTATCTTTATTTACTCCTTTCAATCCAAGCCATATAGTTAAGGTAGGCCAACAACGAGTCTCTATATCGCTGTGCCATGGATGAACTGCTCCTGCTCTTTTCACTAATGGCGCCACACCCCATAGCTTTGTGTCTTTGTTTTGAAATGTACTATGCACTATAGAAAGAAGATCTGGATGAAGAGCAACATCAAGAAATGGAGCGCTAAGACGATGAAAACTTTTAAACCAGGGCAACCGGTCAAGTGCATTAGAGTAATTATTGCCTGGCCAAGCACAGTGTGGGACGTAGCGCTCAATCTCAGAAATTAAAAGCGGTAATTTTATATCGGGCAGATTAAAAGGTCCGAGATAACCGGTGCGAAACAATTTTTCAATTTTCTTATGCATAGGTTTAATTTAATTGAAGAAAGCCTATTAGAATACAAAGGCTGTATTCTTTACCTTAAAATATGTCATTAATATTATTAATTCAGTGATCCTGAAAAACTCACATATTGTATCTAGTGCAACTAAAGTATATTGATGTGTAACTGTAGTGGACTAATAAATTAGTACTATACGATACGTGTTAAAATTCATCCATAAACAAGTGTTTGAAATGAGGAGACGATAAAGTTTCACAACAGAATTGAAACGAGAATCTGCTTGGCTATTTATAGAACAATCTCACCGCATCAATCTAACTCTAGGACGAAGCTGAATTAAATTACTGTAATATATTACCTATTAATTATATTATCGTTTTTTGATCAAGCGGTAATAGATAGTCAATTATTTCTAACAATTTATCCAATATGAGCGGGAAACCGTAGCTATCTTATTGTTTTGCATCATAATCCACAGTACTCATAACGCTGGGGTCGGTGGTTCAAGTCCACCCATAGCCACCAATCATTACAAATAATATAAGGGCATAGTAAATTGTATGCCCGTCACACTTAATGGGCTATAGTCTGCCGTTGAGTACTATCTTTAATAATTATGCTGGCCAGTCAATATGTCCTATGTAATTTTGAATTAGTAGGACAATTAACCGTTTTAGAAGATTCTCTTATCTAAATATCCACAAAGAGATCCGATAAAATTGCGATTTTTTACGATGACGTTTTTATGCTTTGGCACGTACGCATTATCGTAAACTAAGAATCATTAATATTACTGAGGTCAGCAAAAATGAAAGAACAACTTCCAATACCCGTCACCGTATGTACCAGATGTTTTGTTTATAATGGAAATAACAGCCTAATAGGCTATCCCTGTGGGATCATGATTGATGGTAAAAGATGCAAGGGTGTATGGGGAAGTGCTTTAGATCGTGACGATTGGAAAGAATGCCGATCTTGTAATGCCGAGAATAATACCTGTGATTTATGTAATGGTGAGGGGTGGGAATATATTGGCAAGTATATT
>CALKEZ010000039.1 GCA_938084745.1 uncultured Gammaproteobacteria bacterium
AATGGTGGCCAGAGGTGGAATCGAACCACCGACACGAGGATTTTCAGTCCTCTGCTCTACCGACTGAGCTATCTGGCCTTTGAATTATGATGAACAAAAAAGACGCGTATTAAACCGGTCTGAACGGGTTTCGTCAAGCTGAGGTTTATTACTCTGGTGCATTAAATTCTTTTGGCTTTTCTGAACCGCCACCAAAGAAGAACTTTTCCATCTCTTCTTCGAGGAATTTTCGTGCTTTGGGCTCTATCGGCGTCAAACGGTACTCATTGATCAACATCGTCTGGTGTCCCAACCACATTTTCCAGGCTTCCTTGGAGACCTGTTCGTAAATACGTTTACCCAAGTCGCCGGGATACGGCATAGTAGCCAGTCCCTCGGCCTCTTTATCTAGCTTGATACAATGTACTTTACGACTCATTTAAAACTGCCCTCTTGCTTTTGTTTAAATCTTCCAACATAGATACTACCGGTGCCGGATATCCCAGCTTGCTTTCAACTTCCAGGTTCAACCAGGTAGACAGTGTTGCATCATTTATTCTGTTTGTCTGTCCTTTTACCTTTATATGTATGGGTTTTATCAATAGCTGAAAATGACTGAAGGTATGCTTAACACTTTTATATTCCGTTTTATCCCGAACGATATAACCATACTGTTCTTTAACTGAGTTCTCGATAGATTGATCACTCGAAAACTCCGGAAAACACCATAAACCACCCCAGATCCCGCTTGGCGGCCTTTGCTCTAACAAGATCTCGCCGCGACTATTTTCCATGATAGCAAATATTGTTTCACGATGAGGCAAGCTGGATTTTGGTTTTTTCCCGGGAAATTCATGTTGTCGCGCTGACTTGCGGGCAAAACAATCATCCTGCAGCGGACATTGAAGACAATCTGGCTTGCGGCGTGTACACAGTGTTGCACCCAAATCCATAATGGCCTGAGTATAGTTACCGACATTATTATCCGGCGTATGCTGTTCAGCGAACGACCAAAGTACCGATTCGACATCTTTCTTGCCGGGCCAGCCTTCAACACCATGATAACGACTCAATACCCGCTTAACATTGCCATCCAGAATAGGCTGTCGTTGTTCAGAAGCGAGCGCTAATATAGCGCCGGCAGTAGAGCGGCCGATGCCCGGCAGACTGATTAAGTCGTCGAGAGTTGCGGGCAGCTGCCCGTTATATTGCTCAACAATAATAACGGCCGCCTTGTACAAATTTCTGCCGCGGGCGTAATAGCCTAAGCCTGTCCAATGATGCAGTACTTCATCCTGTGTCGCATTTGCCAGCGTCACAACATCTGGAAACCGTTGCAGAAAACGATTGAAATAAGGGATCACGGTAACAACCTGGGTCTGCTGCAACATAATCTCCGACACCCATACCCGATAGGGCGTAGGCGCAAGTTGCCACGGCAAGTCATGCCTGCCGTGTTTGTTAAACCAGACTAAGAGTCGATCTGAAAATTGATCGGCAGGCATAGTTTATTAATCAACTAGAATAATTTATCGAGTAATCCCTTCACTGCTTTCGATTTAAGTTCTTCAACCGGATCTTTCGGTGGCGCTTCCTCTTGTACTGGTGCTGGCTCTGGCGCCGCTTCAGTTGCTTGTTGCGTTTCTTCTACTGGCGCCGGTGCTGCTGGCGCTGGCTCTTTCTTAAGACCGGGGATCTTGATACCGAGCTTGTCCAGTTTGTCTCCCACAGCCTCCTGGATTTTTTCCTTGGCGGTATCTTTTAATACCGCATTAACCATCGATCCAATATCGGGCACACATTTTTTATCAGCAATCTTGTCTCGACATTTGATCATCACATCGTAGCCGCCCAGGTTATAGCGTTCTTCGCCGGCACTGGTACTACTCGAATCAACGATAACATTCATATTGTACTTCCATGTTTCATCATTCAGATTAATCATCATCCCTTCGCCCTTAACCTTAAAACCGGAGGCATCCATCAACATATCGTTGTTATCAACAATACCGTTTTTAATGTTCATCGTGGCCGTTAATGATTGGAACTTGGTTTCGCCCGCGGTATCAATTTTACCGAAGCGTTTCGACTCATACATGATCTCAACTTGCTGTAATGCCTTTGGGATATCGACCCCTTTTAATACACCATTCTTGAATTGAATGTCGCCGGTGCCAGATAAGCGACTCTTCAAAATATTGGTGTCAGCGCCAGATGAGTTTAACGCCAGATTAATATTAGCTTCTCCCAACAAGTCTGCCTTACCCGTCACATCAGTCAGTAATGGTCCGGTTTGAACACCGGCAAGCTTCGTGTTCAGGGTCAACTTAGGTTCTTTGCCTTTCGCATCCAGATAAATATCGCCGCTATAAGATCCTTCATAAAGTTTTGCCGCAACCGGAGCGAGTCTGATATCGCCCTGATCCGCACGAATACTGAGTTCCAGATCAGTCAGTTTCGCATTTGAAATAACAAACTCACCCATGACAAAGTCACCCTTGATCTTGATCGCTCGCAAGGTTTCGACCGGGATTGTTGTTGCCACACCGGCAGCTACCGTTTCGGGCGTGGCGGCTTTGGTTGTAGTTGATTTGCTAACGGGCGGTAAATAACGGTCGGCATTTAATTTATCTACCCCTAGGCCAAACTCAATCTCCAGCGGCGAGATACTCTTAATATTAATATCACCTTGCAACCGGGTTTCGTCGAGTTCCGCTTTCAGGCCTTTTAAAGAGAGGCTTTTACCCTTTCCACTAAAAGACGAGGCCAATGCAACGCGTTTTAGAACCTTAGGATCAGCCGTTTTGGGCACGTCTTGATTCAAGGTTTGCATTAGCTGCCTTAAATCAAACGGCGCAACCGCGATATCACCCGAGAGCGCCGGTTCAGTTTTAAACTGTGTCGCTTTGACCGCCCCTTTTATATCCAGACCAAGACCCGCGACACTCAGTCCACTTAATTCAAATATTTCCTTTTCCAGATTGATGTTTGAATCGGCTTTGACAGCAAGCTTCACTGGTGAATTAGGTATCTTCTTGCCGGCAAATACCGCATCCAGGGAAAAGGGTTTCAGGCTCAGATTATTGGTATTACCGTTGATGCCAGTACTAAGATTGATCGATTGCAATACCTCCGCCAAATCAGCTTGCCCTACCGCAATCAACAACGGCTTCGGGGTATCGCTGTTCACGGTAAATTTACCCGTCATGTTGCCACTCGATTTTTGAATATTATCGCCTTTCAGATTGGCACTGATCTTAAAACCAAGCGCCTGAGCAGCAAGCGCCGGTAAATCGATCTGACCGGATTTCATATCAACATTAAAACGGGTATCAACGTTGAATTGCTTGTCTTTTATATTCCCGAGATCCCGGGCCAAAGTGGATAAGCCACTGTCTTTGCCCTGAAATGCGCCCGCAATTTGCAATAGCATGGGTAAATCGGGACCATTGGTCTTGAGCTCACCGCTAATTGCCGGGGTGTCACTACTAACTTGCCTGGCATTTAATTTAGCCGTCGTCGTCATGCCTAATGCTTTAATAGAAAGACTGGGGATATCAACCGAACCGGTTTTCAAATCGGCATCAAAGTCAGTGTTGATATCAAATGCCTTGGGTGCAGAACTCAGTTGGGTGGAGAGTGACTTTATATCCTGTTTACCGTCACCCATTAGCTGCGAAGCAATTTTAATCAAGGCTGGCAGGTCCGGGCCACTGGCATTTAATTTACCTTTTGCGGCCGGGGTTTTTGACTGGATATTGCGTGCTGTTATTACAGCATTGATCTTGTTCCCCAGCATAAGGATATCTAACTTACTTATATCGATATCATTTCTATCCAGATCAGCGGTGAATGCTGTTGTTAATTGGAAGGTCTTGTCTGCCATGCCCGCCAGTTGACTGGCAAGTGGTTCAATCTCAAAGATCTTGAACAATTGTGGCAGATCTTTTCCATTAACATCCAGACTGCCAATAACCTGTGGTTTACCTGACAGGATATTTTCGGCATCAAGCTGGCCTTTGACCTCGGTATCAAAGGCAATGAGGTCAAGCCCCTTAATCTGGGCCGTTTCCTTGTTCACATCAACCGTGATTTCAGAACTTAACTTGATCGCCGTTTGCCCCCCCGGAATCGCATTACCTTTCACATTCGCTTCAAACAACATCGGACTTAACGTCAGGACATCACCGCCATCAGCATAAGAAACCGTGCCTTTAAACTGCATCGCTGAGGATAAAGCGGGCTTAGACGCTGCCGCATTCAAGGAGGCCGTAATATCAATCGGTTCACCCAGTTTCAGTTCGCCGGTACTGATGCTTGCTTTGGTAATGTGGTATTCCACTTCCTGTTGCATATCGCGCCAATGAATATTGGCATCCTTGATGTCTATGCCACCTAACACCAGTGCCGCTAAAGGCATACCGCCATCCTTGCTCTCTGAAACGTCTGTTTTAGGTTTGACCAAGTCATCCCAGTTAGTCACGCCCTGTGCATTTTTTGCCAGGTTAATTGTCGCGCCATGTAATACCAGCGTGTCCATTTCCAATTCTTTTCGCAACAGTGGCAATAATTTTGCGCGCGCCTTGATCGTTTTGGTTTCCAGGAACGGGGCTTTTCCAAAACCATTCGCATTACTCAAACTGACACCCTCGATATCGAGGCCCAGCCAAGGATAAAATGTAAGACCAATATTGCCATCAATACGCAGGTCGCGACCGGTTTCCTCTTTTACCTTGTTTGCGATCGTGTCTTTGTAATCATTTGGATCGAGATACACCAGAGTGATTGCAACGGCACCTATCGCGATGACACCTAACAGGCCCAGACCAAGAATTAATTTAATCAAAAATTTCATTTAACAATCACCCACTAATTTATTTAATTTGTTTTCCAAGACGTTTAATTGCGGCCCTGACCCGTTTCGGCGCCGTACCGCCCACGTGATTTCGGGCAGAGACTGAGCCTTCAAGCTCCAATACCGCAAACACATCTTCTTTGATGACATGGCTAAACTGTTGAAGTTCTGCCAAGGTCAATGACGGCAAATCTTTCTTTTTCTGTATGGCATATTGAACCGTTTTACCGACGACCTCATGCGCATCTCTAAAGGGCAAACCCTTCACGACCAGATAGTCAGCAAGATCGGTTGCCGTTGCATAACCCGCTGCCGCTGCTTTGTACATAACCTCTTTCTTGACAGTAATCGTCGGGATCAAACCAGCATAAGCGATCAAGCACATTTTTACGGTGTCTATCGCGTCGAATAAACTTTCTTTATCTTCCTGATTATCACGGTTATAAGCTAATGGCTGCGCCTTCATCAAGGTGAGTAATGCCATTAAGTCGCCATAAACCCGACCCGTTTTACCTCTTACCAACTCGGGAATATCCGGATTCTTCTTTTGCGGCATGATAGATGAACCGGTACACCAGGCATCTCCCAGATCAATAAAACCACTGGCCTGCGACATCCAGATCACCAGCTCTTCGGAAAACCGCGAAAGGTGCATCATGATAAGGCTCGCCGCCGCCGCAAACTCGATTGCGAAATCACGATCACTGACTGAGTC
This sequence comes from uncultured Gammaproteobacteria bacterium, assembly GCA_938084745.1. Classification (GTDB taxonomy): domain Bacteria; phylum Pseudomonadota; class Gammaproteobacteria; order Eutrophobiales; family Eutrophobiaceae; genus UBA7359. The sequence goes on from CALKEZ010000039.1 coordinate 5,550, forward strand.
CAGCGAGTTTTGCGTTACACCGTCAAAACCCAGCGCTTCGGCAACCATCGCGCGATCTATTGGATAGCTGGTGCCGGCCAGCGCCGCAGAACCCAGAGGCAGTAAATTAAACCGCTTGCGACAATCCTGTAAACGCGAGCGATCGCGCAACAACATCTCGGCCCAGGCCAATAAATGATGACCAAAGGTAACCGGTTGTGCTGATTGCAGATGCGTGAAGCCAGGCATAATGGTGTCGGCATGATCCGTCGCCAGAGAAAGCAGTGCTTTCAATACCGAATTAATCTGTTGAGTAATCTGATCAATTTCATCACGCAGGTAGAGCCGAATATCGGTTGCGACCTGATCGTTGCGTGAGCGTCCCGTGTGCAGTTTTTTACCCACATCACCGATGCCTTGCACCAGGGCGGTCTCGATATTCATATGCACATCTTCCAGCGCGGTCTGCCATTGAAATTGGCCGGCTTTGATATCAAGCGCGATTTTCTTTAAACCTGCTGTAATCTGTGTGCCTTCTTTTTTGGTAATAACACCGACTTTGGCCAACATACGCACGTGAGCTATTGAGCCCATGATGTCATAATGAGCCAGGCGTTGATCGTAAGACACCGACTGGGTGAATTGTTCAACAAATTCATTGGTTGGGGCCGTAAATCTTCCGCCCCAGGGTTTTTCTGTTTTATTTGAGGTCATTTCAGTGAGTTTGAATATTTTTTGCAATCAACAGTATAACTTATAGGTTATTTAAAACAGCCGATTTTCAAATGACAATCCTGAACGAACACGATAAAACCAGCTTTCTGCCGAATTTTTGCAGTGCCGATGCCCTCTTCGTCGTGGTCCTGAGTTCGGAACTGCTTGCTATAATTTTGACGCTTGCATTACCACTCTACACAGAAGGATTATTGTTCAATCTGGCGATGAACTCGCTATTCATACAATGGATCGCGCTCACCTGTGTTGGATTGCTTTGTTTACTCCGGCAATACATTGCAACGCTTTCTGAAAAAAAAGCCGCCGTAGTCAGTTACCTGTTAATACTGCTGGTGTCGTTCATTATTACAGAATTAGCGTGGTGGTCATTGTATGTTGATCCTGACAGGATCATTCCGGATCAGAGGTTACACCGCCTTTTCCTGTTACGCTCTTTTGGTATTTCTGCCATCGTGGGTGCCATCGTCTTGCGTTATCTTTATGTGCAACATCAATGGCGCAAGAATATTGAGGCCGCAGCCATGTCACGCTATCAGGCCTTACAGTCCAGAATAAGACCTCACTTTCTGTTCAACTGCATGAATACAATTGCCAGCCTGACTCGCAAAGCACCTGCACTGGCAGAGGAAGCTATTGAAGATTTGGCCGATCTGCTTCGAGCAAGTCTGATGGAACCCGCCGAACTCTATAAAATTGCCGATGAGTGGAAACTCTGTGAACACTATCTGCGCATAGAAAAACATCGACTGGGAGATCGTCTGCAAGTCAAATGGAACATTGAATCTTTACCCGATGATGCATTGATTCCTCCGCTCAGCCTCCAGCCCTTGCTTGAAAATACGATTTATCATGGCATAGAACGCTTAACCGAAGGCGGCACCATTAACATCAGTGGTGAATTTAAAGATAATAAACTGCATCTTGTGTTTAGTAACCCGGTACCTGCTGTTGATATTGAAGATACACATAAGGGAAATAAATATGCACAGGAAAATATACGTCAACGATTAATCACCGTGTTCGGCGCGGATAGTAACTTACAGCTTGAAAATAAAGACGGACGTTACACTGTCAAATTAACCTTGCCCTATAAACGCCATGAAAATATTGATCGTTGACGATGAGGCCTTAGCTCGGGAGAGACTGCATGATCTGGTGATCGAATTGTATCCGGATGCCGTTATTAAAGAAGCGAGTAATGGTATTGGGGCATTAGAGCAGATCCCGAACTTCTTGCCTGACATCATTTTATTAGACATCCGTATGCCTGGTATGGATGGGCTTGAGCTTGCCAATCATGTTTTACACCTGGCCTCACCACCGGCGATCGTCTTTACCACGGCCTATCAGGATCATACTTTGAGTGCGTTTGATGCAAATGCTGTGGATTATTTGCTTAAACCTATTCGCAAAGAACGATTAAAGCTAGCCATTGAACGCGCTGCCGTTGTTAGCCAATCTAAATTGGCGACACTCAGTAGTGCCGAGGAAATCCCTGCCGTTCGCACACACCTGAGCGCTATTGCGCAGGGGAATATCCGTTTGATTGCGATTGAAAATATCTATTACCTTAAGGCAGAACAAAAATATGTCACGGCAGCCTGGCCGGAGGGAGAAATACTCATTGATGAGCCACTGGTCGCGCTGGAAACGGAGTTCTCAGAACACTTCATACGTATTCATAGAAACGCATTGGTTGCGATTAATCATATCGAAAGCTTAAGAAAAACCGGTGATGGACAACACACTATCAAATTAAACGATATGCCAATCGAGTTAACCGTTAGTCGACGGCACTACGCCGGGGTAAAAAAAATATTCAAGCAGCGTTGATAACTTCCCGTGCCGCAGCCAATAAGGCCAGACGCGCAATCACACCATAGGTATAAAACCGGTTCTGATGGCAATCCGGATCCTGGTTTGGATCAGGGGAAATACAACAATCTTCAAACGCCAATGGCTCAAAACGCATTCCCGGCGCATTCAGATTTTGACTACTGGAACGTTTCGCATGCACACGATAAAAACCACCCACGACCTGATGGCCCAACATATACACAACGGGTTCCGCAACGGTCTCATCCGTACCCCAGGTCTCATGCGTATAAACGCCTTCCTGAATAATAACCTTGCTGACCTTTTGACCTTCTTTCGTGGTCGCCATTTTTGTTCGCTCTTTGCGATTCAAGGCTTCGATCTCGTCAGCACTGTGCACGGTCATCACACCCATGCCGTAGGTTCCCGCATCGGCTTTGACCATGACAAATGGTTTACACTTTACAGCGTGTTCATCGTATTTAGTCCGTATTGCCGTTAACAGAGAATCAATGTTTTTCGAGAGACAATCAACGCCTTCACGTTTCATGAAATCCACTTCACCACAATTGCGAAACATCGGATCAATCAACCAGGGGTCAATATTAATCAAATCCGAAAATTCCTGTGCAACTTGCTGATAAAAAGTAAAGTGACTCGATTTCAGCCGTGATGACCAGCCCAGACTGGTCGGTGGAGTGATGACTTGTTCAATACCGTTAAAGATTTCCGGTTTTCCCGTAGCCAAATCATTATTTAATAAAATCATGTCGGGATTAAAATCATCAAGTATCAACCTGTCTTGATCCCTTTGCAGCGGCTCCAGCAAGACTGATCGTGATGACTCTAGATCTATGCGCAGCGGACCATCCATATCCGGCATTAAACTGCCAACACGCACTTCAAAACCCGCTTTTTCTATAATGGATTGCAGACTGGCAATATTCTCCATATAGAATAGATTCCGCGTATGATTTTCCGGCACTATCAATATCTTGTCTATCGGCAGCCCGATAGATTCAACCGCCATCTGCACAGCATGGATACATAAGGCTTCAAACGAAGGATTCAGATTGTTAAAACCGGCAGGAAAGAGATTTGTATCGACCGGGGCAATTTTATAGCCGGCGTTACGGAGATCGACCGAAGCATAGAATGGAGCCGGCGTTTCTCGCCAGGCGTTTCTAAACCAGGCCTCAATGGGAATCTGATTGTCGAGCATCAACCGTTCCAGATTCTGAAATGGGCCCGTTAATGCAGTCGTTAGATGTGGAACATTCACTGTTTCGTTCAGGATCATATTAGGCTCTGGCTGTTGTTGGTTATATTGCGCGCTTTATACCATATTGGTATTGAAAGTCCTTAATTCAAGTCCCCCCATAGCTGTTGGGCATTGCTTACAGCACTAATTACAGCGGTTTCTGTTCTTAATATTCTCGGTCCCACACTGATTAATACACAGCCTTTTTCCTGCGCCAGTTCGGCTTCTGGTTCACTAAAGCCGCCCTCCGGGCCGATGATCAACGCTACTTTGTTTTTGACGCTCTTGACTGAAGACAGTGATTGCTGCTTTCCCGGATGCAACATTATTCGCGTCATAGTTGTTGCTGTGTCGAGCCATTCGCTAAAAGCCACAGGGTTTTGTAATTGGGCTAATTTATTTCTGCCGCATTGCTCGGCAGCACTGATAATTATGTTTTGCCAATGCGCCAATTTATTCTCTATGCGATTATCCTGTAATTTGACATTACTGAAGGCCGATATCAGCGGCGTTATCGTATTTACGCCCAGCTCAACCGCCTTTTGAATCGAAAGGTCCATGTGCTGGCCACGCGCTATTGCCAGACAGAGATTGATTGATAAGGGTGATTCATTGGCCACGCAGCTGGATACGCCAATTTCAAGCTGTGCATTTTTTTTTGTGATTTCAATAATCCGTGATTCATATTCATCGCCGGAATCATTAAACAATTTTATTACATCACCCGTGCGCATCCTCAGCACATGGCTAATATGGTGTGCTTTATCACGCGGCAAACAAATCGTCTCACCCGTCACTAACATCATATCTATAAATAGTCTTGGAATACGCATCTTACAAAATTATGGATTACTGTTTCCTGTTGTGATGTTTAAAAAACCGTTCCAGCAGTTCATCTCCTTTCTGGTATGATATCGCCAATTTCACACATCTGATTATAAATTCTTTTAGTATGCAACACGCAAAATTCTCTCCGGGCCAGATTATTCATCATCGAAAATTTGATTATCGAGGTGTTATATTTGATATTGATGCCGTATTTAACGGCACTGACGAGTGGTATGAATCTGTTGCCACATCGCGGCCACCTAAAGATGAGCCCTGGTACCATATTCTGGTCGATAATTCACAACAGACAACCTATGTTGCTGAACAAAACCTTGAAGCCACCGAATCAATCTTGCCGGTACAGCACCCGTTAATTAACCGCTACTTTAAGAATTATGCCGATGGCCGTTATTTTCAAAAACACGCGAATAACTGATCCAACATGATAAATAACATTAAACAATATTTTCTGTCCTTGCTAAACGATGCTGCAAACGAGGGAACGCCACATAAAACCATCGAGCTGGCAACAGCAGCACTATTGATAGAAATCAGCCTAGCCGATGATCATATTGATGCCGAAGAACGCCACACGATCAAGACTGTACTACGTGAGCACTACAACTTAACGGATGAAGAGATTGATGCGCTGATCAGCCTGGCCGAGAATGAAGTTAACCATGCCGTATCACTCTATGAATTTACAAGATTGTTGAATGACAAGCTGTCTATGCCGGAAAAGATCAATATCATTCAAAGCCTGTGGCACGTCGCTTATGCTGATTCAGTGCTCGATAAATACGAAGAGTACTACATTCGAAAAATTGCTGATTTACTCTACATCTCCCATTCAGATTATATCCAGTCAAAAATAATTGCCGCTGAATAAGTGGGTCCTGCATTACTGTTATTTAGGTTCGAGTAGCAGTTGAATCAACTTATCTTCAAGCTCAATACGTGTGGTTAACTCTTCGCCCAACATAGACAGATCTTCCTGAAAATTGTGCAACGCATTGTCGCTATTATCCGGATTATATTTTTCATCAAATGCCAGCGTGATTTCTGTGGTCTGCTCGATTCGCGGGTATATTTCAACCGCCTGTTCAGAAACAGCTTTACGACGTTCCTTGCCCTCGGATATGCGCTCATAGAGACCAAAATGACCGGCGGCAATATAGTCCACTAACACCTGGTTAAACTCCTCAAGGTCAGCAACTGATTTAACTGGAGCGCCTTCAGAACCTTCCTCAGATACTTTTAACAACAATGACAATAACTGATTACGCTCTTTGAGCATATGCTGGATAAGTTCGTTACTACTACGCCTTTCCTGGGTTTTTTCCAAATGTTCTTTCATAGTGACACCGTCCAGTTACTGATGGGTGAATCCATTTCCCGTTTTATTTAGTCAGATTCCAGCCTTTTTCTAAATGTTTGAGATATTAACAGGCTGCACCCCATGACTACTTCGCCGGATTTTAGCAATTATCAGCGACATCCAAAATAACTAAGGCAAATATAATTCCAACTCTTACATAATGCCACGACGAGTTCACTGGTCAATGATCTTGGTGGTAAAAATTGACATCCCTTAGAATAATCCCGGTTAACCTCGAAAATTGGCTTTGGATGCGCCTACTTGCTGCAGAAGACTGTATTTTTTAAATTCTGTATCGGCTAAACTTCATTAATTAACCACGATAAATCTGATTCCTGCAATGTCTGTTTTAAAAATATAATAATCAAGCCATGGAAATACCCGGTTATAAAATAGAGAGAGAAATCGGCAAAGGGGGCATGGCTACTGTCTACCTTGCCCTGCAGGAATCATTAAATCGCTCGGTCGTACTCAAAATTCTTGACCAATCCAGTCGTGCCGCTGGCAGTGACATGACCCAACGCTTTATCGATGAAGGGCGCATTATTGCGTCCATGCATCATCCAAATATTGTCACCATTTTTGACATTGGCATGGCTGGTGAAGAACTCTATATTTCGATGGAATATGTACACGGTGGTGATTTAAAAAAACGCATGGAATCACACGTGCCGCCAAATGTGGCGATTGATATCGTGGCTAAAATTGGCTCAGCATTGGCTAGTGCGCATGCCCATAATGTAATCCATCGTGATGTGAAACCGGCAAATATTCTTTTTCGTAATGACGAAACACCATTGCTGACAGATTTTGGCATCGCCAAACAAACCGATCAGGATACCGATCTGACCTCAACCGGTATTTTTCTGGGTAGTCCGAATTATGTCAGTCCAGAACAGGCCGATGGCAAAAGAGTCGATGGCCGCTCCGACATTTATAGCCTTGGCTGTATATTTTACGAGATGTTAACTGGCTATAAGCCTTATCATTCTAATTCAGTTATTGATATCGTCATTCAGCACAAAACCTCGCCCGTCCCGACATTGCCGGCGAAATTCGCGATCTACCAGCCATTACTAGACAAGATGATGGCAAAGAATCTTGACGAACGTTTTGCCAGTGCCGAAGAGATGTTGATTAGTGTCAAACAGCTGCAATCAATGGAAAACGCAGATGATTTAACACCTGACTTCGATATCACCGGAGACAGCACCAAGAAAAGCAAAAAAGGCGACACCAAAAAGAAATCGATGCTCATTCTAATCGTCTTATTGATCCTGTCGGCGACATTCTTTTTCGGTCTTCAGTTTGTAGATATCAAACTCAAAAGTTCCAATGTGCGGATTGATAAAGTATCCACTAACAGTGTCTTACCCATTAACACCACGACAGCCACGACCACTAATCTTGCTGACCAAACACTGGAAACAATCCAGACATCAGAAAACATGTCCGAGGCCGAAAAGCCGGCAAAACCGGTCGTCTCTGATGAGGTTATCAGCGCATTGGCCTGGCTGGGAAAACAAAGTCTGGATGAATATAAGCTAACTTATCCTGAAAAAGATAATGCCTATTATTATTTTTCCCGCCTACTGGAACTGCAACCGGACAATCGTGCAGCTTATGACGGTATACTGGCTATTGCCGAACGTTATGCGATTCTTGCGGAACGCTCTCTGGCTAACAATGATATAAACAAGACACAGAGCTACATTAATATCGGCCTGCAAATCAATCCGCAAAATCAGGCCTTGCTCTCCATGAAATCGTTACTATCCAATCAGAAAACCGGGTTTTGGCAGACACTTAAATCCCTATTTTAAAGCCCATCTGAAATACTGAACGCCAAAAACATCTACTCAAGTGCTTTTTTAGCACTCTCGGTTTGTGCTTTTTCCCACTCCTCAATTATTGTGCGTAATTCGTCCAATTTATTTTCGCTGTTATCTTGATTCTCATCTTCATTATCAAGGTGTTCTTCAATAATTGAGGCTTCAGCGGCGAGCTCTTCTCTAGAGGGTTCCTGCTCCGTTGTTTCGCGTGTCGCCTGTTCTGTTTTGCTTGGTTTTTCTTTTACAAATTTTTGTTTTAATTCCTGCGATTTAACCATCTTCTCGCTTGCTTTTTGACGATCCTCCTCGACCAGGATGAAAGCCTGCTGACGCATACGTTCACGCACATCATCATCAACCTCGACAGCGGTATCATCCACTAAGCGACCATTTTCAAACACAAATACGCGCGGCCCAACCACGTCGCTGCGATACCACACGGGAGGTTTACCAGACAATTGGGTCGAGCCAGACTCCGGTTCAGTCCATTGGTACATGCGTGCATAAGCAGTTTCACCCAATGCGATTGCCATCATTAAAACGAGTGGCACTGTGATCTTTTGATATTTCATAAGCCAAGTATATTCTAAATGCCGACGCTTTCTAAGCTGGATTTAACGATGACATTAACTAATGCTTGTTGGGACGGACAAACTGGCGTGGATCGCGCGGCGCTAAACAAGGCAGCAATCGTTAACTGGATACAACGAGATAAATTTGACGTACTCAATATTGCCGGTCCAGGGGCAAGTAAACCCGCAGTAATTATCTCAACGCAAAAAACAGCATCGGTTGGTATTATTGCCTACTTGGCTTGAGTCTCTGTGCCCGAAGTTCTTTTCAAGCATCTGCACCAATACATTTTAAATACGCCTGTTCGAGATTATCCGACTGAAATTCCTCACAACAGGCTGCAGGTAAGCCGTTAAAACAAATCTGACCTTCATGCAGGATAATGATGCGATCACAAATACTCTCCACATCAGCCAACAAATGTGTACTGAAAAACAGGGTTTTGCCAGACTCTTTTAGACTTATTAAATGACGTTTGAGATACGCCCGTGCCTTGGGATCCAGACCACTCATCGGCTCATCCAGTACCAGCATCGGTCGTTGACTTAAAAAACAGGATGCAAGACCAAGCTTCTGAGCCATCCCCTTTGAATATTGGCGCACCGGCTTTTGCAAGGCTGCTGCATCGAGATCTAGCAGGGCACAAACAGTTTCCATATCCGCCCTGGAAATTTCTAATTGATTTAATTCCGCCATGTATAACAGAAAGTTTTCACCCGCGAGGTAATAAGGTGGCAAAAATTTCTCCGGCAAAAAAGCAAGGGACTCACGTGAGCTTGTCTGAAAATGAGGAATACCGAAAATGTCAATGGTGCCATTACTAACCGCAACAAAATCAAGCAAACATTTGATTAATGTTGTTTTGCCTGCGCCATTAACGCCAATTAATCCAACCGCTTCGCCCTGATTCACCTGCAAGCTGATATCAGATAGCACATGATGATCAGCATAGGCTTTATTAACCTGGTTAAAAACAACAGCGGCTTCAGTCATATGAACAATATATTAGCTTGGAATAAGGAAAGGTGAACTCTTAAACAACAAAGGCCCGATTAACGGGCCTTTGT
>CALKEZ010000040.1 GCA_938084745.1 uncultured Gammaproteobacteria bacterium
GTGTGTGACGACGTATCTCTTTAACTCGTTTCTCGGTACTATTGCTCATTGTAAGACTCCTCAGTTATTGTATTTAACGTAGCAGAAGTCTCTCTTAGTTTTTAGCTCAATTCTGTCTCATATGTTTTGACGGGGTACATACCCATGGCGATTACTCGGGGACAGACGGTAACGCTTATTGCAAAAAATGCCGTTATAGAAGTAAGAGCAGAAGGAAAGGCCATGACTAAAGGCGCTATAGGCGACAGAATCAAGGTCAAGAATCTAAAGACAAAACGTATAGTTGAAGGTGTAATTATTAACAAACACTTGATAAATGTGAACTTATAGACACTTTTAGAGAAGAAATAGTTAAAGTTTTACACTGAAATTGACGATAAGGGCCTAGATAAAATATTTAAAATTGTGGAGCGACTAGTATGGTCAATGAAATTAAAGGTTCAAATCATGCCGTGTTATCGGGTCTGGCGAGTCAGCAGCAAGCTGATCAGACTAGAAATAACGCGCATGCAACAGGTAATAGAACGCAAGGCAGCTCGGATGATACTGTCAATCTAACCGATCAGGCCGAAAAACTCAGAGCACTTGAAGGCCGTATTGAAAAACAGCCTGTGGTTGATACACAACGCGTCGAATCGATCAAAAATGCCATCATGGATGGTACCTATACGGTTAATGACAGCAAGACAGCAGAAAAAATGGCTCAATTCGAGCGTTTACTCGACACAAAAATAGGCAATGATTAATCATGAATGAAGTCCAGGCAAGATTCATAGCGTTACTGAAACAAGAGACATCTGTACTGGATGAATTGCATGAGCTTTTATTGAAAGAAAATACAGCATTAAAAGAGCGGGATTCGCAACTGATTACGTCGCTGGCAGACGAAAAAAACACCCGCCTTAATCAACTTGGCATGCTCGATACACAGAGACAGCTTTATATTGATGATGAAACGCACCATCAGGAAATATATGTAGACGAAACATCCTACTCTTTAAAAATAAGACAACTGAATAATGATATCGCAGAGGCTTTGAAAAACTGTAAGCATCAAAACAAGGTCAATGGCGGCATTATTGAATTGAGCCAGTTATTTAATACAAAGATCCTCGACATTATGAATGGCGATTTTGATAAACAGACAACCTATAGTGCAGAAGGAAAAAATAAAGCAGATACCAATCAACATAGTTTTGCACGTGTTTAATTGCCGTCATGGTAATGCCAAATAAAGCTGTAACTGAGAAAATCATTTCAAATTCGTCTCAAACCAGCGCGAAGGATCTTGAATCCATAAAACTCACATCCGCCGATGATATTCGTGAATTACTCAAAAAGATTTATGCAAAACATTCTCTATTAACGATAACTATTGAATCTTCGGATGAATGTTATGGCAGCACAATTATTGAAATTAATGCTGATGAAAATTACCTGGTTATAGATGAGCTCTATCCTGTAGCAGGCCATGAACTGATTAGTACAGGAACACGTATTTCAGTTAATGCCAATTATGCAGGCGCCTTTGTCTACTTCACTGGAACAATAGAGGCCATTGGTGAAAATGCCAGGGCAGCCTATTACAAAATATCTATCCCTGAGGAAGTTCAATACCATCAAAGACGGAATACTTATCGCATTACGACGAGTATAAGTGAGCCAATTGCGGTAAACCTTGTTAATGAAGAAGAAATATTAATCAAGGCCGAGTTAAGGGATATATCACATGGCGGAGTTTGTTTACGTGTTAATCCGGCATCACATATCAGCATAAAAAGTGGTGACACCATGCCAACCTGTCTGATTCAGGTGAGCAATGAACGTAAAATTTTGAGTTCGTTAAATATTTGCCATGTTGAAGTCGTTAAGGAGACAGGCGTATTACGTATAGGCGCTGAATTCACCAACATGAGTAAATTCGATGAACGGGAACTTGAACATTTTATCGCTTCACTGGAACGGGCCATTATAAAAAACATCAAGCGTATAGATAGCAGAATACCGATTCAGTAATAAAGTACTGAACCGTTTCGTTTAAGCTTGAAATAGGCCAACAGATCCGCGGTACGGTCAACATCCCAACGCATCGGTAGCAAATCAAGCTTCCAGTTCAGCCTCGAAATATTAGCGCAGGTATCGATAAATACCTTGTCTTTACCCCATTGTATACCGGAAAAAAGTTGCGCATTATTTTTCGTTAGGCCAATAAGGTAATAACCACCATCGATTGCCGGCCCTAATACTATATCTGTCTTCTTGTTAAGGTATGCACTTGCTGTTTTCAAATCGGAACATTCCAATGACGGGCAATCACAACCGATTAATACGGCGTAGGGATAACGACTTAATGCTGTAATAAATGCATTACTCATACGCTGCCCGAGGTTTTTACCCTTTTGTTTGAACAGTTTTACCGCATGACGATTTTTTAAGCGGTTAAAATAAGGATGGTTTAGATCACCATGCACCCAAAGCTGAATTGAAGAAAACCCGGCTTGCCGGGCCGTGTTCAGTGTTTTTGTAAGCAATTCTTCATAGAGTGACAAGGCCCGCCGACGACCGATGCCGGGAATTAAACGTGTTTTAACCTGACCTGAAACAGGTGGTTTGGTAAAGACAAGCAGGACGCCGCCAGCACCAAGGTTAGTCATATAACTTCGCGAGTTTATTGGTATCGTAATGAAAGAAATAGAGTAGTCGTAACATCCACATCTTTAAAATCGTCATTATAATGCCGTTTTTTTCCCAACGCCGACTTGAACTAAGCACCCTGTCTTTAAATCGCACAGGCTTTGCCTGTTTTTTGAGCAAACGTGATATGGCGATGTCTTCCATTAATGCTATTTCAGGATAGCCTCCGACTTTGTTAAATAATTCCTTACCGACAAAAAGAGCCTGATCACCGGTGACGATTCCGGTTAAAGTCGAACGCATATTCATGCATTTTTCAATAATCCGAAACAAGCCGTTCTGACCTGAAAGCCGCACATCAAATCTGCCCCATCGATTTTCTATATTATCAACCTTTAAAAACAGGTCATTAACATGCTCCGGTAAAACCGTATCGGCATGTAAGAAGATAATGCACTGGCCGGTTGCGACACGGGCACCTGCATTCATCTGAAGTGCTCGTCCCGGCTTAGTCAACAAGACACAACTTGCCAGGGGCGTTGCTAATTTGACCGTATCGTCATGACTTCCACCATCAACGACAATGATCTCGAGGCCGTGATCTTTATGGGGAGATAATCGTTCAAGACACTGTTTAATCGTATCTTGCTCATTGAGAGATGGGATGACTACAGAAATGTTACATGCGTTGCTGTTCACTGTTTACACTTCTTGTTGTAGCGCTCCACCACAACTACTGCCTTGACCAGCAGTACAACCGTAACAATGATCGCGTACAGCAATGACATCACCTTCGATATCAGTATCAATTAATTCAGAAAGATGAACCGGATTTATATTATCGCCAAGATTTAAGTTTAGCATTTGATTAAAGTCACAATCATAGACATAACCCTGCCAGTCTATGCTAATCAAATGACGGCACATTACATTCTCAAGGTTTTCATTTCTATGCGATTGTTTTAGCAATGCCATGTAACCCTCTAAGTCATTATTTGAAACCAAGGTACTGCCAAAACGTTTTATTGGCATGTTACACAGTGTAAAGAGTTGGTTAAATTCGATGCCATACCTTTGTATCAGCTCTTTTTTATAGGCACATTCCAGATCAGCCTGTGCTGGTGGCAACGCCGGACCCTGTGGATTAAACACCAGGTTCAGAGTCAAATCAGTATCAGCACGACCATAGCCGACATGATTCAATTGCTTTAACCCCATGATACTTTTTTCAAACACCCCTGCTCCACGCTGCCTATCAACATTTTCCATTTCATAACAGGGTAATGAAGCAATGACTTCAACCTCATGGTCTGCCAGAAAGGCGGCAAGCCCATCCATACCCTCTTCTTCCAGAATAGTAAGGTTGCAACGGTCAATGACGTGGACATTATGTTCTCTTGCAAATTGAACCAATGATTTAAACTCTGGGTGTAGTTCCGGGGCACCGCCGGTGATATCAAGCGTTTCTATTTTTTGTGTGATAAGAAATGACTTTACTGCCTCGATAGTATCGATTGACATCATCTCCGTTCTTTTAGGACTTGCATTAACATGACAATGAAAACACTGCTGGTTGCATTTCAAACCAATATTAATTTGTAAGGTATTTAAATGATCCCGCCTGATTGTCGGAAATCCGATCTTACTCAGCAAGGGTAAGGTGTCATGCATAATTATTGTCCGTCCTCAAAAAACTCTTTTTACTCACGTCCAAAATCATCATCAAATCGAACAATATCATCTTCGCCTAGATATTTGCCGGATTGGACTTCTATAATCTCCAGCAATGTATCCGTTGCGTTTTCCAGTCGATGTTTCATACCTACTGGAATAAAGGTTGATTCGTTTTCATGCAATTCAATAACTTCATCTCCACGCGTCACTGTTGCAGTACCTTTGACTACAACCCAATGTTCGGCGCGTTGGTGATGTAGCTGTAATGACAATTTCTTGCCTGGATCAATAGTCAAACGTTTTACTTGAAAATTTTCGCCTGTATCGACCGAGTCATAACTGCCCCAAGGTCTATAGACCTTGCGATGTAATAAAGATTCACTCCTGTTCTGCTGTCTGAGTCGATCAACTATATTTTTTACTTCCTGTGTCTTGCTCTTATCGGCAATCATGATGGCATCGTCCGTGTCGACGATTACCATGTCGTGACAACCTATGGTTACCACCAAACCACGTTCGCTCCTGATAAAACAGTGATGGGTGTCTTCAACTAGCACATCACCTTCTATGACATTATCATTAGCATCCTTGTCATTAATATCCCATACCGATGACCAGGCACCCACATCAGACCAGCCTACATCTATCGGTATCACCGCCAGATTCTCATCATTATCCTGACTCAGTTTTTCCATGACGGCATAATCTATAGAATCTGCCGGACTACTCGTGAAGGAGGCTTCATTCAATCTGAAAAAAAGACCATCCGCTGTTCCTTTTTCAAACGATGAAAGACAGGCATTATAAATTTCCGCCTGGTAGTGTTTGATTTTATCCAGCCAGACCGAAGCCTTCATCATAAAGATACCGCTGTTCCAGAGATATTCGCCGGATAATACATACTGCTCTGCTGTAGAAAGATTCGGCTTTTCCTTGAAACCACTTATCCTGTGTATAGCATGATTATTGATCGTTTGTGTTTCATTACCGATATGAATATAACCATAACCTGTCTCTGCTGATGTCGGCTTGATGCCAAAGGTCACCAGTTTATTATCCAATGCTATTTCGACACCTGCGGCTATCGCTAGCTGAAAGGCATCGTGATTTTTAATAACATGGTCAGCCGGCATCATGAGGATAATGGCATCACCATGCTGTGCTTGTTGATCCATGGCTGCTGTAGTTAATGCCGGAGCAGTATTACGACCGACAGGCTCAAGAATAAAACGACTAATCGCGCGTGAAATCTGGGTGCTCTGTCCGGCAACAAGAAAGCGATGTACTTCGTTACAAATAATCACCGGTTCGGAGACTTCAACCGAAGTGTTAAGACCATCGAGTCTTAATAGGCTATTTTGTATTAAGGTATTATCACCCAACAAGGATAAAAACTGTTTTGGGTAATGTTCTCTGGATAAGGGCCATAAGCGAGTGCCCCCACCGCCGGCTAAAATAACAGGACTTAACTTCATAAATACACCTATGTTTAATGCAAGGGATGTCCGTATTAATAACTGACGAACACAAAACATGAATCTTATCAGATAAGCTACGAATAGTTTACCGCCTTACTTTGTGTTGCGTTGCTCTTGAAGTTTCAGTATTGATAGTCTTTATACTTCATTATTTTCATGGCTAAAGCATCATCATTAAAGCAGGGTAATAAACAATGTTGCTATGCCGAGAAAACTGAAAAAACCGGCAATGTCTGTAATCGTGGTAAGAAATATTGTAGAAGATTGCGCCGGGTCCTGACCTGAAACAGTTAACATGACGGGGATCACGGCTCCGGCAACACCGGCAATGACCATCGACAAGATCATTGATATAAAAATGATCAGTGTAAGGCCACTGGAATCACTCCAGAAATAAACAGCTATCGCTGTCGTTAACGCAACGGCAATACCATTAGCCAGTGCCGCCTTGAATTCTTTAAACATCACTCTGGACCACATTCGTGGATAGATCTCTTTCAGGGCCAGACCACGTAATGTTACAGCCAGCGCCTGGGCACCGGTATTACCTGATTGACCGGCAACAACGGGTAACAACACCGCCAGCATCGTATAAGACTCTATTGTATCCTGAAAAATCCCGACTACGGCCGCAGCCATAAATGCCGTCAACAGATTTATCTGTAACCACGGTTGTCGTTTTTTAAAGGCAAACGATGCTGGTGATAATGCACGTTCATCACGACTTACACCAACCATGGTCTGTAGATCGGCACTGTTTTCCTCAAGTGCGGCTTCCAGTAAAGTATGATAACGTACCACACCAACAAATCGATTTTCAAAATCAACGACCGGTAAATCCGTTACCCTGTATTTTTCAAACACTGCGACTAATTCTTCCTTAGGCGCGTTTACGCTAATAACTGACGGTGGTTTACTTTCAATTTGGGACAGGGTGTTGTCATGGTCTGACAATGCCAGATCCTCAATATCAACCATACCCAATAGATGGTTGTTATGATCAACCGTATACAATTTACGATATGCGCCTCGGGGCCTGTTCTTGAGTATATTAATAACCTCAGAGACCAGGGCGTCGGGACGAAAGTACATCACCCGGGATTCCATCAGGGAGCCAGCAGAATCTCGTTCATAGGACAAGGCACGTCGCAAATCGGATGCGGCTGTTTGATCGGTTGCCATTATGATTTGTTCGCGTCGTTCAATGTCTGTAATGGCCAGTAATATGCTGGCACCGCGATTAGGCTCGATTTTTTGCATTAACTCACCGGCATAACTATCCGGTAATTCTTCCAGAATTTTTGCGGCTAGTTGCGGGGAAAATCGTTCCCATATTTTAAGTGTTTTTGCTACCGGCAAATCGTTTAATATTTTGCCAACATCATCCGTATCCAGTTGCTCCAACTGGCGTACTGCCTCTGTTGGATATTTATCAAACAGTACCTGGTATAACTGGTTGTCTATTAAATGGCTCGATTCACTCATTTTTATTATCTCTGCTTGATAATGTCTGGTTGGGGATAATCATATTGGCACAGGCGTCCCAGAATAATTCAGCAACAGCAAGTGCCGTTCCTGCCAGTTCAGGCTCGGCCTCGTCCCGGGTATTGATATTCATTGATTCATTTAATGCAGCACGATCCAACACACCAAGAAACACACCTTTATGATCGACTACTGGAAAACTTTCATGACTATGCCATTCAGGCAGGTTTTTGATACTCTTCAGATTGACTCTTGCAGCAAGACTACGCACTGACATTTTCATCATCTTCTTCATTTTTAAATCCGATGCTGATACCAATAATTGTCTAACAGCGACCTGACCGACTAGATGCTGTTTATGATCAATAATATAAATATCATTGTGCAGGATTTCGGCTGAATTTTTTATGACTCTTAATACTTCTGCAACAGTAAGATCTTCCTGCACAGTTAAAACATTTGGATTCATCGCTTGTCCTACAGTCCCTACCGGATAACGTAGTACCAAGCGGATCATATTTGCAAAGACAGGAGACATGCGACTGACAAAATCCAGCCTGATATTGCCGCTCATTCTTTGTAATAATAATGCACCACGTTCAACGCCCAATTGCATCACAATCTTGGTTGATTTATCTATAGGCATGTTTTTCAGGGCACTGACCGCAATTGATGGCACCATGAATTGCGCAATGTTTGCCGCCGTATTAACGGGAACAGTATCCAGATATTCTGCAAGTGCCTCCGGTTCAAATTGTTCCAATGCTCTCGCCGCATCTTTCGGATGCTCGGACAATAAATACAACGCAATCGTATTAATGCTCATCAATATTCTCGTTGTCCAGTAATATACTGGCTTCTTCATTGAAGATTTTCGCCGGGATAAATGTTCGTCCTGATTTTGTATCCAGCATTACGCCGCCCGGGAGAATTTCCAGTACTTTGCCTTCCAGTTTCTGAATACGGATTCGCTGTCCAACTTGGTAATTTTTCCGCACATATTTCGAAGAAATAATATTCGATACCGTTGAACCTGCCCCCAGACCAAAAGCGAGCGCAATGGAGCCAGCCATAGCGGCGAACGAAATCGTAAGTATCTGTTCCAGTAGACCGACATCCAGACCGATTTGAGCCAATCCGATAATGACAGAGAGGATGATGATGATAAAACGTACAATGCCAGCCAAAAGTTCTGACTGCTGCAAGCCCATATTACTGCCACTAACATGAATTTTCTCTCGTACACTATTCGCAAAGAGTGTTCCGCCTGCGATGATTAGAGTAGCAACGAAGATATTGGGTAAAAAGGTAAATAAGCGGCCCAACATATCGACCAATGAGGGCAGATTCAGGCTGTCCAAAGCAGCTCGAACAAAGAGTAAAACGATGACCCAGTATGCCAGCCAGGCCAGGATATCGGTGATGGCCCACTTCAACCTTAGTTGCAAGTGACTCATGCCCATTAACTGGATAATTCGATCGATAGCATCGCCCAGCCGCTTGATAAGCCATTTGGCCATCCAGGCAACCAGCAAGCCAATAATCAATAACATGAGTGCCCCGAACAGGTTGGGCAAATAGTCATTAACACTTTGGATGAATTGATGAAGACTATTAAACAAATAGTTTTTTAGTTCGGAGAAATCTTTCATGTTCAAAACTCACTATTTTTCAGTAGTAAAAAAGTTAAAACCGGACGGCTTTAATGATGTTTATCAGCGTAGCTCATGTGTGAATTAAACTGCAATTAATATTATTGGCCGGTTGGTACCCGGAAAGGCAGCCAGAACTTTACCCCATGCTAAAAATTGATATCACTTTAAAGAACAGCGAATTAAAAGCACATTCCCTTAGTGCAACTTACTGAGCTCAATATGAAGACTTGAGGTGAGCTCGTAGTAATCCATAACCACAAGTATAAAAAAAATGATTAACAGAATTTCATATTTATAATTATGTTTATGAAAAAAATCGCGGTCTCTGTGATGTATGACATCCATTAATTCATCACCAAACCGGATAGACATAAAAGTACCAATGCCGGAAAGAACAATCACTCCCCAGTACGGATAGGGTGTTGTTATAATCGCATAGGCCAATCTTGTGACCGGGGTGAGATCGTAGTATTCCTGAAATGAGGCTAATGCAGTCACGTTAATCAAAATAGCAACACCCCATACGACGATCTCAGAGATTATCATGCGTATGCCAAACACAAGACGAAGTGGAAAATCTATCAGGAAGCCAGCATCTGCGACAGGCGTGCATAAAACAAAAAAACTCCAGGTTATTAGCGAAGCTATGCCGCCGGTCAACACATCATACTCATAACTAAGGTATGAAAAATAAGCCAGCAATAAAACACAGACGAAAATAAACTTATAGAGCACCTGATGTTTAGGGCTGTTTTTTGAACCGTTGTTCATTTTTTCTGATTCCATTTTAACCCCATAAACCCGTCATTCATTAAATTGCAGAATGATATTACAGAATTAAATAAATTACAGGTAACGCTTTATTTTAGCGAAACTAAAATCATCATTCCGGGGTTGGAAATTGGCAGGGGCAAGATAAATCCAGGGCCATAAAAAAGCGTCTTGCGATTTAATACATAATTAAATTTTCAAAAGCTTTGAATTGGTGTGTAAAAACCATTTATCTAAAACAATGTGACGCACGAACCACTTTGACTTTAATAGTTTGTTAGCCATATATTTTTTAATCTGCTTTGTTATCACGTTGTCTTTGCTATACAGCTGACGTTTGCCAAAGTGGCGTTCTATTAAAACAGGATAACTCCCGAGTTGTTCTCTGGAATAGTTACCTTGTGCTTGTTCAATGACGCTTGCTGCCAGCAGACTCGATTCAATTGCAGGACATATTCCTTCGCCACTTTGACTATAGGCTAAACCAGCGGCATCACCCACCAATAACATGCCATCGTCTATTATATGACGAGGCGTTTGCTTGTAGAGTTGGTAAGCATGGCCGTTAAATTTCAATGCATGGTTTTTAGGTAGCTTGTTATGCCGCAATAGATATTCACTGAATTTTTTAACATGATGAGATAATTGTCGGTTGTCTTCTCTGCCCAGACCAATATTCAAAACATTACCTTTAGGGAATATCCAGCCATAACCCTTCAAATCCTCACAAAAAAACAATTCTGGAATAGTACGATCTATATCACATGCAGCTAATTCCGCATCAGTGCATTCAATTTCGATTTCCTGTGCGACAATTTTTTCAATCTCTTTTTTATTGCCGTTATTGATCTGTCTAGCGACTGGGCAAAAATGGCCACCGGCACCAATTATTAACGCCGTTCGAATATCATTATTCACAAGCCATTCTTTTCCAACTGGTCGTATACTCTCGATAGAAAATCCTTGCTTTATTTCTGCATTAATCCGTTGCAGTAAATAATGGTCAAACTCACAACGACGAATACCATAGCTAATGGGTTCTCCAGCATAATCAATCTTAACCGGTTCACTCCCCATGAGACTGATGCGAAACCCGTGTACGGGTTGAATGATGTTATGCCGTGCATAATCATTGATATCAATTTGCAAGGCATTGAGAACTTTTGGCGTGATCCAGCCGGCACACACTTTGTTACGTGGGAAGTAACTACGGTCTACCAGCATGATGTCGAGGCCGCTATTACGCAAAGCCCAGGCGAGTGATGAACCTGCTGGACCGCCACCAACAATGAGAACATCACAATGATTCATAACTGCACCCTTCTCTATTAAAATGACTAACGGGAATAAAGATGAGAACGCGACCAGGTCAAGTCATTATTATGGGGCCGTGTGAACAACACTTGAAATAACTGCATTGTGCCAGAAGTGAATGCTGCTTTTGAACCTGTCAGGTATAAATACCAGGCGCGTATGAAGGCCTCGTCATACATTTTCTGGATCTCATCCTGATTAGATTCGAACCGTTGTAACCAATGATCCAGCGTTTTTGCATAATGTAAGCGCAGGTTTTCAATATCCAGTATAGAGAAGGAATAAGGTTCAAATATCTGCATCATTTGTCCCAACGATGGCGGACAGGCGCCGGGGAAAATACGTGATTCTATCCACGCATTCAATAGACCGGGCTCATTCCGGCCAATAGTATGAATCAGGCCACGACCTTGTTCGTTAAGACAGCTATTAATAACGGCACCAAGCTGATGGTAATACTCAATACCAATATGCTCCAACATACCAACCGAAACAAAAACGTCGTACTTGCCCGTTATATTGCGGTAGTCATCCTCTATATACTCAACTTTATCGGATACATCTGATTTCCTGATTTGTTCATTCGCATAGGAAAGCTGTTCATGTGAAATATTATATGCTTTAACGTTGACGCCATATTCTTGCGCCATAAAACGCGCAAAACCGCCCCAACCGCATCCAGCCTCAACCACAGTTTGACCTGGTTTTAATTCAAGTTTTCTACAAATATGGTGCATCTTTGCAAGCTGTGCCTGCTCGAGCGTCATATCAGGACTTTCAAAGTAGGCACAGGTATATTGCATGGCCGCATTATCAAGCCATGCCTGATAAAACATATTGCTGATATCATAATGCTGATGAATATTAAGCAGCGCGTGCTTTGGTGAATTTTTCCTACGGCGATACTTCTTTAACGTATTTAAAAAAAAATAATTATGTGAACTTCGTATTGTGCGATAGATGGCTTCAAGACAAGCATGCAAATCACCCTCTACTTCTATCTCGCCACTACTAAAAAGTTCGCCGAAGTAGTATTCAGGATCGATGATTAATTTTAATAGTGCTGCGCGACTCTTAACAATGACTGTCGCAACAGAGGTTTCTTCATGTTGTTTAACCGTTTCATCATTCCAAAGCTGAATTGAAATGTTTGGAAATCCAATAGCGCCCAACAACTTTCTTGTTAGCCATTTATCAAATTCGGTAGCGGTAGCTCCAACCCTGGAATCAATATCCGATTTAATATGAGTCGGCCTGGATTTTATACGGTCTGTTGGTGTCAGTGTAAATTCTTGTGATTTATTCATTGTGTCACCTATCGTCTTTACATAATGATAAATATGCTCATACCGTTGAGTACTGGCTTGAAATTCTGACAACCTTCGGCTTTACAATTCGGGTATAGTCCTTATAGGACATCTCGATAAGCTCATTATGCGAACAGGCATTAAATGCAATCATCGAATTGTTGCTCAAGTCCTCTTCCACATAGACATCCATATGATATAGATTGCCAAATGGCGGCATGGCACCAATTTCACATTCTGAAAACAGGGGCATAAACTCGGACTCAGTAGCAAAACTAACCTCTTTCGCTTTTGTTGCCTGTCTGAGGAGGTCAAGATCAATTTGTTCTGTTGCGGGTAGCACGGCCATGGCCTTTTCGCCATCGATCTTGACAATGATTGTTTTTGCCATTTCATGGCCAGAGATATGCGCCGATTGCGCGGTTTGTTGTGCCGTAAAAGCCGTCGTATGGTTAATCGTTTTGAACTTAACGTTTTCCTCGGTCAGGTATTCTTTTAATTGTTTCGATGACACGACACCCTCCTTTCACTATTGCAA
Source organism: uncultured Gammaproteobacteria bacterium (assembly GCA_938084745.1). Lineage (GTDB taxonomy): Bacteria > Pseudomonadota > Gammaproteobacteria > Eutrophobiales > Eutrophobiaceae > UBA7359. The sequence continues at coordinate 12,857 of CALKEZ010000040.1, forward strand.
AATTAATTACTCAGTTTTCAGCAATTCTAGCTGATTACATTTAAAGTAATCTGATCTAGATCAATCGAGAACACTTTTAAAATGTCATGCTGTATCAAGATTAAAATCTAAACAAACCGCGCAGGCTAATTTACTTAATGAGATACTCGTTTTCGTTACTGCCATTATTTTTACTGCTGTGTTTACTTGGCATGTTAATGGCGATGGTACAACTTGGTTTAATTTCCATCACTTTCCAGAAACTTGGCTTGTCAAATAGCAGTGGTATTTTATTACTGTTCGCCTCTTTGTTAAGCAGCATTATTAACATCCCGATTATGGCTGTTGAAACCGATCAACCCGTTAATCCCGAGCAGAACATTCGCAATTTCATGCTGCACCGGGTAACGAATCAGTTTAATCATAAAATCATCATTGCCATTAATGTCGGCGGCGGGGTTATACCCATACTCTTTTGTTTATATCTTTTCTTGCATCGTTCGCCTGCGTTTATCGAGACGTCTATTTGTCTCATAGCGGTTACCTTAGTAAGTTATCTTTTTAGTCGTCCTGTCCCGGGAGTTGGCATAGGCATGCCGATACTGGTTGCACCATTAACAGCAGCGATAAGCGCAATAGCACTAGGTGGTGAACAACGTGCGACCCTCGCCTATATAGCCGGAACACTGGGTGTATTAATTGGTGCTGACTTGTTGCGATTAAAAAACGTACGTCACCTGGGAGCGACTATGGTTTCTATCGGTGGTGCGGGAACATTTGACGGCATTTTTATTACCGGCCTGCTTGCTGTGTTACTTACCTGATTTTTTTCCCGTGACATCTCAATGCAACGTACCCGATTAAATTTCATTACTGATGTTATCGCCTTTATCGGTTTTGTCTTGCTGACTACAACCGGGATTTTGATGCATTATTTATTGCCGCCGGGTAGCGGGTATGCCTCAACAATGGCAGGTTTGAACAGACACGAATGGGGCCAGTTGCATTTCTGGACGGCGATCATCTTATTTGGGGTTCTGACACTCCATCTTGTGCTGCATGCACGTTGGATCATCAGTGTAGTTCGCGGACGACCGCATCAAGTACCTTCCTACCGCCTCGTTTTGGGAGTGACCGGGCTATTAGCGTTAATTGCGCTATCTATCGGTCTATTAGTGAGCCCGGTTAAGACACTTGAAACACAGTCATCTTACCCGCATGCTGCGAACAGTGTTACTTATAGTAATCTACAAGTAAGCGGGACGATGACATTGCTCGATATAGAAAAGACCAATAACGTCCCGGCAAGCTATCTAATTACAGCATTGAATCTGCCAGATTCAATCTCCCGGGAAGATTCGCTAGCTGATTTAAAAATTCGTTATGGATTTAAAATCGGTGACGTTAAAAAAGCAATTAAAAAATATCATCGTCAAAAATGAAGCTCAGGAATATTTCCAAAAGTATTATTTATCTGATCTACATCAGTGCAAATCTATAGCTTTATTTTACGCTTGTACGACTTTTCATTAAGAGAGTTCGGGTTCAATGCTCTACCAGGCTATAGCGGTTACTCGAAACTTGATGCTCGTTACGGTTTTGTATATTCGGAGATAGTAAGATGAAATGTATAAACGTTTTTCTACTGGTATTTGCCCTGTTTATGATGAGTTGCTCTTCTCAATCTTACCGTGGCGAAAGAGAAATCACGGGTGGTTTGGCAGGTGCCGCATTAGGTGGACTATTAGGCGCCCAGTTTGGCTCAGGCACGGGAAAATTAGTTGGTACTTCCGTCGGCGTATTGCTTGGCGCTCTTCTCGGTAGTGAAGTTGGTCGTTCTATGGACGAAGTTGACCGGATGAAGGCGAATCAATCAATTGTAAAATCCTATACCGCACCTTTAGGTGAAAATATTACCTGGACCAATAGCGCTAGCGGAAATTATGGCAGCATCACGCCCAAACGTGATGGCTATTCTGACTCGGGGGATTATTGCCGTGAATTTTATCAAACGATTACCATAGACGGTCGTACCGAAGATGCCTATGGTGTTGCCTGCCAACAACCCGATGGGAAATGGCGCCTGATAGAATAATATAAAGAACACTTGAATAGCTTGTATTCTTAATACTACTACTTTTTTCTCAACAGTTTTTCAAGTTGCTTCAAGGGACGTGTGTTCAACACATCGCCCTTTTCCAACCAACCCCGTTTTGCCTGCTCAATGCCAAACATCATGTTTTTTAGATCATCCTGACTGTGTGCGTCACTGTTGATACTGATAAGCACCCCTTTGTTTTTAGCCAATCTGCAATAATTATCCGCTAAGTCCAGCCGTTTTGGCTGACTGTTTAATTCAAGAAAACAACCCAGTTCATTCGCTTTGTCCAATATCTTTTCCAGATCGATATCATACGCTTCACGCTCAAATAACAATCGCCCAAAGGGATGCGCCAAAATAGAGAAATAATCGTTACTCATAGCCCGGATGATACGCTTTGTTTGCTTCTCTCTGGATAAATTGAAATGACTGTGTATAGCGCCAACTACCAAATCGAGTTTTGCCAATAACGCATCGGGCAGATCAAGTTTACCGTCTTCAAGAATATCGACTTCTATACCTTTTAGTAACTTGATGCTTTCAAGTTCCTCATTCAGTTTATCTATCTCATCAATCTGTTTCAGTAACGCATCGGTTCCGAGTCCATGCGCTATGGTCAAGTGTTTCGAATGGTCGGTAATGGCGAGGTACTGCAGACCTTGCTTTTTCGCTGCTAGCGCCATGTCTTTCAAGCTTGCCTGACCGTCAGTAGCTATAGTATGCGAATGCAAATCGCCACGTATATCCGATAAATCAATCAGGTCCGGTAACTGGTTATTGCGTGCCGCTTCATTCTCGCCGCTGCCTTCTCGTAATTGTGGTGGGATGTAAGGCATACCAACTGATCGAAAAATAGATTCTTCAGTTTTACCGGCTATGCGTTTATTTCCCAGAAAGACACCATACTCGTTTATTTTCAACCCTTGTCGCTGAGCCAGTTTACGAAGTTGAATATTATGCGTTTTACTACCGGTAAAATAATGTAGGCCAGCACCAAAGTTCTGTTCGGCTAGTATCCTTATATCGACTTGCAATCCACAACCTAATATCACCGTTGCACGGGTAGAACCAATAGAGATCACTTTATCTGTCTCTTCATAATCAACGACTCTTTGCATGACCGAGCTGGAAGAGGAACCGCTTATGGTGATTAATATATCCAGATCACCCACACTTTCCCGGCCACGACGATAGCTGCCGGCAATAACAACATGTTTAATATTTTTTCCTTGCTTCAGGTACTTTAGTAAGGGCTCGGCATGCGCCATGGCAAAGCTGCGTAAAAAACGTTTTTCTGATGATTTTTTTGAATTGATAGCATCAAGAATCCGTTGCTCGGTCTTAATTCCAAATCCTGGCATGGTCCGTAGTTCTTCTTTCCGAGCGGCGCTCTCTAACGCCGTTATATCTTTTATTCCCATTTCGTGGAACAGTATATGGACGCGCTTTGGTCCGAGACCAGGGAGTCTTAATAACTCTTCAACGCTCGCGGGTATATCCTTGTGTAATCTATCAAGCACATCCAGTTTTCCGGTTTTGATTATTTGCTGTATTTTTCCGGAAAGATCTTTACCAATGCCGGGCAAAGTGGTCAGATCAAAACCTGCGGCAACCAGTTTGTATGCATCTCGTGATAAGTAACGCAGTGTTCGCGCGGCATTGCGATAGGCACGTACCCTGAATGGATTAGCCTCTTCAATCTCAAGCAGATCAGCGACTTCTTCAAAAATGATGGCAATATTTTCATTCTGAATCGGCACTATTATTCTCCAAACAATTAGATGATATGAATATTGAGCCCAGAACGTGCTTATCTAAGATCATGCTAAACCAAGTCTTTTTTTTGCATTATCATTTTTTTACCACTGACGTCTTTTTTATAATGACAAACAATATTCAATAATCTCTTTTAAAAATTAACCTGCTATAAAAATGTCAGTGAACACATCAAAGTAAAAGAACATACTCTGCATATTTTATATTCACCTCTTTTATCATGCAGCGACTTGATTTAAATCAAGGTCTGGCTGTAATAAATAATATTTAATATTCAATTGATCATGACCATTGTTATTTCAATCGCCGTTGATGTTAATTTTATTTATCACTGCGCAGCCGGTGAATACATGTCAAATAGTTCAAGCATTACGAAACAAGCTCAGGCAGCGACTGGAGTGATCGTGGAAGTGCATGGTCCGGTCGTCGTTATCGCTTGCGATACACTGCCCTCGTTACGACAAGCGCTATATACCAGGTTCGATAATGAAACTTGCCTGTTCGCAAATTTACATGCCCTGTTGTATACATCACTAATGGAACAAAACCATAAGCGGGTAACTCACCTTGATGGCGCGGTGAGACATCTTGATGATCAGTTAGCACAGCTGGCGCAACAATGTAATGTGCTTCGACAGGAGGAGATTATAGAAGAGATAGAAGTGATCTTGCTAAGTGCGGCTAGCATCAACGAATAACAGGAACAGCGAAACATTATGAAATTTACTAACGATATCAATAATGATGAATGGCAATACTCATATGATATCCATCAGGTAATTTTAAGCGTTTTTTATCTTCTTCATTTTAGCCGTTCGAATAAATATCATTATGGCCAGATACCCCGGCTAAGGGTCACATCTGCAATACGACGGATAGCGACAACCAGTGCTGCTGTTCTTAAATCTACAGCTTTATCGTCATCCTGATTGGCAATGAGTGTTTTATGACAATCCAGAACAATTTCAACCGCCTTATCCATTTTCCTTCTTAACTTTTCATTTACTTCATCATAGGTCCATTGTTCATTTTCCAGGTTCTGCATCCATTCAAAATAACTAACAATAACACCACCCGCATTAGCCAGAATATCGGGGATCACAGGAATGCCTTTGGCTAAAAGGGTATCATCTGCTATGGGTGTAATCGGTCCATTAGCTGCTTCAACTATCACGCGAGCTTTTATTTGTTCGACGTTGTTTTGGTTTATCTGGTTGCCAATTGCTGCGGGAATCAGAATATCGCATTCCAGCGTTAACAGGTCGTTATTGCTAACACTGGTTGTATCCAGTAAACCGACAACTGTGTTTTGTTCCTGTTTATGTTGATCAAGTGCGATCAAATCAAGACCGGCTTTTTTGTATACTCCGCCTTGTGAATCACTTATCGCAATGATTTTGGCACCTGCTTGTCGAAACAGATGTGCGGCAATCGAGCCAACATTCCCATAGCCCTGGATGACGACAGTTGCGCCATCAAGATCATCAAGCCCGTTCAAAGGTGACTTGTTTAGAAAGTGCTCGGTGGCATTGAGTACGCCTCTTGCTGTAGCCTCATGTCGTCCAAATGATCCACCCAGACTGATGGGTTTGCCAGTAACAACGGGGCGGTTATTTCTGCCCGGATGCATAATATCGTAGGTATCATAAATCCATGACATCGTTTTTTCATCAGTGTACATATCGGGTGCGGGTATATCTGTGTAGGGCCCGATGTTATCACCCAGTTCGGAAATAAATCGACGCGTGATGTGTCTTAAATCAACTTCAGAAAGCTCCTTGGGATTACAAACCACCCCTCCCTTCGCGCCCCCATAGGGTAAATTCATCAGCGCACATTTCCATGTCATTAGAAAAGCAAGTCCGACTACTTCACTTAAATCAAGATCAGGGTGATAACGAATACCACCTTTTCCTGGTCCCAGAGAATTATTGTGTAAAACACGAAAGCCCTGAAACGTTCGAATTGATCCATCTTCAACTTCTATCGGAAAGCTCACACAAATAGACCGTTTTGGATGACACAAAAACTCGATTAGTCCTTGCTTAAGATCCGCCAGATGTCGTCTGGCACGATCAAACTGTTTTATCCTGATATTTGATGAGTCAAGATCTTCTGTGAAGGTCACTTCTTTATCCATAACTGTTTTTCATTTTAATAATTAATGACAGCCTGTTAAACCATTATTTGACATACACTATTGCCAAACTCCTGCCTGCATTCACTGAACCCTCTACTAAGCAATCCTACTCATACAAACTCCCTATCCTTTGTTAAGGCTAACAAAAATAAATCGTTAGAAATTGATATAAATCAATTCGAAAAGATTAAATGAGATTTATATTTATCAATCGAATTAATAGTTTATAAAAAAAGTCATAAAAATTAACAGGCGTTAAATTTTATTTTAACTTCCACCCTCTGAAAAATTATTTTAAGGGTCCCACGTTTGAAAACTAATAGCATCCCGTCACCGGATTGGCATACAAAAACGACCGAGTATGTTCAAAAACAACTGAAAGTGAATACCGGATCTGGGCTTTCCCACATCAATGCAAACGACCGTCTGCTCAGTATTGGACGCAATGAAATTGCAGAAGCAAAACAACGTTCTTTCCTGAAAATGTTCGTGGCACAATTTACAGATTTTATAATACTTATTCTTATCGCTGCGGCTATCATTTCCGGCTTAATTGGTGAACCTCAAGACACAATCGCAATTTTTATCATTGTTACACTCAATGCATTAATCGGTTCAATACAGGAATACCGAGCAGAAAAAGCAGTAGCCGCATTGCGCTTGATGGCGACACCTGAAGCTCAGGTATTACGCGATGGAAATATAGAGAAAATCCCGGCTTACAATATAGTGCCCGGTGATGTTGTCTTGCTGGAAGCAGGCAACGTTATTCCGGCAGACTTGCATCTTTTTGAAACGGCCAAACTTACGCTTGATGAGTCTGCACTTACCGGTGAGTCACAAACAGTGATTAAAAACACTCAAGCGTCTGAACAAACCGATCTACCCCTTGGTGACCGACTAAACATGGCTTACAAGGGCACGCTGGTCACTAGTGGCCGTGGTAGCGCTATCGCGGTGGCGACAGGAATGAATACCGAGCTTGGTCGTGTTGCTTCTCTATTGCTTGAAGCTGAAAGTGACAAGACGCCGTTACAAAAACGTCTGGCACGTTTCGGGAAACACCTGGCTATGGTTATTTTAGCAGTCTGCGCCATTATCTTTATCACGGGTTTATTGCGCGGCGAAGATACGGTGCTGATGCTGTTGACAGCAATTAGTTTAGCTGTTGCTGCCATACCTGAAGCACTTCCGGCAGTGGTGACCATTTCTCTGGCATTAGGCGCGAAAAAAATGATCAAACAGAATGCCTTGATCCGTCACCTGCCCGCTGTTGAGACATTGGGTTCGATCACTTATATCTGTAGTGACAAGACCGGCACACTCACTGAAAATAAGATGTATGTGGACACGTTTCATATTGACAGAAAAAGACAGCCACAGCTTTCACCATCATTAACAAACCACAATCACCCTCATACTCTTCTGGCCAGTGCAATGGCACTGAGTAATGATACAAAAATAAATGCGCAAGGTGAACTGACGGGCGATCCGACTGAAGTGGCGCTTTACAACAGTGCCTTGGAATCAGGTTTTAATAAAACGCGACTGGAACAGGAAACGCCACGCCGAGGCGAGATACCCTTCGATACTGAGCGCAGGTGCATGGCAACTTTACATCAAACTCAAACTGACATCATCGCTTACATAAAGGGTGCGCCTGAAGCGGTCTTGCCTTATTGCAAAACGATACTTCGCAACGATGGCGAAGCCATACTGGATAAAGAAACTATCCTGCATGAAGCCGCTACGATGGCGCAAGAAGGATACCGGGTACTGGCATTTGCCTATCGTCGATTCGCCAAACAGCCGACAGATCTCTCCCCGGACAATATTGAACGCGACCTTACCTTGCTTGCTCTGGTAGGTTTGATTGATCCTCCACGGGAAGGAGCGGCTGATGCCGTCGCCACCTGCAAGACGGCGGGTATTACACCCGTCATGATCACCGGAGATCATCCCGGTACAGCACGTGCTATTGCCCAACGCTTGGGGATTATAGGTACGCATGAAACAGTCTTAACCGGGCAGGAGATTGCTCGCTTAACGCAAGAAGAATTTAGATTAAACGTTCGGGCAACCAGAGTCTTTGCCCGCGTCAATCCCGAGCAAAAAATAGATATCGTCAATTCACTACAAGAAAACGGTGAGTATGTCGCAATGACCGGCGATGGCGTTAATGATGCCCCTGCTTTAAAGCAGGCTGATATTGGCATCGCCATGGGAAAAAAGGGCACCGACGTTGCGCGTGAGGCTGCAGATATGGTGTTGCTGGATGATAATTTCATTACTATCGTTTCAGCAATACGAGAAGGCCGCAGGATATTCGATAACATCCGTAAATTCATCAAGTATACGATGACCAGTAATGCTGGCGAGATATGGACTTTATTTCTTGCGCCATTCCTCGGTTTGCCGATCCCGCTACTACCCATCCACATACTCTGGATCAATCTGGTCACAGATGGATTGCCGGGCCTGGCATTAGCTGCGGAACCTTATGAGCGTGGCATTATGAAACGCGCACCGCGCCCGCCCAATGAGAGCATCTTTGCTCATGGTACGTGGCAACACATGGTTTGGGTCGGTTTATTGATAGGCGGCTTATCTATCTTCAGTCAGGCATGGGCTTATAAAAATGAGTTGGAAAACTGGCAAACAATGGTGTTTACCGTCTTAACCTTTTGCCAACTTGCACATGCACTGACGATTAGATCGGAACGTGATTCAATTTTCACTATCGGCCTGAGATCTAACCTCCACCTGTTAGGCGCTATCATTATTACAGTCAGCTTGCAGTTATGCGTTATTTATTTGCCTCTCTTTAATGTATTTTTTAAAACCAATCCATTAAGTATGGAAGAACTCGCTATCTGTTTAACACTACCCATCATCGTGTTTATCAGTGTGGAAATTGAAAAATATTTAATCCGTCAAGGTTTGTTATATCAGGCAACTTAATGACAGCTTTATTGAGACAGCGTGATAATTCAGCAGCTTATATTTTCAACGTTATATGTCACGGGCTATTAACGTAATGGCGCAGGAACACAAAATTTCCTTATCTGATTTATTCAGCCAAGTGCACAGTGATGAGCAAGGTTTGTCCACGACCGAAGCTAAAAGTCGCATACAGCAGTTCGGTGTCAACGAACTGCGTGTGCAAAAAAAAACCTCTGAACTCGAAAAATTTCTTCGTCAATTTGAAAATTTCTTCGCCATACTGCTGATAATAGGTGGTGCACTCGCATTATTGGCTGAGCGTCTTGATCCGAATCAGGGCAACCTGTATATCGCTTACGCGTTATTCGCCGTTGTATTTCTGAATGCAATATTCACTTACTTACAAGAACGACAGAGTGAAAAAATACTCGAGAGCTTTAACAAGATGCTACCCGTGATGGTAAGTGTTGTTAGAGATGGCAAAGAGCAACGCATAGATGCGAAAACGGTGGTGCCCGGCGATGTCATGATCCTTTATGAAGGTGATCGTATCTCTGCGGATGGTCGTTTACTGGAACACAACCGACTCAAGATCGATTTGAGTAGTCTGACAGGTGAAAGTGAACCGGAATTACGCCACCTGGAATGCACGCATGACAATATTCTGGAAAGTCGAAACATGGTTTTCTCCGGAACGTTGGTACAGAGTGGTCATGGCAAAGTAATGGTTTATGCCACTGGCATGGAAACGCAGATCGGCAATATCGTTCGTTTAACCAAAGAAACGGAAACTATCGATACTCCGATACGTAGAGAGCTAAAACATTTCATTAAAATCATCAGCACTATTGCAATTATCCTCGGCATCTTGTTTTTTCTGATCAGCATTGCTGTTGGTAAGGGAACATTAGGTAGCCTGATTTTTGCTATTGGGATCATTGTTGCCAATGTACCTGAAGGATTGCTACCAACAGTAACATTAGCATTAACAATGGCCAGTAAACGCATGGCCAAAAAAAACGCACTGATAAAAAATCTGGAGAGTGTAGAAACACTCGGTAGCACCACGGTAATTTGTACCGACAAAACCGGCACACTGACGCAGAACCGAATCAGCGTGAACACCATTATCATTAATCAACATGAATATGCGGCCTGGGATCGGGAGAGTTTGCATGAAAAGGGATTGCAGCGTGCATGGCAAATCATGGTTCTTTGCAACAATGCCTATATCACGCAGACCGGGTTTTCAGGTGACCCAACCGAAGGTGCACTACTGGTATATGTACAACGCTTCAGCTCAGTTAATGATTATATAAAAGGGACGCGTGTTCAGGAACATCCCTTCGATTCAGCCACTAAACGAATGATAACCACGCATGAGTTTGCGGAACACGGGCTTCTGTTTGCAGCCTTAAAAGGCGCTCCCGAAATTGTCTTGTCACGATGTGACCGAATGCAACTGGAAGACAATATCGTTCCGCTTGATGCTGGCTTACGCGAACAAACCCTGAGGTTGTATCAACGTCTCGCAAGGCGTGGTGAACGCGTACTTGCACTTGCCTATCGAGAAATAGAAAAAGCTGACTTTAACGAAGAGCATTTTATCTTTGTCGGGCTGGTCGGCATGCTTGATCCAGCGCGTCCCGAGGTACCCGAGGCAATTGTAAAGTGCCGTAAGGCTGGTATTCGCGTAATGATGATCACGGGGGATTATGGATTGACCGCTGAGGCCATTGGTAATCAAATCGGATTAGCTACCGGCAAATGCACGATAATACGCGGCGATGAATTAGAAACGATGTCAGATCCTGGCCTCGTCAAAGCCTTACAGGCGCCCGAGATCATTTTTGCTCGAACCAGCCCGATACAGAAATTGCGCATCGTTAAAACATTGCAATCGATGAATGAAGTTGTGACGGTTACCGGTGATGGGGTAAATGATGCGCCTGCTTTAAAGAATGCTGACATGGGTGTGGCCATGGGTTTAATGGGCACTGAAGTTGCGAAAGAAGCCAGTAACATGATCCTGATGGATGATAACTTCGCCACCATTGTCGATGCCATTGAAGAAGGACGTACCATTTTTGAAAACATCAAGAAATTCATTGCTTACATACTGACCAGTAATATTCCTGAAATCCTGCCCTTTATTGCCTATGTGGTGCTCGATATACCACTACCACTGACCGTGGTATTAATACTGGCCATCGATCTGGGAACAGATATATTGCCGGCGCTTGGCCTCGGTGCAGAAAAACCGGAAACGGATGTTATGAAACAATTGCCACGTTCCCGTAAGGAAAGACTGCTTAGCCGTAACTTGCTCACAATGAGTTATGGTATTGTCGGGATGATACAAGCGGCCGCAGGTTTTTTTACCTATTTTATGATTTTATTTCATGGTGGCTGGCAATGGGGCGAAAGATTACTTCCTGCCGATCCGCTTTATCAAACCGCTATCACCGGTTTTTTTGCTTCGATCATTATTTGCCAAATTGCTGATGTAATAATATGTCGAACCCGCAGAGAAAGCATCTTCAAGGTGGGTATATTTAGTAATCACCTGATACTAATCGGAATCGCTACTGAATTAATGTTACTTGGCATGATCAGTTATATTCCTCAACTGAATATATTTTTTGGAACTGCACCCCTTGAGGCATGGCATTTTTTACTCAGCATTCCTTT
>CALKEZ010000041.1 GCA_938084745.1 uncultured Gammaproteobacteria bacterium
GTGCATTAAGAAATATAACGCACCAATATGTCGCGTATTCACAGTCAAAATTCATATTAAATACCTTAATAAATGCAGTAACTGCATGTAATTTATAGATAAAAAAGGTTTGGCATAGATGCTGCTATTTGTACTGCATAATAGGGGCGTATGCATGACTAATGATTTTAAAAATTTAGAGAAAGAGAAACGTGCGGATGAGTTGGTCATCGCCAAGCAAGAGGTAGTTAAACTTGCGGCTGAGTTAGTCATCGCTAAGAAAGAGAAAGAGAAACGAGCGGCTGAGTTAGTCATCGCCAAGAAAGAGAAAGGTAAACGTGCGGCTGAGCTGGTCATCGCCAAGGAAGAACTTGCTTTTCAAGCTAATGAGAAAAAGAAAGCAGAGGTATTGTCAACGCATGACTATTTAACAGGATTACCAAATCGTGTCTTACTCAATGATCGAATCAATCAAAATATATTACAATCCAAGCGAGCGAAGACAATTACACCTTTGTTGACTTTAGACATAGACGAATTCAAGCAGATTAATGATACTTATGGGCATCAGGCTGGCGATACCGTATTAAAGACAATTGCGAAACGATTAAATAAACTGATTCGTGCAACAGACACAATTGTACGTTATGGGGGAGATGAGTTCATTATGCTCACTCCAGAAACCAAGAGTAACCACGACATCAAGATTCTCGCAAATCGTATTTTGAATAGTGTCCGAAACCCAATTGTAGTGAGTAAACAAAAAATTATAGTTAAAATGAGTATTGGCATCGCCTGGTACCCATCCGATGGACGAACAGTCAAAACACTAATGAAAAATTCGGATAAAGCCTTATATGTTGCTAAAGCACAAGGCGGAAACTGCTGTGCTATTAAGGGGGTCAAGAGTTCTATCTAATCAAAAGTTTTTTTGGTTATACTTCCGCTTCTGGCCGAAATATGATTAATAAAAATAACACTTCAAAGCGGACATTATAAAATCACGTGCTTTATAGGGGTGAAATTTGGCATTAACATTAGGCAGCCTCAGCGTATGGGATATAGGATTTCGTTGGGCTAATCAAGATCCCGATCATTATGAGTGCTGTATTCGTATTGAAAATAATATCTGCTTTTTGATTGTGGTCACTAAATTAAATAATATTAAAAGGCGTCTTTAGTTATTTCCCGTTTCTTTATTCTTTAGATTTGCATCTTGTATTGTTTGTCTATGCCCATAAGGTTTCCATGCCGGGGCAATCACATTTGGCATGTCTGATCGGTTTAACAGCTTGGCGGGCGCCAATGTAAACTCACCGTAACGTTCATTAATACGATCTAATGTCTTGTTTAATTGATAGTGTTTGATGTCATCATCTTCAAATAAATCCACCTGTCCTTTTTCTTCGCGTGGGTCTAAAGCCGTTAACTGTACCTGGTGAATACCTTCGCCATGCCAGTATCGGTACATAACGATCTTACAAAGATCAATAATCGGTTTGCTGTCATTGGTTGGAAATTCTGTTTTGAATTTATTACCTAGCCAACCGTGTCTGGTTTTTAAACCAATATAAAAGCGTTGTGCGCTTAAAGCGTTTTTCCTTAATCGTTGTGCGACTTTTTCCGCCATGTGAACCAGGTACATATAAATCGTATCTTTTGCGGTTGTGTTCGGGGGCATGACTTTGCCATGGCCGATCGACTTTGGTGGCTTAATATTGTTTTGTACCTTGTCCGGATCTTTGCCCTGGCACATATACCAGATCCGTTTTCCGGGGTTACCAAAACGTTGACCTAATACGCTAATCGGTAATCGAGCAACATCACCACAGGTGAACGCGCCACGTTTTGCCAGGAAAGCGCCAATCCCTTTGTTGACGCCACAGAGTTCAGTTACGGCGACGCCCCTTAATCTTGCTGCGGCTTCCCATGGCGGGATGATGGTGAGGCCGTCCGGTTTCATCAGTTTCGCCGCCCACTTGGCAGTCGATTTATCGCCACTAATGCCGACCGAGCATTTTACTTGCGACACGCTGAATATTTTTCGTTTGATCATCATGCCTATGATCTCTGGCGTGGTATCCCATACCTTTTTACAGCGGGTTAGATCGATAAAGGCCTCATCAACCGAGAAGATTTCTATATCGGGTGAGATGTCTTGTAGCGAATCCATAATACGCGTTGAGACTTCAGCATAGAGCACGGGGTTGGCGGGTATCTGTATGAAGTCGGGACACAAACGTTTTGCCTCTTTGACCCGCATCCCCGTGCAAATGCCAAAGGAGCGCGCTTCATAGGAAGAGGTGATGATGCAAGTACCGGTCTGTCCGTTGGTAATGCCGATTGGTTTGCCCGTTAAATCAGGATTATGGACTTGTTCAACAGAAGCAAAGAAGGCATTCATATCGGCCAGTGCGATCACCCGTGGCCAGGTTTTTATTGTCATGGTTATTCCCCGAACAGAAATAGGTTGTTGAGCAAGCCTCATCCGTGAGACTTGTTCAACGAAGCATAGAAAATGTGGTTTTCTGAGCTTAATCTGCCTTAAGCAGGTGCTGGTACGTCCTGTACCAGAAGCGACTGGGGAGTCGTGTCTTGAAAACAAAGCCTTATTTTCAGGGACGGTTCATTATAAGAGAACATTTAGAGAACATTCAAGCGGAAATAATAGATGCCCCGTCGCTTGGATAGAGTATGACAGTTAAGTGACTGAATTTAATTGGAAAATTAAAAATTATAGCTTAAGAATAATTCGCTGTAGTCATCTCGATTGATGCTGAATGCGAGGTCACGACGTTTTTGGCCGAAGAAAAAGCGTCCTTGTAATTCCAATAGCCAACTATCACCAATACGTCTGCTGGCTTCGAGATTAAAGAACTGTCCACCGGAATCACGATCCCAGACCAGACCGACTAAAGCCGTGCTGGATTGCACATCATTGAATGCCAGACGTGCGCCAATGCCGATATCGTCCTCGAAAATACTCAAAGCTGATTTGCCTCGATCGTCATAGTGATATTCACCAAGCACGCCCAGATCGATGGCAGTATCCAGAATGCCGATAAACGTATATTCAAAACCCGCCGCGAGTGCGTTATAGGTCGTGGCCTGGCCGCTACGATGTAGACCTTCAAACTTCCACAACATATTGCCCTTGGTGGCCTGAATGTCTAAAGAAGTTTGGTTGATAATATCGTAAAAAGGAATCAGAAACGGACTGCCATTGGTCTCTGCGCCGAGCAGTAAACGTGGCTCACGGCTGGTGCCGTAGAAATGTGCAAGACCAATATCCCAGTCACCAAAATAATGTGTATAGCGCGCAGCGAGATCGATATGTTTTTCTTTGGCAGCAGACTCAAACCGAGAACGATCCTGGCGGGTCTCTGGTAGGGTTCTTAATCGTCCGCTGGTGCCGGGAAAATATCGTTCACGAAAGTAGGGCATCACAAATAGATCGACTGTGCCCCAGTCATTAATCAATGCCAGATTAACCATGGGTTGTCCTAGCTTATCTTCGGTGTCCAGATTCTCAACCAGGTCAGTTTGATTAATGATATCGACCAGGTGTTGAAATTCGGTGACACCCCAGAATACCTTACGTATCCCAAGACGTAGCTCCCAATTCTCCGCTGCCTTGAGATAGGTTAATTCACGAATATCGAGATGTGTGCGTTCATTATCATGCTCGTCCAGACGGACATAGGGTACAAAGGCAATACTCTGATCGCCATTATCCCATCGATGATAATACTCAGGTTCGAATGTAAACGAGAAGTTGGTGGCATGATCCTGCCGAGTGTCCAGAGCTGTTTGCGTAAAACCTCTGAACTCGAGTCCGGCGTAGCCACTCCAGTCACCAGCAGCAGCTATTGTTGGCAAGAGCAATAAAAAAAAGAGCCTTGATGAATTAATCAGTTTCATAAATGCTCGTAAAATAGCCAGCCTAAGGACGTAACGACTAATGCTTTTAACGTGCCCGTTTAAGTGTGTTGTTATCAAAATCTCTGTCAGTTAATCCGATCTTGAATTGATAGTTGGTCCAGCTCAGCGTCGTGCTTTTGCCACTTTGATGATTAGTCATTTGCATACTGTCAGGGCGCCAGTACTGATCAAGATATTGTTTGTAATCGATAAACAATAATGTTTTTAGTAAAGTATCTTTTCGATCATAAAAGTCGAGTTTAAGCGGCTGATACATTATTTTATCCAGCCAGACAATTTGTCGGGTATAACCTGAATACTCATATTGCGGATAGCGTTCAATGACAAAACAATCTCGACCATCCAGTGTTTCATCACGCAACCATTTGTATTTGTATTTTTCGACTTCTTGCGAAGAAAGATCTTCATAGGCGTATTCACTACCGACAAATGGCCCTGACTTATTCGAAGAGGAAATGCGTTTTACCCGTTTTAAGGCGGGTAAATATAGCCATTGATCATCGGGTGTTAATGAATGTGTGTGACTTAAAAATGCCGTACCTTTGACATCTTTTGGATCGTCAAAAACAATCAGACTTTTATCGCCGTCGTCTTGTACTTCAAGTGTGGTTATGCACATCATGCGCGTGCTGGTATCACCCTGTTTATTACTCAGAACCATACTCATATTAGCAGTTTGATCAGTCCAGCCTGTATCGCGATTGTCTGCTTCAGTTGCAATAGATAAACCTTTTTCCTCTGGTGTTTCCGCATAGGCAGTATTAAGCAGTGGTGTTAACAGTGTCGCTATCAGTATGACCCGTGTCGATACTCTTCTCATCAGTGTTACCCTCGATTTTCATTAGTATGGCTGGCAGGAATAAAAAATCAGCAAACAATGCAAACGCAATGATAACGGCTGTTAATAATCCCATGCCTGAATTCAGTTCAAAGCTGGATGTTGAAAGGACCAGAAAGCCGGCAATGAGCACAATTGATGTGATCAATAATGCACGGCCGACTGTTTTGAATGCATAACGCACAGCGTCTTCAGAATTAAGTTCCTTCTCACGTCTGGCACGCAGATATTTGCTCAGAAAATGCACAGTATCATCCACGACGATACCTAGACTCATACTGGTAACAATGGACAGCGATAAGCCAATTTCGCCGACGGTTAAGCCCCAGAGACCGAAGCCCATCGCGGCAGGTACAAGATTAGGTATCAGACTGATGAAACCGATCTTGAATGAACGTAGTGCGAAGATTAAAACCATCGAGATCATAATCAATGCAACCGTTGTCCCGATTAACATGCTGATGATATTACGCTTGCCTATATTGGCAAACATAATAGAGGTGCCGCTTCCATCAGCTTGGGCAATGTGTGTTGTGTTTTCACTTAACCATTGTTGTGCGCGGTCTTCCAATTCAATTAGATTATTGGATGAGATTGTTTTCAACGTTGCTGTCATGCGTGTCGCCGATTTATCGACGTTGATCTGATTGTTTAAATCAAGCCCGTAAGGCAATGACATCTCATAGAGCAATAAGTACTGTGCTGCGAGGTTGCGTTCATCCGGGATGGTATAAAATGACTCATCATCCCCATGCATGTTTTTATTCAAACGTTTTGCGATATCGGTATAAATGTTTATATGCAGTGTTTCCGGTTGTTCACGATACCAGTTGGCAAAGCGATCGATTTCTTTTAAAAACTCAGGATTATTGATGCCGCCCGTCTCTTTTGCTTCGAGCGAATACTCGATATTGTAAAGTCCAGTCAGGTTATTTGTTATGAAGTCTGAATCGGTTCTGAAGGTGACTGATTCATCGAAGTAATGCACAAAAATATCATTCAGTTCGTTACGCGGTAATGCAGCAACTAACAATATTATGACAGCGGTCATTCCCCAAAATATCGCGGTTCGTTTTTTAATCACAAACTCGGCAAATTTTTCCATGAAACGATTATCGTCTTCCTTGACCTCTTTTATTCTGACCGGCAACAGTGAAATTAACGCGGGTAATAATGACACGGACAAGACAAATGAAACGACTACGCCCAAAGATACAAAATTACCAAGGTGTCCAAATGGAGGTACATCAGAAAAATTCATGGTCATAAAACCCAGTGCAGTCGTAAAACTGGCCAGAAACACAGGCTGGAGATTCAGACGTAGGCTTTCCATTAACGCATCATTCTTTAACATGCCGTTGCGCATACCGTGAATGAAGGTGACCAGAATATGTACGCAATTCGCAATTGCAACAGTCAGGATGATTGTCGGCGCACTGGCAGAAGGCGGTGATAATGGCATGCCAAAATAAGCGCCTATACCCATCGCTGAAACGATTGAAAACAGGATAACCAGGAGTGTGACAAAAGTACCGGTAAACCCGCCGACCAACAATGCGAGTAACAACAACATAACGCCAAAACTGAGCGGGATTAATGAAGACATGTCATCCTTTGAAGACTCGGAAAATGAATTATTCAACATAATTATTCCTGTTAAATAAACATTAACATCCGGGTGGGATAGACGAATCTCATCGGCAAGGTTTCTGACGAAGCTGACGACTTCCGGCGTTTCAACCATTTCGTTAATATTAGGTAGTTGTACCGTAACGTTTATGCCGGTGACATGGCCACTGGCAGATATTAGTCGACCGGCTAATAAGGGTTCAGTTAAGGCAGCGGTTTTTATTTTATTCAGTTCTTGATCGGACAATTCATGCGCATTTCTCACCAGATTACGCACTATTAAATCGTCTGCTTCAGCTTCGGTATATTGAAAATTAGTAATTGAATCTACCCGGTTTGAATAAGGTATTTGCCAGGCTTTTTCCGTGGTGTCTTCAATGAGGCTTAATATATCTCTAGTGAAGACATTACCGTCCTTAGGTTCTATTACTATTAATACCTGGTCACTGCGGATGTAGGTATTTTCAAGGGCCTCAAAGGCTAATAACTGGGGATTGTCCGGACTAAAGAATACGCGGTAACTGGTCGTGAAATTGATTAGGCGTCCACCACTGGCTGCAAGGGCAACAAAAACCAGGCAGAAGAAAATGATAAACCAGCGATTTTTTAACACCCATTTCGGATAAGACGTTTCAATCCAGTTCATTTTCACTCAATTCCTTATATGAATAGTGAATAATTCAAAAAATATTCAGTTTTATGTGATTTTTTAAATTCTTTTACCTATACCTGAAACCAGGAGACGGATTACGGCGTGGGCTTTTTGTTCATACTCTTCTTGCGTATATAGGTGCATGAACATCGGCACATTAAAGACGACCAGCATGGCATGAATAGTTGCCGCTGTTTCAACCACATTATCCACATCAAATTCACCCGTTTGATTTCCGAATGAAAGAATTTCCATGATCAAGGATTCTTCGTTCTTGATTTTATCGTAAACCAGATCGGGTCGATTTTTGGTTATCTCGGCGCAAATCTCATCTATTTTTCTGTTTTCTTTAGCTTTATTCTGGCTCACTTGCAGCGTTGTCAGCACATAATGCTCTAATTTTTCAATCGCGCTTGCGTGATTATCGCGGATAACTGATTTAAGGGTTTGGGTGCGTTCACACATCCAGTTTTTAGCGCATTCAGCAGCGATCATTTCTTTATTTTTAAAGTAACGGTATATATTTGCTGCGGACATACCGGCATCTTCGGCAATCTCTGCCATTGTCGTTTTGTTATAGCCATATTCGCTAAAGCGATTTACGGCAGCATCCAGGATAATTTTAGCGGGATTAATTTTGTCTTCGGGCAGGGCTGCATTCTTCATGGCTGTAAATACTAGCCTTTGAATAGTGAATATTCAATAAAATATTCACTATTCAATTATTGAATGGTTTTAATGCCGTTCAAAGCAACGTTTTTCTGCCATGCGTAAGCGAATATGGTCTATTTCGTTTGATGCCTTTTGGGTGCGGGCTTGTTCCTGGTGATTTTGATAAGCAGCATATCCAAAATAATAGATAGCGGGTGAAAATACGGTTAATGCATAACTTGCAACACGAGTATCGCTGTAAAGATTTGTTTTGTAATGAAAGGTTTGTTGTTCCAGTTCCGAAGCCTGCATATAAAGTTCATTACAGGTGCGGTTGTCATAGAGGCTATCGCTTAAGGGCTGTTCTGTTCCTGCAAGGTTTAGTGCGCTAACGTTCGAGCCAAAGAGTAATAGTGAAGTAAGTAATAAACTGTGTTTAATCGTGTTCATATCTGTTTCCATAATGTTGAAGCGGTGAAAACTTTATCGGCAGGAGGCAAGGAATATTGATGCTTTATTGGGTGTTACTCCTGGTTTTGGACATTTTTTGTGTATTTTTCTAAATATTCGCGACTCAAGTTTTCGGCGTAGGCGCGTTCTGTGGCATTCATTTGTTGTCTTAGACGTTCACTGACGTTTTTCGCAAGAAAGACACCATTATGTGCAGCGAGTGTATACCATGCATATGCCTGTATTCGATCAACACTGACTCCACGACCATTTAAATACAGATACGCGAGGGTATCCTGTGCAGCCGGGTGTCCCAACTTTGCGGCTCGTTCAAACCAGAAAGCCGCTTTGCTATCATCTTGTGGTACACCTTCGCCACCAAAATACATAAATGCGAGATTATATTGTGCCTCGGGGTTGTCGTTCAGGGCCAGGGCGTTAAATTGGGTTTGTGCAGTCTGATAGTCACCCGTTTCATAGGCTTCCAGAGCAGTTGTTATGTCGTAGGCATGCGTCAATGCACTGAAGCCAAGGCATAACAAGAACAATAGCCTACAATTTCTGATCCGCTTACGCTTATCGTTTAGAGCAACTCGTTTCAACACGCGATGATAAAACAAAAATGATAAACTTGAGGTGTTCATTATAATAACAAAGCTTACTTGATTATCCCGTTTTGAACCCAATCTATTGAGAAACCCATTAAATAAATATTATGAATACATTTAAAGATAATAGTAAACCCGTATTAATTCTTCTCATTGTAATCATAGCGATTATGCTGGTTTTAATGTTCTATTGGGATAGCGAGCCCGATATTTTCGATGTTCGAACGCATAGTCAGTATCGCAATCACGGCAGTTCAGAGTTTGTCACCGGTTATGTGACGACAGCAACCATGATCGAAGTCGCTGATACACTGTTACATAAGCGCGGCGGTTATTTAAGTAATGATGTCATGCCTCCCGGTGTATTTATGGATAACATTCCTGCATGGGAATTTGGTGTGCTAACCCAGGTTCGTGACCTGGCCAGATCGATGCGTAATGATTTCAGTCGCTCACAGACGCAATCATTAGAAGATCATGATTTAATGACGGCAGATCCACAATTCAATTTCGATTCAGAGTCGTGGATATTACCGGCGACAGAAGGTGAGTATCAGAAGGGGATTGATGCGCTTAACAACTACCTCAACCGCTTGTCTGATCCGAATGAACAGGATGCGCAGTTTTTTGCTCGTGCGGATAATCTACGTGACTGGTTAGCCATTATAGAAAAACGTTTGGGTAGTTTATCGCAGCGACTGAGTGCAAGTGTCGGACAGGCAAGAGTCAATACTGATCTGGAAGGTGATTCAGAAGCAACACAATCAACGGTTAAACCAGACTTAGTAGAAGTCAAAACGCCATGGATGGAGATTGATGATGTTTTTTATGAAGCGCGCGGTACCTGTTGGGCCTTGATACATTTCATGCATGCGATTGAATATGATTTACATGATGTCTTACAAAAGAAAAATGCATTGGTGAGTTTACGACAAATTATTCGTGAACTGGAAGGCACTCAGGACACTGTCTTGAGTCCAGTGATTTTAAACGGCACAGGGTTTGGCTTTCTTGCCAATCATTCTCTGGTCATGGCATCCTATATTTCACGTGCCAATTCAGCTGTGATCGATCTTAGAAACCTGTTGGAACAGGGATAAGCAATTTACACACCGGATTTATGCTGCATTAAAAATTCTATTTATATAACGGCATACAATAGTTGGTAGCACTAAAACACTGCAGATAGGAAGTGTCTATGTATAAATCCGGATCAGAACATTGGCAACATAACCACGATTTCTCCTTCCAGAATAAAAAAGGTGAACGACGGACACACTACGTTCTGTTGCTCACTGCCATCACGATGGTTGCAGAAATTGTTGCCGGGTTTGTTTTCGGTTCAATGGCCTTGCTCGCAGATGGTTGGCACATGGCAACACATGTGGCTGCTTTTTTGATAACCATTTTTGCCTATCGTTATGCCAGAAAGCATGCCGATAATCCGGCATATGCCTTTGGTACAGGCAAAGTCAGTGTCCTGGGCGGATTCGCAAGTGCGGTATCTTTAGCTGTTGTTGCTTTAATAATGTTGGCTGAATCCATACAACGATTAATCGATCCGCATGTAATTCAATTTGATGCGGCGATTTTTGTCGCATGCATTGGATTATTTATCAACATAGTCAGTGCGCTTCTTTTAAAAGAGGATCACCAACATGTAGATGGAGAACATCACCATGATTACAATCTCAAAGCGGCTTACATGCATGTATTGGCAGATGCCCTAACATCCGTGCTTGCGATAGTAGCGCTATTGTCGGGTAAATTCTTCAGCTGGAACTGGCTCGATCCTGCTATGGGTGTGGTTGGTGCAATTATTATTACGCGTTGGTCGTACTCATTACTGAAACAGACCGGCCCAATTTTACTGGATGAAAGTATAGAACAAGAGTATCAATCCGCTATAGAGACAACTTTAAAGCAGGATGCTATAAATAATATTACCGATATTCATATTTGGAAAGTCAGCGCGAGTCATTATGCTGCTGTTATTTCACTGGTGACACCATCTCCCCAGAGTGCTGATTATTATAAAGCCTTGTTATCCGATTTCACTAAACTCTCCCATGTAACGATTGAAGTGAATCAGTGTAAAGAAGAATAAGGTTCAGAAAAATAACATTGTGCATCCTTGAGAAGATGATTTAATTTAATAATTAAATCCATTTTAAATGATAATATGCCCGTCATATTAAACAGGATTTGAATCACGGGGATGATATGGAACTAAAAATATTTATTACAATTTTCACAGCTGTATTCATAGCCGAGCTCGGAGATAAAACACAGTTGGCAACGATGTTGTTCGCAGCAGATAAAGACGTTAGTAAACTGATGGTTTTTGCTGCCGCATCAGCTGCGCTTGTCGTTGCTTCCGCCATCGGTGTTTTAGCAGGCAGCTTTCTCTCGGAGTATATGAATGAGAAGGTTCTATCCTACGTTGCAGGCATAGGGTTTATTGTTATTGGTAGTTACACACTTTATCAAGCATAGCTGCTCGAATAGTATATTAATGTTAAATGATATCTTCTTTTTTAAAGGCAGACACAATTCACGTGTAAATATATAGCGACTTTAAATTGGTGTTCGGAACAATAATTTTAACTATTATTAATTAAACTTCCTGCAGCGAGAATCGGCACAATCCAATAATGGATGTCAGCATCATTGAAATTCTGTTTAAGATTATTAATGAATACTGATTCGATATCAGAAGTCATGTGTATCTGAAACATGATTTGCTTCTTGCGTCCTTCAACTTGTTCAATAAGGCTAAGTGATTCCGGTTTACTCCCATGACCATGAACTTCCAGACTAGTGAAACCGGATATGATCTCCTGTTCTAATAACCAGTCAGTTATAGGTCTTTCGAGAGAAGGTGATGCAATGACTGTACACAATGATAGATTCACAGTAATCCTCAACGATGAAGCCAGCGATACAACACCGGCAGAATTAATAAGGTTAATATGGTTGATGTCACTAGTCCGCCGATGACAACGATAGCCAGCGGTCGTTGAATTTCTGAGCCGGGCCCTGTGGCAAACAATAACGGGATCAATGAAAATGCGGCAATGGTTGCCGTCATCATAACCGGACGCAATCTTCTTCGTGCGCCCTGAATAACTACATCGTTTATCTTTTTTCCCAGTGCTCTGAGTTGATTAAAATACGTAACCAGAACTACACCATTTAAGACAGCGATTCCCAGAAGCGCGATAAATCCAACCGATGCAGGAACAGAAATGTATTCGCCTGCAATCCATAATGCGATGACGCCACCGATCATGGCAAATGGAATATTAGTAAGAATTAATATGGATTGGCTGACAGATCGGAACGTACTGAATAACAACAGGAATATCAAGCCTATCGCAGCAGGGATAACAATAGCGAACCGCGCCGCTGCTCGTTGCTGGTTTTCAAACTGTCCTCCCCATTTCAAAAAATACCCTGTAGGCAAGTCAACTTGCTCCGCTACAATTATTTTAGCTTCATCAACAAAACCCACTAAATCTCTGCCACTGACGTTAGCCACAACGACCGATGAACGACTTCCCGTCTCGCGCGTGATCATCACCGGTCCTTCTACGCGTTCCAATTTTGCCAGATTGATGAGTGGGATACTGCGTCCGTCATTTAGTGTAAGTCTTAGATTAGTGAATTCTGCCGCTGATTTTCGAAGATCACTCCCACCTTTGATTATTAAGGGGATGCGTCGTGCATTCTCGTAAATGGTTCCTACGTTTTGCCCCTCTATCAGTGAACGTAAGATGTTTTCCACACCATCAATCGATAAACCAAGGCGACCGACAGCTAGACGATCGATTACAACGCGAAGATATTGTACACCTTCATTTTGGGCCGCAAATACATCTTCAGCGCCTTCCAGTTTTTCAATCACGCTGGCAATTTCCTGCGTTTTGCTATTGAGTATATCCAGATCATCGCCAAACAGTTTTATCGCGACATCACCGCGCACACCGGTAAGCATTTCCGAGACACGCATCTCAATAGGCTGTGTAAAACCGAACACCAGCCCAGGGAAATCGTTGAGTACAATTCTAAGTTTCTCGATTAACTCTGCTTTGGTATCAAAACGCCATTCAGCCCGTGGTTTAATTTCCAGAAACATATCCGTCTGGTTTAACCCCATGGGATCTAGTCCTATCTCATCCGAGCCTGTCCGTGCTATTACGCCGGTAACTTCGGGCACATTTTCGAGAATCGCTTTCTCGACCATGTTGTCTATGCGCATGGATTCTTCAAGGTCAATTGACGGTAGTTTTTCAGTCTGAATAATAATATTGCCTTCATCCATTGTGGGCATAAAACTTTTGCCTAATTGAAGATAAAGAACAGCCATGATGAGTAAACCCGCCACTGCCAACAGGATAGGTATCCAACTGCTTTTTAAACATCGTTCAAGGATTGGGGTATATACTCTATCTAGAATCCGGACCAATAAGGGTTCCTTGTGGCTGACATTTTTAATCAATACAGAAGCCAATACCGGAATAACGGTCAAAGATAATAGCAATGATGCACCTAGCGCAAATACGATCGTGGTGGCAACAGGGGAGAATAATTTACCTTCCAAACCTTGCAGGGTCAGTAGCGGTAGAAACACCACCATAATGATTACCACTCCTGTGGTGACAGGAAGCGCGACGTCTGCAACGGAACGGTAGATGAGATGCATGCGGGGAACTCGCGTTGTCTTTTGCTGATGAGCTAGTTCAGACATTACATTCTCTACAATCACAACGGCTGCATCTACCAACATGCCAATCGCGATTGCAAGTCCTCCCAAACTCATCAGGTTTGCTGACAGGCCGAACTGCCGCATCAGGATGACTGTAAATAAAGCTGCCAGTGGCAGGATGATGGCGACGGTTAATGCTGCACGCAAATTACCAAGAAAGAGGACCAGTAGAATTAATACCAGCACAATCGCCTCGCCCAGTGCTTTAGCCACTGTTTTTATAGCACTATCTACAAGTACACCTCGGTTGTAAAATACCCGGGTAGTAACATCATCGGGTAAGGCTGATTGAAGTTGTTCCAGTTTTAATTTGACCCCCTCGACGAGTTCACGAGCATTAGCTCCGCGCAAGCCTAGAACCAAACCTTCTACAGCCTCACCGTTACCATTACGGGTTACACCACCATAACGGGTCAGCGCACCGATCTTCACTTCTGCGATAGAACGAATTCTTACCGGTTCGACCGGATGCGATTTTACAACAATATCGCCCACATCTTTCAGCGTTTGAATACTGCCATCGCTACGAATCAACAAGGTTTCTTCACCATCAATTAATTGTCCGGCACCATCATTACGATTGTTTTCCATCAATGCTGAGCGAAGCGTATCAAGCGTAATTCCCTGAGCATTCATCAAACTGGTTTTTGGCGTTACTTGAAAGGTTCTAACCAAACCACCCAGGGCATTAACATCAGCAACTCCGGTAACAGTTCGTAGGGCAGGACGAATAACCCAATCTAATAATGTCCGCTTCTCCATGATCGACAATCGTTCACTCTCAATAGTGAACATGAACATCTCTCCCAAGGGTGTCGTCATGGGAGCAATACCTCCACCGATATCAGCAGGGAGGTCAGCCCAGATAGCATTAAGTCGTTCAGATACCTGTTGGCGCGCCCAATAAATATCGGTGCCATCTTCAAAGTCGACGGTTATATCTGCTAATGCATACTTTGACATTGAGCGCAGCATGCTTTGTTTAGGGATACCAAGCATTTCAACTTCTACCGGTGCGGTAATGCGAGTTTCAACTTCTTCCGGAGTCATGCCTGGAGCCTTGATAATGATTTTCACCTGTGTTGTTGAAACATCTGGAAATGCATCAATAGGCAATGTCTGAAATGCTTTCCAACCTGCGATAGTTAAGATAATTGTTGCCATCAGGATCAACAGACGCTGGGTAAGGGAAAACTGGATAATTTTCTCTAACATAGTGATTTAGCCTTCACCACCAGCACCAATCAGTACAGCTTTCAAACTGACGGCACCACTCGTAACCACGGGTGAGGATATTGTTTGTGATGAAGTAATAATTTGTTGTTCTTCATGACTGCCAACAATTTTGACATTCATGGCGGCAAAACCGGTTTCGGTTTCAATGAAAATGATTGTCTTATTATTAACTCTGACAATTCCTTTACGAGGAACCAGATAACGCTGCTGTTCATTGGAGTTTAGTACCAGACGTGCCTGGACAAATTGACCGGGGCGTAATTGTTCTATGTTATTTTTAACGAGTGCGCGCACCAATGTGCCTTGATCAGCGGCATGCACTTTACGGCCGAGGGTAATGACTTTACCTTCAATGTCCATTTCAGGTACAGAGATAGTGTCACCTAAAACAATACCATTCACGACATCAACCGGCACATGTATTTCCAGCCATAAAGGTGAAAGTTTACCCAGTTGGAATAGGGGGTCAGCTGCTTCCAGTTTCTGACCCGGTATAGCCATTTGTTCGAGTAACACGCCATCGAATGGCGCTGTTACCTTCATGGCACTATTAAGTTTTCTATTCTTTTCCAGTTCAGAGATTGCAGCACTTCCCATACCGGAATAACGCAATATGGCTTCTTGCTGTTCTTTTTGTGTAACAAGTTCTTGCCAGGCACTTTGCGATTCGAGAAAACGGCGTTTGGGAATAATGCCTTCATCCAGTAATTGTTCATCACGCCTCAAGTTCGATTTAGCAAGATTGAGCTGTGTCAATGTTTGTAATAGATCTCGTTGGAGTTCTAACAGCCCGGGGCTTTGAATGCTGGCCAACACCTGGCCTTTTATAACATGATCACCTTCGGCAACCATTAGTGCTTCTACCAATCCTCCTTGCAAGGCACTAATAACATGAAGTTGTGAATTAGGTACGACTACCTCTGCCGGATAACTATTACCCAGGACTTCTTTAGCAGGAACTAACGTCGCTGTTGTAATACCGTATGATTCTCTTTGCGTCTTGGAAAGGGTTATCGTTCCTTCATTGATGTTCGTTTCAGCCAGTGAAGTAATACAAATCACTAACAGTGTCACGAAGAAACATAATCTCATGGAATTAACCCCTTTGCTTGATTTAGCCGGGCGGTATATAGACCGACTTCCAGTTGTTTTTGATGCATGGTGCGTTCGGCGGCAAAAGCCTGTGCCTGAATTCGGATCATGTCTAGTAAGCTCGATTCTCCCAGTGAAAAGGCTTTGCGTGACATAGCCAGGTTTCTTTTTGATAATTCATTTTGTCGGTGTGCAAATTCATATTGCCCAATAACTGAACTGAGTTCTCGACTTGCATCCTGTATCGCAATATTCAGCTCAAGATGTAAGGCTTCCATCTGGCTGCGGTTTTCGCTCAGGTTGATTTCGGCCGCGGTGAGTTTCGGCGTTGTGTGTGAAGATAGCCCTAACGGGATACTGAAATTTAAGCCTATGGCATTCGCAAAACTATCAGATGACATTCCACGTTCATGGCGTGTACCAATAAACATGGATGGATTCCTTCGTTTTTCAATAATGACTTGATCACGTTGAGCTGTACTATGGGTAACTTTCTCATAAGACTCTTTCAATGCCGGGTGGTCAGTCGTAATGGATAAATCATCATCGGCAGATTCCTGAAAAATTTCCGGGAGTTGATTCAATCCGGTAATCATTTCGTAACGGTGTTGTGCATGGAGATATTCCTGGCGGGCCATTCTAAAAGCGGCTTCTTTAGATAGTGACTCCTGCTGCGCGAGGATTAAATCGGACTCAGAAAGATCGCCCAGTTCAACACGTTTGTTAACGTCTTGTTCCAGCTTCTGTACAATCTCCCATTCTTTCTGCGCTACGCTTTGTCTATTTTTAGTGAGTGCGATATGCCACAGTAATTCGCGTACGATTCCGGCAATTTCCAGTTTCAGTGCAGATTCCGTTGCATTAACCACCTCTCGTTCCCGTTCAACAGTCTTTTGTCTTGCAGCTTTTTGTCCCGGTAACCATAAAGGCATTTGCATGCCTACTTCCCATTCCTGCAAACCGTTACTATTCATCAATTCATCATTGTAATGGTTTAGATTAAAGGTAGGATCAGATGCCCATAAACTTTGTGATTTTCTATTCAAGGCTTCAATATGATTAAGCCGCGCTTGTATCAGTTCCTGCTTTGGATTGCGTTGATATGTTTTTTCTACAACTTCATGTAGGGACAAAACAGTCGATGTTGTCAGATCTGTTTCGTGATCATGCCCGTGCTCTGTTGCTGCCTGGATAGAAACCGATAGGCATAACCCGATAATCAGACTTGTGATTTTTAATTTCATATTTTTTAATTGCCAGATTGGTTAAAAGGTTATATCTAAACTAGGTAAGAGAAATATAATAAATAACTCTAACATTTTTCATTTTAGATTAAATTAAATGCTATTCATCCTGATGTGTATCATCTAATACTTTTTCTCCGATAATCATCGCAGAAATCAGTCCATTTTTTTCTCTTATCTCGGTAATAATGACACCAAGGACATGAGTGAATACCAAAATGAGCAGGGTATAGAAGCCATAAATGTGAATTGTTATAACTGGTTTTCTAAAGCTGCGCATTTCTTTATAAGCGCTATCGACCACCTGGCTTTTATCTCCCGGTTTTAACTGGTTTAATCGAGCTTGATCGCCTTCAGTTACCCACTCGGAAAAATACCCGCCCAATGGGGGCATATATAAATCAGTACCCGCCAGAATTAATCCAGTTGCTGCTTGCAGGCTCAACAATAAAAAAAACAGGCTAATAATTAACCTTGCGACAGGATTGTGTCCTAAATAAGGTCTTTCATTTCCTGAATTTAAAAGATAACGCTTTAACGAGGTAAGGTAATTTTTACCAAGGGGAAGAATTTGTCGCCAACGCGCATAATGACTACCCATAAATGCCCATATTAAGCGCCACACCAGATTTAATACAAAGACATAACCTATATAAACATGGACACTTTTCAGCAATATTTTGGCTTCTCCCTTAATACCCAATATATCTGTATTTAAAATGAGTATACCAATAGCGATTAGAGCTATTACTGTTGCCGCATTGATCCAATGAAATACTCTGGTTGTACGATCCCATACTTTGTATCGCTGTAATCTCG
Organism: uncultured Gammaproteobacteria bacterium; assembly: GCA_938084745.1. GTDB lineage: Bacteria > Pseudomonadota > Gammaproteobacteria > Eutrophobiales > Eutrophobiaceae > UBA7359. The sequence goes on from CALKEZ010000041.1 coordinate 17,909, forward strand.
TATTCATATTTTCACCCTGGAATATGATTGAATTAGAGTTCGCTTTGTTAGATATTGATTTGCGTACACTAAATTTTTATTTAATATGCTTGAAAACTTGAAAAGCATCTATCCCACATTTGTGAATTACATATAAAACAGTATGTTAGAAACAAAAAAGACCTACTTGAGAGATCACTTTCGTTTATTTTTACTGGGTGCTTTTATTCTGATTGGTTTGTTAGCAGGTATCGATATCGTTGCAGATTTGCAGCAAGGCACGGATTTTATTCATATTGCAATCGAGTTACTGGTGTTTGTTGTTGCTATAGTCAGTGCGTGCACTATTTCTCTTCGCCTGCTAAAAGAAGCTAAAGAATCGCACCAACTGGTACAAAAATTAAATTCAGACCTTCTAAAGAATCAGCAAGAAGCGAGTCAGTGGCGAAATGAAACACAAACCTTGCTACAGGGTCTGGGCGCCTCAATTAATAAGCAATTTGAACGATGGCAGTTGACCCCTTCAGAAAAAGAAATTGGTTTATATTTATTGAAAGGACTAAGCCATAAGGAAGTCGCCTATATCCGTGGCGTAAGTGAGGCAACAGCGCGGCAACAAGCCGGGTCTGTCTACAAGAAAGCTGGACTGTCTGGTCGGCATGACCTTGCCGCATTTTTCCTCGAGGAATTAGCACTTCCAATAAATAATGACTAAACGCGAATCAATATCCTTCGTTGTCAGTTGATTGACTAGACTAATCTCATGGAGGTTATATGAGTCATGTTGAAATTCATCGTTCCCATCGCACTGGTTGGTTGCGTGCAGCAGTGCTCGGTGCAAACGACGGGCTAGTGTCAACGGCAAGTCTTATTATCGGTGTTGCGGCTGCTGGTGCTACACGAACTGATATTCTCCTTGCCGGGCTAGCAGGGCTGGTCGCCGGTGCTATGTCAATGGCGGCAGGCGAGTATGTCTCTGTCAGTTCGCAGGCAGACACTGAAAAAGCTGATCTGGAGCTTGAAAAAGATTCCTTGGAAAACAATCCCGAGTTTGAATTAAATGAGCTTGCTGAAATTTATATAAAAAGAGGGCTTGAATCTACATTAGCAAAAAAGTCGCAATGCAACTTATGCAACATGATGCGCTGGAAGCACATGCAAGAGACGAAATAGGCATTGTTGAGCAATCTAAGGCAAGACCAATTCAAGCCGCTTTATACTCGGCATTGACTTTCACTATTGGCGCAGTGTTGCCCTTGCTAGTGGTTTTTATAGTGACTCAGGCGAAGGTCATACCTATTGTCGCAACTTCATCATTAGTCTTTCTGGCAAGCCTGGGTGGTATTTCAGCAAAAATAGGTGGTGCGCCAATTATGATTGGTGTGATTAGGGTGACATTTTGGGGTGCATTGGCAATGCTGATAACTGCCGCAGTAGGCAGGATGTTTGGGGTAGTAGCGTCATAAGCGAAACATGGTAAAACACACAAAAAATGATACTTAAGGAAAACTTAAGTAAATGTAAGGATAGTGCGGATAGCGATTAAACGGGTTTACTGTTCTTTAGCTGGCGTAAAACGAAATCGCTACTTATCGTCTTTCTTTGAGAGTTTTATGCGTAAAATATTTTCAGTCGTAACAGTATTGTTATTGTCCACTCTTATTGTTTTCAGGTTTGCTGTGCCGTCCTGGGTAGCCTGGAATAAAAATCGCATCGAGACATCGCCCCATATTCTGTCCCTGCGCTCGTAAATACATTTCATCACACTTTGGATGTCGTTGATTTGCATGCAGATACTTTACTATGGGGGCGTAATATTTTAAAACGATCTCGTATTGGACATATTGATCTGCCACGACTTATCGAAGGGAGTTTTGCCTTGCAGGTTTTTAGCGCAGTCACTAAAACACCTACGGGACCCAACCTAAGCAGTAATGATGACAAGAGTGACAATATCACCCTGCTGGCATTGGCTCAGGGCTGGCCGTGGAAGACGCTAAACAGTTTAAGCGAACGGGCCCTGTATCAGGCGCAACAGTTACAGCTGCTCAGAATTTACGTTTTCTTTTAAATTTTGAGTTTTAATAATTCAAAATATTCTCTTTCAGATCAAGCAAAGTGCTGAGCGTGGTAGTAGGTTCTATTCCCCACGGATCATAAATAGCTTCTTTCGATCGCTGAATCCACACGGAACGCATGCCTGCCGAAATGGCGCCGATGACATCAAAAGGATTGCTTGAAATCAACCAGGCATTGTCGCCATGGCTACCTGATGTCTTCATGAAGTGTTGGTAAACGGCAGGATCAGGTTTAAATGATTTTACATCATCGACACTGATTATATCGATAAAGAAATCTTGTATATCTGCTGCACCGAGCAAATTTTCAATGACATCCTTACTACCATTAGAAAATGCGTAAAGTTTAAATTCACTGGAATTAACGCTCTTTAAGCATTCTTTTACATCATTGAATGGAGGTAATTCAAGATAGGCATCCAATAATATTTTTTTTTGTTCAGCAGTAAGGGGTATTTTGTAAAAAGCACAGGTGTATTCAAGTGAATCATTAATACAGACGGAAAACTGCTGATATTTTTTCATTAAGCCACGTCGAAAAGAATACTCCAGCTGCTTGTTTCGCCAGGTTTGAGCAAATTGTGTTGCTTCATTGCCAACCATTTTTTCTAATACGTTAACGACGCCTTGCGTATCGAGCAAGGTTCCATAAATATCGAAGGCGAGAGTGATAGGCATTAGGTTCTCCGTCTATAATTAATTACCGATGTCGACTCAAAATTACTCTTTCCAATGCGGTGGGTATGTTTTTTCAAAGCTCGGAATTGATTCAATTTTCTTACACCATGCACTGATTGCAGGGTAGTGTTCGTTAATAGATCTTAGTGACCCACTGATTTCTTCCGTGTTTTCCTTGTTGGCAGCTCTGGATAAGAAAGGAATAACCGGATAAAGCACAATGTCTGCTGCTGATATTTTTTCACTTGCCAGATATTCTTTATTTTCTAACGTTCTGTTGATATTAACCAGTTCATTCTCAATGGCTATTCTAGCTTCAATCGCGGTCAGTTTTTTTTCAGATAATTCACCGTAAAATATTGTTCTCGCATAATTCAGAATGTTGGGCTCGATATAATTCATGATCTCCATTATGGAGCACCAGATTTTACTGCGTTCAACAGGAGTGCTACCAAACAAAACCGGTTCCGGTTTTATATCTTCCAGGTAACGCAAAATAGCTATGGACTCATGAACTGTGACAGCGCCATCACGGATGGCCGGGACTTTGCCACGAGGACTAATAGATAAGTACGCTTCTGATTTCAACTCTTCATCAGTAAAGCCAAGTCGATGACTTTCATAGTCCATCTGTTTCACTTCAAGCGCCAGTAATACTCGCCATGAATAAGGACTGCCGCTACCCCAATAAACTTCTAATGCCATTTATCACCCCCAAAACGATAATACTAACAGCTAACTAAAACAGACGTCGCCCTTTAAAATAATATAAATTTTTCATAGGGTGCGTAAATAAGATTTAACGTGGCCAGGGTATATATCGTAAAGAATGTAATTTGCATTCCCAGAATTCTTCCCTTCAGTCTCTCAGAGAGAATCCCCTCGCAATGAATGAGCCGTCCAATTATCAGCGCAACGCCGGCAACATGAATCAGCCAAATATTACAGCCATTGTATTCGAGGATAAAAAGCAGAATTAATGATACAGGTATGTAGTCGACAGCATTCGAGTGTGCTGTTCGTGTTATCTGAAGTTCTTTTACATCGCCGTCGCCATAGATTATTTTGTTTTTTCGACGAGCCTTTATGACATTGAAAGCCAGTTTACACATTAACAAGGACAAGAGAGCGGCATAAAATGCTGTAATCATTTAACCCTCCGAAAAATGGTTTAACAATAATTCAATAGTTTATCAGAATGTGCTCATTCAGAAGAAATAAACTTTCCATAAGCGCGACAACCATCGCCGGTTTCTACTTCGTCGATTACCTTTAAGGTATTGATATCAATCACCGAGATCATATTATCAAACCAATTTGCAACATAGAGCCGGCGTTTATCAGGATGTAATTCTATTCCTTCCGGATATTCACCGACATCAATATCTTTAACGGTTTCCATTGCTTCACGGTCGATGACAGATACTGAATTTGAACGTTGATTTGTTACGAATAGACGATTATTTTTATCGTCTATTGCAACGCCATAAGGAAAGTCTCCGACTTTAATATGCTTGATGGTTTTTTGTTGATGCAAATCAACAACGCTTACATCACCTGATTGTACATTTGCGCTATAGAGTTGATTTTTATTGGTATCAAGGGTAATACCAAAGGGTGCTCTACCGACCGCTATTGTATTTACAATAGTGTTATCGATTAAATTAATGATCATGATGTTATTATCGTCACGGTTAGCGACGTATAAAAATGAGCTATTGGGGTCTGTCGCAAGTCCAGAGGGCGAGTCTCCCACATCGATTTTTGTTCTTACAGATAAGGTGCTCGTGTCGATAATGTAAATATTGTCTTCATACCAATCTGCAACATAAACTGATTTATCATCAGGGCTGATTGCAATAGCTAAAGGTCCTCCGCCTACTTTAATTGTTTTTATGACAGAAAGAGTTTCTGTTTCGATAACAGAAATATCATGGCTCTCAGGATTGCTGATATAGACACGCTTATTATCATTGCTAACGACAACACCGGCAGGTTTTTGCCCAACCTTGATTGTTTTTATCACTTCATTTGTTTCTGTGTCGATGACAGAAACAGAATTTCCACCTTGATTAGTGATATAAGCAAAAGGCTGGGCTTGTAGAGTACAAGCCCAGAATAATACCAGGAATGATAAGGCTGTTCTCATTACACTCATTTTGAATTAGCCATGAGTGTATTTGATAATCCTTGTTTGATGTGATTATTTTCCTTCAGCAGCGGCTTTTATACCTTCTAAACCAGTTTGATAAAGTGTCGTTACTGCTGCTATTGCAGCAGCATCTGTTTGATCTTCTGGAGGTGTAGGGCCAGGGAAAGCGCGATAAAAAGCGCCTTTCATTTGCACTAATGAACTAGCGCCATTATCCGCGGGGGTGATGGAGATGGTGGTGCTTAATGTAGCAATGGGAAGTCCTTTCATAATGCGACCTTTTTCTAATTGTTCCATTGCATATAACATTTTCATGTTTTCCGAATCATGCTTGAATAATTTCTCGGTTACTTTCTCGCTTGTGTCATATTCAATGGTTCGAATGGACCCTTTTTCAGAGCCTTGGCTTGCGCTACACGTTTTTACCATCGGGTTCCATACGGCGATAGAGCAAAAATCACTTAAAATTGTCCAAACTTTATCTGGAGACGCATGAATTTCCATGCTTACTAGCGCTTTTTGTCTGGATGGACCATGAGCAAATACCAATGTCGGGACAAGTAAAAGGCTCACTAAAAAAAAATTAAGGTGTTTCATTATCTTTAATCTCCATCGAACTATCTGCATCAAATAATTCTGTTGTTTTTTTATAATCGTGTTTATTTATAGACGACTTCATGTCTATGAAGTTCAAGGTCGCATAGTGTAATAGTTCAGCAATGATATGGCTATGCTGCTGCTTTATTTCCTTGAATATACCGGCTATTACCAACCGCCACCACCGCCACCACCGCCACCGCCACCGCCACCGGAAAAGCCACCGCCGCCACTGCCTGAAGATGAACCGGGTGCGGACGATGAGGATGCTACTGCGCTGGATAGGGAACTACTGAAAGCGCTTGAAAAATTTGAAATATTATGAGGATGCCAGTGACTCCCGTGATACCAGCCCGGTGAATAGTTGGCTTCACCCGTGGAGGCAGATTGCAATACTTCTTCAAACTGCTTTCCCCATTGCTGCTCTATGCCGAGTGCAATGGCGTAAGGTAATATGCGTTCAAATAATTCAGGCGTTTTGCCACCGGAATACTTGTACTCAAGCTCATGCCTGTCCGCTACTTCGATATAACGTTTAAAACCAGCAATTTTATCCATAATCTCACGACCAGCCAGAGTGGGGGCTTTAAGTAATTCATAAAAGAGGCCATTAATCAGGGCGATGACGATAATCATGACAGGGATTGACCATGAACTTTCCTGAGCGAGCATGAAAAAAACCATCACTTCGAAGAACATAAAAATAGCGGCAAATGCGGTTGCCCCCAGCGCACCTGAAAACCCGGTGAAAGATCGAACACGCTGCCATGCATGCCAGGCGTTAGTAATTAAACCAAAAACAGCCAACGACCAGAAACTTAGCCAGACCATCATGAATAATACTGGTGCAATAGATGACACTTTGACCTGGAATAAAATGGACGTAACCATAACAATGAATGAAATACCCAAACCAAAGAAAAAATAGCCTGAATTTGTAATGAAATAGATTTTTTCATAATCCTTTTCCAGTGAAGCCTGGTGTGCATCAATGGCAGCTGAGATTTTTCTGTGATTCGTATTCTTTAAAACAAGCTCATCATTATCATTGAATAACTTCGAGAGTAATTTTTTTTCTCCCGCAGCCAGCGTTTGTTCACCGGCAGTCTGTTTTTGCAAGGTATACTGCTTGTCTGCATCTTCACTTATCACCAGATAGCCTTTTACGGCCAGATTGACAAGTGCAGCCGCAAAACACGTTTTATCATAGCCCATCTTCTTGATGAAACGCATAGAGGAGGGGGAGTAACCGTGCGGGGGTTCATAATGCGGAAAGATAATACCCTGTTCGGGATCCTTGCCTACTCGCGACCAGACGAACAAGTAATAAATTATTAACAAAAGCATTCCAATTATACCAATAGCAAGCCCGCTATTATCGATCAGTAGATTCGACAACTTCGTTTTCAGGTCAGGTTCCATGACATGTCCCTTGGGCCAGTTAACAACAATAGTTAGGCCTTGATGTCGTTTTAATCTTTTTGTTGTCTGGAAATGCGAAACGGCTTCATTATCAACATTAGCGATGTAGTTTGTTTGTTTGCTACCCGTTTTCCCTGTGTAGCCGGTGAGTTTAATCTCTTCAGGCTTGATGTTCAGAGGGAGAGTTATATCTGCGCTTGCTTGTTTAATTGGAAAGTCCCATTCATTACCGGTGACATTCCAATAGAGTTCATCGTAGTCCTTAAAATAGCCAAGCTGGCGATTCGTTTTATAACGAATCTCGAATTTATGTTCGCCCGATTTAAGAATGACGTCCTTACTGCCAATGTAAATTCGAACCCCTTTTTTTGTTTCTTCGATATGATGTTTTTCATCGCTATCATTACGTTTAATACCTATTAAATCAAAGCCGACTTTATAATGATTGCCAAAACGATCTTTGTATTTGAGTGGTAAGTCGCGATAGATTCCTCGTTTAATCTTGTCCTGTTCAGATATCACGGTGATAGTTTCGGTAACGAGCATGTCCGAATTTTCCAATACATGGATATCACTATGGTAAGACTTGATATGTTCCTTTGCAGAAGCGGAGTGAAAAGGTATAAGAACTAAAATAAAGCAATAAATTAAAGTGCTTAACCGGGACATCGTATTGATCTTCAATCCAGATCTGCCTGAAAATAATTAGCGGGTTGAAAACGAAAAAATTGAGCGATTAACAAATCAGGAAAAGAGTCGATACGAATATTAAGGTTTCTAACAGCGCCATTGTAATAACGACGTGCATACTGAATATGGTTTTCCACATCTGTCAGGTTCAGTTGTAGATCAAGGAATGACTGGTTCGCTTTTAAATCCGGATAGGCTTCGGCCAGTATGAGCAGTTGTTTTAGTTCGGAACCTAATGCTCTTTCCGTTTCGCTAATTTCAGTGACTTTGTCGCTGTGTTCACTACGAGCACGTAATTCAGTAATGGTCGTTAATGTTGCTGATTCGAAAGCGGCATACTGTTTGACTGCTTCTACCAGTTTTGGAATCAAGTCATGACGGCGTTTAAGTTGTACGCCAATATCACTCCATGCGGCCTGTACACGGATTTTGTCACGCACTAATAAATTGTAGCTGATGATCATCCAGGCCAGTAAGGGAATGGTAATAAATACAAATGCTTCTATCATAGGTTAATATACTTATTTATTTTTCAGCAGGGTTAATCTCGAGATTACTTTAATAAAATGAAAAAATCATCCGCTCCAGTGCTCATCGCCATTTTATTACTTATACTTGTTCCTGTTTTGCTGGTTTATGTTTGTGTCAAGATGCCCGGCCAGACCTTATCCTCAGAGTTATTACCTTTAACAGAACCGCAAAAAGAACTGTCATCCCGATTACGCGGACATGTGACATATTTGGCCGGCGAGATAGGTGAGCGTCATTATGGTGAACTCAAGGCATATAATAAAGCAGCAACCTATATTAATGACGCGCTTCGAGATGCGGGTCTAGTGCCTTATGAAGAATCATTTGGCGAAAAGTCTCAATTTCAAAATATAATTGCGGAGCATTATGGTTCACGTCTGGCCGATGAAGTCATTGTAGTCGGGGCACATTACGATACCGTATGGATGACTCCCGGTGCAGATGATAATGCTTCAGGTGTCGCAGTAATGATAGAGCTTGCAAAGCTATTAAAAACAATCAAACTCGATCGGACCATCCGGTTTATTGCGTTTGCCAATGAGGAAACGCCATATTATTTAACTGAAAATATGGGGAGTCTGTTTCACGCAAAACGATCTTTTGAGAGAGCTGATAACATTATGGCAATGTTTTCACTCGAGATGTTGGGCTACTTCTCAAATAAAGCAGATAGCCAGTCCTACCCAGCACCCTTCAACTGGTTTTACCCAAATACGGCGAACTTCGTTGCTTTTGTCAGTAATTTTAATTCACGCCCGCTACTCGAGACGAGCATCTCTCTCTTTCGGGACTCAAAATCATTCCCCTCGGAAGGACTCACTGCACCGGTCGCATTAGTTCCCAATGTCAGACGCTCGGACCATGCCTCATTTTGGCAATATAATTACCCCGCTATTATGGTGACAGATACGGCAGCGTATAGAAATTTTGCCTATCACAATAGCCGAGATGTGCCTGACAGCCTTGATTATGAGGCAATGGCTCGGATTACCACGGGACTAATCTCGGTACTCAAAGCTATCGCCGGGACGGAATAAGGAAAAGGTTTTTTAATATCTACCAAATACCTTAAACTATCTGGTAAGAAGCACTGAGCAAGGTCAGGCTGCCTCGCCTCTATGCGTTATAACTACAATAGTCTTTTCATCTTAAATCAATACTTTCTAGAATCGCTGTCATTGGGAGGACGCTTTAATGAAAATAATTCTTGCCCCGGATTCCTTTAAAGGAAATTTAACCTCACTACAAGTTGCTGCTGCGTTTGAAAAGGGTATTAAACGTGTGTTGCCAAAAGCGAATTGTATCAAGGTACCAATGGCAGATGGTGGTGAAGGAACCGTACAATCGCTGGTCGATGCTACGGGTGGAAAATTTATTCGTAAGCGTGTTACCGGACCGGCGGGCAGTCCCGTCTCGGCGCGTTATGGCATGCTGGCTGATGGAGAAACTGCCGTTATTGAAATGGCAGAGGCATCGGGTTTACCTTTGGTTAGCGGCAAGCAGATGAACCCGCTCAAGACCACTACCTACGGTACCGGAGAACTGATTCTGGATGCCGCCAAACGTGGCGCGAAAAAAATCATAATTGGTATAGGTGGTTCGGCAACAAATGATGGTGGTGTAGGTATGGCACAGGCATTGGGTGTTCGTTTCATTAATAAACAAGGATCGGAAATTACAGAAACAGGGGCGGGCGGTATGTTAGACAAGATCGCTCATATTGATATGAAGGATATCAATCCATTAGTCAAAAAACTGAAAATTATTGTAGCAAGTGATGTGAATAATCCACTCTGTGGTAAAACCGGAGCTTCGGCTGTATTCGGTCCGCAAAAAGGAGCGACGCCAGCCATGGTCAAGATACTGGATACTAATCTTAAAGATCTGGCGAATATCATCAAAACCGATCTTAAAAAAGACGTGGTTAATTTAAAAGGAGCGGGTGCCGCTGGCGGATTAGGTGCCGGTCTGGTTGCATTTGCCGGAGCACGAATGAAGAGTGGTATCGATATCGTATTGGAAGCAACCAATATTGCACAACACATTAAAGGTTCAGATCTGGTTATCACCGGGGAAGGGCGGGTTGATTTTCAAACTGCTTTTGGGAAAACACCTTCCGGTGTAGCGAAAGCTGCTCGGAAGCATCATGTTCCAACTATCGCTATTGGCGGCGGTATAACCGACGATGCTAATGGTGTGTTTATGCATGGCATAGATGGATTGGAAAGTGCCTGTGCTCGTGACATGTCTCTGGATGAAGCGATAGCCAATTCAAAACAACATCTTGCGAATGCAGCTGAACGTGTTATACGTTTGATACTCATAGGGAAGAAATTAAATAAAAAAAAATCAGGACAACGTAAATAACGTTATCTCCATATCAGGTTCAATAAGAGCCTGATTAATCAATTTCAATTAATGAGCCATGAAGTTCTCCAAGTTTGCATCACGTTTTAGCAGTCAATCCGGAATTGTTCAGCTTATGGATGATCTGGGTAATGCTATGGCGGGCAACACAGATGTTTTGATGCTTGGTGGCGGTAACCCCAGCCATATACCCGGAGTGCAACAATACTTCAGGGATTCGTTACATCGTTTAATAGATAATCCTGCGTTATTTTCACATGCGATCGGTAACTATGAATTACCACAGGGTAATCAGCGCTTTATCAATGCCATTGTTGAAATGATGAATAAACAATATCAATGGGGTATTAAAGCCGAGAATGTCGCATTGACAATTGGTAGCCAGTCCGCATTTTTCTTTTTATTCAATATGCTGGCTGGTGAAAATGAAGCAGGAGTTCACAATCAAATCCTGTTGCCGATGACGCCAGAGTATATTGGTTATTCCGATGTTGGTTTAAGCGACAATATGTTTTATTCCTATCGTCCATTGATTCAAAAACTGGATGATCATTTTTTCAAATACCATGTCAATTTTGATGAGATGGTAATTCGTAATAATACTGCGGCGATGTGCGTATCAAGACCAACAAATCCAACGGGCAATGTCTTGTCTGATGAAGAAGTGGCGAGACTTTTATCACTTGCAGAGACACATGATATACCTTTGATTATTGATAATGCTTACGGCGAACCCTTTCCGAATATAATTTTTACCGATACCAGCCCGGTCTGGAATAAAAATATCATTTACTGTATGAGTTTATCCAAAGTGGGTTTGCCGGGTACGCGCACAGGTATAGTTATCGCGGATGAAGCAGTCATAAATTTGATCAGAAATATGAACGCCGTTATTAATCTTGCCACCGCAAACTTTGGTGCCATGATAGCAACAGATCTCGTGCATAGCGGTGAAATAATACGGTTGTCTAAATTATTGATTAAACCGTTTTACAAGGAAAAAGTGACGCATGCTGTTGAAGTCTTAAAGCGCGAGCTTGCCGGCATGGATTATTATATCCATAAACCGGAAGGGGCCCTTTTTCTGTGGCTTTGGTTACCAAGCTTGCCTATAAGTTCTGATGAACTATATGAGCGGTTGAAAGCAAAAGGTGTGATCGTTATATCAGGCTCACATTTCTTCCCGGGGCTGGATGAAGACTGGATACATAAGCATCAATGTTTACGTATCACTTACTCAATGGATAATAATGTCGTTGAGCAAGGGATAAAACTTATTGCAGAAGAACTTAAAAGTATTCTTTAGCTTATCTCAGCGGCCATCAATCGAAGCAAGTAGATTAGCGCCAAATGAGAATAGCTTTTCTGTTACCGGTTTTTTGCGCTCATACTTTATTTCAAATACATCACTCTCCTTCGCAGCATCAGTGAGATAATCGTCACTGGTGACCAATTCATCGACGAGTTTGAGATCTAAAGCGCGTTTTCCATACCAGTGTTCGCCTGTTGCAATCTTGTCAATGTCGACCTGCGCTCTATTGTCTTTCACGAACTCTTTAAAGAGATGATGTGTGTCTTCCAGTTCTTCCTTGAATTTCTCTCGATCTTTATCGGTGTTCTCACCGAATAACGTCAATGTCCTTTTATAATCCCCGGCAGTTATTTGTTCAAAGTCGATATCCATTTTTTTCAGTAAGCGATGAAAGTTGGGGATTTGCGCCAGCACTCCAATAGATCCAAGAATCGCAAATGGCGCGGCAATAATTTTATTTGCAACACAGGCCATCATATAACCGCCACTTGCCGCGACCTTATCAACCGCTACGGTCAATGTGATGTCCTTATCACGAATACGCCTTAGTTGTGATGCCCCGAGGCCATAACCATGCACAGTACCACCACCGCTTTCCAGTATTACCACGACTTCATCTTTTTTATCAGCAATTGTAAGAATAGCCGTTATCTCTTCTCTTAGAGAAGAAACGCTGGTGGCTTTAATATCGCCTTTGAATTCGAGGACAAAGGTCTTCTTTTTTGCATCGGAAGTTTGCTTCTCAGACACCTTCTGTTCTTGTTTGTGGTGCTTTAAATATTTTTTGAAATCTTTCTTGTTTAACACTTGTGAATTCAGCATGAAACTCATGGTGTCGTATTTATCATTAATGTTTTTTACATGAAGATGCTCATGCTCACCTTTCCCACGCATTATAATCACTATGACAGAACCGACGATAAGTACTAATAATGCCGAGATAGTGCCCAGCTTTGCCAGAAACATCCCATATTCAGTCAAAAATTCCACTACGATAAACTCCTGAGTTGTATTTGTGTTTTTAATTTGGGCATTATAACGAGATAATCTATTCGCAGCGCATAATTATTAACTGGTTTTTATCACCACCAGCATTATGGCTAATTATCGATAGACCCGAAACCTGAGGTGACAATCAGCTATGAAATTTATCTTCGGCATAATTGGTGGCTATATAGGCGCTCTGATTGATTCCCTAAGCGGGTTTTGTTTCGGTGTTGCTATCGGGTTTTTATTTGGCTATGTCATAGAGCTAAAAAAAATGTTGCAAATATTGGAAGAAAAAATATCCCGCATCCAATTAAACCTTTCTGATAAAAGTGACATAGTAGACAAATCAATCTCCAACGGATATGGGGTTGATAACCTCAAGCAGGTAAAAACCTCAGCTGATGAACAAAATCCTGACTCAGAAGCAATAACACAAATCAATACAGTCGAGACAGCATCGGCGATACACCAGCGCAGCAGTTCAACATCATCACCCGGTATTCAGGTTGATAACAGCAACACCACTTCTATAAGTAACCTCATCTCGTTAGTTAAAAGTTTTTTTACGACGGGTAATGTTGTTGTTAAAGCAGGCGTCATTATTTTATTTTTTGGCGTTGCATTTTTACTTAAATATGCAATGCAACGTAATGCTTTCCCTATCGAATTACGGTTGCTTACCGTTAGCGCCGGGGCAATAGGCATGCTGATATTTGGCTGGCGAATACGACTTGAAAAGTTGCGTTATGCACTGGTATTACAGGGTGGTGCCGTTGGCATCCTGTACCTGACTGTATTCTCTGCTGCTAAACTCTATTCGGTTTTGCCGTTCGTATTGACGTTGTTAGTAATGATTGCCCTGGTTGTCTTTGCCTGTTTGCTAGCGATCCTGCAAAACTCACGTTCATTAGCTTGTTTTGCGACTATCGGTGGTTTTCTTGCGCCAGTTTTGATTTCAAGTGGCAGCGGCAGTCATATAGCATTGTTTTCATATTACGCGCTTTTAAATGCCGGCATCTTTGGTATAGCCTGGTTTAAGGCTTGGCGTATATTGAATTGGCTTGGTTTTGTTTTTACTTTTGTTATTGCTTCACTTTGGGGGCACGATTCTTATCGTCCGGAATATTTCAATACAACGGAGCCATTCCTGATCCTTTTCTTCTTTTATTATGTTGTTATTTCCGTCTTGTATGCATACAAACAACCGCCACAGTTGAAAGGCCTGGTTGATGGTTCTTTAGTGTTCGGTGTACCTCTGGTCGGTTTCGCGTTACAGAGTTTATTGGTAGCTGAATATGAGTACGGTCAGGCATTGTCTGCATGCATGATGGGCGCGGTCTATCTTTTACTAGCAAGTTGGCTTTGGGGAAAATCGGCCCAGGGTATGCGCCTGTTAGCAGAATCGTTTCTGGCATTGGGTATTATTTTTGGCAGTTTAGCTATTCCATTTACATTGGACGGTAACTGGACTGCTGCTGCATGGGCGCTGGAAGGTGCCGGTATAAGTTGGATCGGAATTAGGCAACAGCGTCTCTTGTCCAGAATTTTTGGTGTCTTATTACAGCTCGCTGGCGGACTTATATTTTTCGTATCATCGCTGCCAATGACGGATTCTTTGCCGATCTTGAATAGTGCTTACATTGGTTTATTACTGTTAAGCATAGGTGGTTTGTTTAGTGCATTTGTTTTTTATAAACACAAATTCCAATTAATGCGGGGCGAACAATCGCTACATTGGATTTTATTGGCTTGGGCTTTGATTTGGTGGTTCTGTTCCGGCCTTATTGAGATTGATAGGCATGTATTGCCGCAATACCAGGTAAATATGGCGTTATTTTTTATCGCCATAAGTATGTTGCTGATTTCACTTATGGCACGATTATTAAGCTGGAAAGCAGCTGAATTCCCTCCAGTTTTTTTATTGCCGGGAATGTATTTGATTACCCTGGTACAACTATTTGATGCACCCGCAGGTAATTTATTAAGCAATTTTGGATACATTAGCTGGATCATCGCTTTTACCTTACAACTGCTTATCTTATATCGATGTAAACGCATATGGTCGAAGCCATTATTGTATTTATGGCATTCACTAACGTTATATCTTTTTATATTTCTATCTAGCTGGATTGTTGCTGACATCGTTAATGACTTTTTTCCTGAAGTACGAGTATGGGCAGACATTAGTTGGGGAGCTATACCCGCTCTAATAATCTTTTTAATGATGTATTTCAGGGAACGGTTAGCCTGGCCGCTGATGAGTTATCCTCAAAGCTATCTTGGTAAGGGACTGCTTCCGGTTGTGACTTATCTGGGAATATGGGTTGTTTTTGCCAGTTATTTAAAAGGTGACCCTCATCCTTTACCGTATGTAACGATTATCAATCCTCTGGAATTATCACAACTCTTTTGTATCTGCCTGATGTTCAATTGGGCGTTAGTTATCCAGAAAGGAAAGATTGACGATATCGTTTATTCTAATATTTCAGTAGCTTTAAACAGCATCGGTGTCATTACTTTTATTTGGCTAACCTCGGTAGTCGCGCATTCAGTACATTTCTATGCAGGAATACGATTTACTGAATCAGCAATGATGGCGTCGAATATATTTCAAACCAGTCTTTCTATTGTCTGGACGTTAATGGCCGTTATTGAGATGTGGCTAGGTACACGCAAAGAGTATAGAAAGCTCTGGTTTGCGGGTGCAGGTCTTTTGACTATTGTGGTGATTAAGTTATTTCTGATTGATTTAGCAGATAGTGGCGGCATCACCCGCATTGTATCGTTTATGACCGTCGGAATATTGATCCTGGTTATAGGTTATTTTTCGCCAATACCACCTAAAAAGGTGACGACTGAATAAAGAAAAAACATCTGCGTGAAAAATAGCGAGAGACAGCGGTAACTGAATGAATTGATACGCGATGGTTGCTGAGAAGTGTAATTACAGACACCTTCAGGCAGGCGACTTTTTAGTTGTCGTATAAGTCATACGACATGTGTTCTATATATCGTGCATGGATAAAATTGAAGAAAAACAAAAACTGTCAGCTGTTTTTTCACAGCTGTTTTTTTCTCAACAATAGATTATTCTCGGATGTGTAATGCGAGAAGTAATCACCAACCCTTAAAATAATGCTGCGATATCAACTGATATCACAGCTAAAGCATGCTTATTTTATAGGGGTGTAACGTTCTCGGCTTGAGGACCTTTTTGACCGGCGGTCACAGTGAATTGTACCTGTTGACCTTCAGCGAGTGTTTTGAAACCAGAGCCATTAATCGCACTGAAATGTACGAACACATCGGGACCTTGTTCTTGTTCAATGAATCCAAAGCCTTTTGAATCATTAAAAAATTTTACCTTACCAGTTACTAACTCAGACATATCTATTACCTATTAAAAATTAAAAAGTGCCAAACTAAGGCTTACTCGCCAAGAAACTGTATTATTGTTTCCGATATACATGACGACATAAACAGCAGGTCTTCACAGCAAACATCAACAAAATTAATTCCTGACCGAATTCGATTATACCCAGAGAAGTGCGCCAGTCAACGCTGTTCTGATAAATATGCTTCTAACAATGCTGATTTAAATAGCTATTTTTAGTTAATTTCAATTTACGCGTAAATTGCTGCTTTGATTCCGCTGGCTTAATAGAGTGTTTCAGGTAAAAACAGGTTCTCTATACGTGCATCAAGTTTTATATTTTTGACTTGTTCCGGGTGATACTTTTTCTTGTATTTACTTAAACGAAGAACTTTTTGTCTGGTTTTTTCTATGTCATCATCTGTCATTGCTGTTCTGATCGATTGTAACTTTTGAGTTATTTCAGTAAAAATTTTATCTTTTTCTTGCTGTTGAAATAGCAGAAGCTGATTTTGCTTACTATTATCCTCGTCTTCATTATCGTAAGCATTGTAAATAAAATAATGTCCGGCTATCACCAGCCAGGAGTATGCATTAATTAGATTGCGTTTAATGCCATTGCCATTCATGTACATTAAGCCGAGACGATATTGACCTAGTGGGTAGCCTTTTTTGGCAGATTTTTGATAATAGCGCGCCGCTTTTTTCGGATCTCTTGTAATGCCTTCGCCTAGTTCATACATCAGTCCTAATTTGTAAATGGCATCAGCGCGACCATTTTGGGCTGCTTCTGTAAATAAGGCGAACGACTTATTCAGATCCTTGGCAACGCCTTGCCCAGCGGCATACATAGAACCGAGTGCATACATTGCCCGGTGGTCACCTCGTTCAGCCAGCGGGATGAATTCTTTTGCTGCGGTTTCATAATCGCCATTTAGATAAGCTTGACCACCAGCTTTGAAATCTGCATGGCACAGGGAGGTGAACAGTAATAACAGGGTTAATCGCAGGCTCGCAAATTTCATTTCTAACTTAGATCAAATGATTCAACGGTACCCGCTTCTATAAGGCTGTTTTGAACTTCGCCTATGAAGCTACCGATGGCATAGTCGGTGCCATTAGTAATTGCATCGGTAAGTAATGTTGCGTCCTCAATACCGGATGTGATGACCCGTATTCCATTGGATTCCATGTATTGGATTAAGTTTTGTTTGGTATCCTCATCTGCGTCGATATCTTTTTCTAGCGGGATAAACGTCTCTGTTAATTGAGGTAATTTATCAACATGCACCATAAGCATCTTAGATTGTGTTAATTGGCAATCCATTGTCATGTTCTCGAATTCCATGATATTGGACAGACAAACCCGAAAGTCGTGAGACTTGTGTAATGTATCAATTAAAGGTTTTGCACGTTTTTGATGCTTTTTATATATATCGACAGGAACATCGAGAATGATAGATTTTCCCGGGGCATATTTTTTTGTTTGGGATAGTATTTTTTGTAGCCAGTTGAATAAACTGATGTCTGAAAACCAGGCTTCATTTACCGTAATCATAAAATGATTTTTAGAATTTTCCGCATCGGCTTCGGTGATCCGTAAAAATATCTGTCTCAGGCTCCATTCATTAATGACTTTTTGTAATGCAACTGAAAGGAGCGATAAATCGGATAGTTTCTCGTTTACAGCATCTTCATCTTCTCCATCGAGAATTGCTTTAATACCCGTTTTATATAAATTAACACCTGAATCATCATCAAACATGGCCATGACCGGTTGGTAAGTTTGAATGATTCGTTTCTCATCAATTAGTTTTTGAATATGGATCTCAATATTTTGCGTTGATGAATCCGGTGATGTTTTTGTTTCATCTGTTTCGGTTGTCAGTGGCTCAGCTTTTGATTCAGGCTCGGTAGTTTGAATATTGTCTTCTGCTATTGGCGTTGAGCTATTTGCTTTGGCTTCTGTAATGGCTTTTAATTCAGCCTCTAATTTATCTTTAGTTGCCCTGGCCGCATTCATTTCCGCTTCGGCTTTCTCTTTGGCTTCTGTAATGGCTTTTAATTCAGCCTCTATTTTATCTTTGGCTGCTATAGCCGCCTTCGCTTCCGCTTCGGCCTTGTCTTTGGCATCCTGCTCAGCGCGTGCCTTCGCTTCCGCTTCGGCCTTGTCTTTGGCATCCTGCTCAGCGCGTGCCTTTGCTTCCGCTTCGGCCTTGTCTTTGGCTTCCTGCTCAGCGCGTGCCTTCGCTTCCGCTTCGGCCTTGTCTTTGGCTTC
>CALKEZ010000042.1 GCA_938084745.1 uncultured Gammaproteobacteria bacterium
GAACGCCTTGTTGTAACGTATTGCCCTCGATAGTCCTGCAGGAACTTCAGTATAGAAGTAGCGACGGTTATATAATTTTGTTAATGAATCAATAATCGACATTTCTTCAAAACGTGCTCTTAGTTTTTCAGACTCCTCAAGCGAGTGACTAAGCTCCTCGGTACGTAAGTCCAGAATATTTTGCATCTCATGCATGAGCTTGTAATTATTTAACAGTATGCTCATGAAGTCGGTATAGATAATGACTGAATGTTCTTGCCATGAACCAAAGTGTTCAGGATCCGGGTGAGTTAATTCAATGACACCGGTTAACGAACCATTGAGTATCAGCGGCGCACAAATCAATGAGCCGACCTCATTAACACCGGTTTGCAGATGAAGTAAATTCCTGTTTCTGGTCGTGAAGTTGGAAACATATCTCATTTTTCCAAGTGCGGCTGTTTCCGAGACTATATTTTCGGTAATCAGAGCGGATTGCGGTTTTCGATTAATGGACGACGCATTTTTGGAAAACTGCTCCCAGTTGAGGCTGGCAACACAATTCAATACAGCCCCATTGCAGATATAAAGTGATGCCTGCTCAGCATCAAGATGTTCGAGTATCGCTTTTATCATGGCATCAATCAGTTCATCCCGACTGAGATCCTGGCTTCCCAGGTTAGAAATTACTCTAAGACCGGACAGTGAATTTAGTAGTTTAGTAAACTGAGCGTTAACCGCAGAGGGTGTCTCAAGTTTTTTCATGATGTCTTTAATGGTTCGTTCCATAGCGTTATTTCACTATCTCGTCAACAAACTGATTGATGTCGTTTAATTTAGGATGAATTTTTTCGAGATAATCTTTTAGTTCATTCGCACTTATATTCAACGCTTGAATGGCGTCAGATTCTTGCAATGGGTCGTAATTTGTCTGCAGTACCCATTGACGTGAAATTCTTGAGCAGAGGCCGGTTAATATAACCATTTCGGCATTTCGTTCCTGATATTGCAGGTTATGATGATGCTCAATCACATCGATTATTTCGTAGGGGAGTTTCCATTTATGGCCCAACCATGCGCCTGCATCATGGTGATTGAAGTCAATGGTTTCCTTTTCATACTCAACCAGACGTTTTTCCTGGTCTACTGCTGCAAAAGTAAAGAGCTCAGACATGATATTGGGAAATCGATCGACCAGAACTAAAATTCCAATGTTGTGTAGTAATCCGTAAAGGTAGAGCTGGTTTGGGTCGAACATGTTTTTAGAGCTTATCTGCCTGGCATAATTGGACGCGAGCTCAGCCGTTAAAAAAGCACTAACCCAGTATTTCTTTAGATCAAAGCCGACACATTTTTCCGGTTTAAACACGCTGCTCATGGCGAGACTTAATGCGAAACCCTTCACCAGATCCAGGCCCAGAACATTAATGATCGCCTGTTCCAGTGTGTTAACGTTTCGTCCAAAGCCAAAAAAGGCTGAATTTGCCATACTGATTATTTTTGCTGTCAGGCCAGCATCTTTTTTAATTATGTTGGCAATATCATCCAGATCACTATGCTTGTCGTTGGAGGCAACAAGAATCTCTTGTGCCACGCTAGGCATAGACGGTAAATGATCTATCTTTTGAATTTCGAGTCTGACGCTAGAGAGTGTCTGCCTTCCGGTCATTTAGAATTCGTCCTTGTTGATAAAAATTCTGTTATTCCTACCTGATCTTTATCGGCCGTGACATGCCATTCCTTTAATAATAATTTACGCGAATAAATATGGTTGGATTTTGATTTGATTGATTAAGCCTATGTTAAGATCTACTTACTATGATCGCTTATCCTGACATTGACCCGGTTGCTCTAAACCTCGGTTTTTTAAAAATACACTGGTATGGCATCAGTTATGTTGTTGGCATACTGGCGGCCTGGTTTTTGTTACGTTACCGCGCTAGCCAATTGCAATGGGGATTTAGTTCAGAACAGGTCTCGGATCTTGTGTTCTATGCCATGCTAGGCATCATTATCGGCGGCCGTCTGGGGTCCGTTTTATTCTATAATCTGTCGTATTATCTCGAACATCCGCTAGAGGTCTTTTACCTGCAACAGGGCGGCATGTCGTTTCATGGTGGTTTACTTGGCGTGTTTGCTGCCGTCTGGTTTTTTTCACATAAGTTTGATAAATCCTTTTTTAAAGTGACCGATTTTATTGCCCCGGTGGTTCCTATTGGTCTTGGCACAGGTCGGATAGGTAATTTTATCAATGGCGAACTTTGGGGCGCGCCTAGCGATCTTCCCTGGGCAATGATCTTTCCAGCGGATGCTGCTGGCGGTATCCCCCGGCATCCGTCGCAACTCTATGAGGCATTTCTGGAAGGATTGGTATTATTCATCATACTCTGGGTATTCTCAGACAGACCACGACCAGCCAGGGCAATTTCCGGTTTATTTCTGTTCGGTTATGGTATTTTCAGATTTGTTGTTGAATTTGTGCGGCTGCCCGATGCGCATATTGGTTATATCGCGTTTGACTGGCTAACCATGGGGCAAATATTATCATTACCGATGATCGTGATCGGTATGGTTTTAATCGTCATGGCATATCGCGCTATTGAACCGCAGAGGTAACGCAATATGCCTTTCTACGCTCTACGTTAAAGGAAAATATGAAACAATATTTAGAACTGTTACGGCATGTTAAATCACATGGCGTCAAGAAAGAGGATAGAACCGGCACTGGAACGATTAGTGTTTTCGGTTATCAGATGCGGTTTGATTTAAGCCAGGGCTTTCCACTGGTGACAACAAAAAAATGTCATTTGAAGTCTATCATTCATGAACTGCTCTGGTTTTTGCAAGGTGATACCAATATAAAATATTTGCAGGATAACGGTGTCAGTATCTGGAACGAGTGGGCAAATGAAAAGGGTGATTTAGGGCCGGTGTATGGGGCACAATGGCGTTCATGGCAGGCGGCTGATCACACTATTGATCAAATTAGCCAGGTTATCGAACAGATAAACAGCAACCCGGATTCTCGTCGATTGATAGTCAGCGCCTGGAATGTGGGAGAACTGGATAAGATGGCGTTGGCGCCCTGTCATGCCTTTTTTCAATTCTATGTTGCTAATGGAAAGCTTTCCTGTCAGCTTTATCAACGCAGTGCCGATATTTTTCTCGGAGTTCCGTTTAATATTGCTTCGTATGCTTTATTACTCATGATGGTCGCACAGGTGACGAATCTTAAGCCGGGTGAATTTGTCCATACTTTTGGTGATGCACATATTTATTTAAATCATTTTGCACAAGTAGACGAACAGTTATCTCGCCAGCCATACCCATTACCAACGATGAGACTGAATCCCAAAGTTAATGATATTTTTTCATTTGTCTATGATGATTTTGAATTAAGCAACTACGAAGCACATCCTTCCATAGCTGCGCCCATCGCCATTTGAAGAGAAACTGATGATTTCAAAAACAACAGTGTTGATAACAGTATTAACAGGCATGCTGTCTTTTTCTTTGCCGGCGGCTGATAAATCCCCGGGCGATATCGTTAAACATACCGTTGATCAAGTGTTGTCGGTGTTAAAAGATGACCGTCTTGATGAAATCAAGCAAAAGAGAATAATCTTCGATCTGGTTAAAGAACGAATCAACTTTAAAGAAATGTCCAGACGCATATTAGCGACCAACTGGAATGTTGCCAGCGAAAAACAAAAGCAGGAATTTATTTCACTGTTTGAACAAATCGTGCTCAATACCTATTGGGCGCG
>CALKEZ010000043.1 GCA_938084745.1 uncultured Gammaproteobacteria bacterium
TTTTCTCATCACCAAAATGCATGTGATTACCATTCATTTTTAGTGCATCACTGCCGTTCAATAAGTTTTCAGTAAATGCGTTGGCAAAAATCACTTCAAGATCATTATCAAGGATGAAGATGCCGCTGGCTATTTTGTCCAGTGCAAAATGCAGGGCCGATTCATTCAAATTTAGCACATCATCGTTTGATAGTTCATTGTTCAACTGGGTGACTTTAATATTGTGATCAATCGAATGTAACAAGACTTTGGGAACGAGCGAGGATTTAGAGATGTAGTCGACCGCACCATTTTTCATGAATTCTACGGCGATGGATTCGTCTCCATCGGCGGTTAGTACGATAACCGGCATTTTACAGTTATGTTTGTTTTTTAGTGTTTTGAGTATTTCCAATCCATCCGTTTTTGGAATTTGATAGTCGAGAATTAGGATGTCAGCTGTTTTTTCCTTACAGGCGTCAAGAATATCATTGAGGCTAGATAGACAGGTAAAGGTATAGTCGTAGTTAGTATCTTGTTTTATGGAGCGTTTAACGAAGGCCGTATAATCTTTATCATCATCAAGAATTAAAATATGACGCGCTTTATGATTATTATAATTTATTGCCATATGATTGAATCTATCCCTTTCTTTATAATTATTGACTTACGTATTACACACAGAGGCGAAAATGCAAAGTCTTAAAAAGACTTTCTGGAAATCCAGTGAAGAAGTATTTAAGTGCATAGATGCCTTTTTTGATAGACATTCTAGATAATCCGGCACGGTTTCATAATCACCCCAATGGGTTAAATTGATTACTGCCTAGATATGATCTGTGGTGCTAATATCAAAAAGATATTACTGACAGGAATAAAGAAGAATACTATAAAGATGGATACATCCTTGTTGCTTTTACGATCCTAACCCTTTTAGTGTAGCTTGTTTTTAGCGTTTAAGATATGCCGTGCGAGTTTTTTAACCTGTGCATCATATAATGCGAGCTCACCACCGGTTTTAACGGCCATGATTGCAATGCGTGCGAGTAATAATAAAAGCAACAGATCAACGACCCATGCGATAAAATAGGAAATACGAAAAGTGGTCGCGTTATTATCCGTTGTTTGTTCTATCTGGACACCGTTCTCGTCTTCTCCTAACAAGCTTTCACGGAGAGGTACAATACTCTTGTCTATATTGGAGCCGGTTTCGATGGCTATCGCCATGCGTTCTATAGTGGCAGGGTCTTTATACAAGGCTAATGCCTCACTAAATACCTGTATTGCTATCCAGAGGCCAATGAATAACAGCAACAGGCCACACATACGCACGACAATGCTGAGGACGTCTTGACTGGTTTCATTTAATGACCTGGCACTAGATTTAGCTGATTCTGTTTCTGGTTCGTTATTATCGTCAAATTCATACATAATTTTGATCCGAATCTCTTGCAAGTCATCTTGAACTGTTATGATCATTGTAGCCTGATTATGTGTAATAAATGAACTGAGAATAGATAGAAAATAGTGTGTTTCTGAATTATCTGATTAAACGTTTAATAAGCGCGATGTTTGTCCTGATTGGTATAAGCACACTCGTCTTTTTATTGATTCACCTTGTGCCCGGCGATCCGGTTGAGGTGATGCTTGGTGAGACGGCACGACCAGCAGACCGGGAAGCATTACGTCATGCGCTGGGACTGGATTTACCCGTCTTGCAACAATGGTGGCACTACCTTATTGGAATAGCCCATTTTGATCTGGGAGTATCGTTACATTCCAAGCAGGCCGTTAGCGCATTAATTCTCGATCGCATTCCTGCTACAGCAGTTTTAAGTATTGCCAGCATGTTGATTGCGATCTCGATGGCACTGCCTCTGGGCATACTGGCTGCCGTCTATAAAGATTCACTCTGGGATCGATTGGCCATGGTGACGGCGATGTTGGGTGTTTCCATTCCTAATTTTGTTATGGGTCCTATGTTAATTTTGTTCTTTGCGCTTTGGTTAGGTTGGTTTCCGGTCAGCGGTAAAGCCGGGTTCGCGTCGTTAATCTTACCGGCGATTACTTTGGGTACGGCGTTGGCAGCAATCTTGTCGCGTATGATTCGCGCTTCCATGCTGGATGTCATTCAAGAAGACTATATACGTGCCGCGCGCGCGCGCGGTTTAAGTGAGTTTCGAATACTGACCTGGCATGCCTTACGTAATGCCGCTTTACCGGTGATTACGATTCTGGGTATGCAATTCGGCGCCTTGCTCGCCGGCGCCGTTATAACCGAAACGATATTTTCCTGGCCGGGAATAGGACAATTAATGATCGAATCAATTCAGAAACGTGATTACCCGGTGGTTCAGGCCTGCGTGTTATTGATCAGCGTAAGCTATGTCGTGGTTAACCTGCTCACCGATGTGACCTATACCGTGTTAGATCCGAGAGTGAAGTTGGATGAATAGAATCTATTCCATTCCGTTATTGATATTAATTGCCTGGTCCGTGTTGGCTTTAGTGGGACCCATACTCCCGTTACAACCGGATCAGATTGCATTGGAAAAGATATTGCTCACGCCAAACGGGTTTGAATGGTTTGGTCATGATGATTTGGGACGTTCCATTAGCGCGCGTCTGATCATGGGGGCCCGGACTTCCTTAAGCGTTGCTGTCATTGTTGTCTCCATCTCCTTTATCGTCGGCACGATACTTGGCATGCTGGGAGCCTGGTTTGGGGGCTACTGGGATAAGGTTCTGGTGATGCTGGTCGATTTGTTTATCGCTTTTCCGGGTATTTTGCTGGCTATAGCGCTGGCTGGTTTACTGGGCCCCGGTTTAATGAACGCGGTCATTGCACTCGCCATCGTCAGTTGGGTTGGTTTCGCACGCTTGGCACGCGTACAAACCTTAACTATTAAAAATCGCGATCATGTCGCTGCGGCACATGCATTGGGCACATCCGGTTTAATGATCCTGTTGCGACATATTTTGCCATTAATCATGGCTCCCTTGATCATTGAAGCAACGTTTGCCTTTGCTGGTGTGGTTATCGCTGAAGCGGGGTTGTCTTTTCTGGGGTTGGGTGTACAGCCGCCAACAGCGTCCTGGGGCAGCATGATACGTGACGGCACACGCTATATGCTGGTTGCACCGCATATGGTGTTAGCGCCCGGTTTTGCTATCCTGTCACTGGTATTATGTATAAACCTGTTAGGTGATTATTTGCGTGACAAAATGGATATTAAAGAGATTAATAAAGACTGATTATGACAAGCATTAAACTTTCATTGGGTCCTATCATGTGTGATTTGCGCGGACTTCAGCTTGAGGCTGATGAACGCGAGATGTTATTACATCCACATGTCGGCGGCGTTATTTTATTTACCCGGAATTTTGAATCGCCGGAACAGGTCACTGCATTGTGCCGAACTATTCATGAACTGCGTCAACCGCATTTATTAATTGCCGTTGATCATGAGGGCGGGCGCGTACAACGTTTCCGTGAAGGTTTTACCCGTTTGCCGGCATGTGCCTTGATTGGCGAATGCCAGGTGACTAAAGAGGCTGAATCACTGGCACAACAGGCCGGTTGGTTGATGGCCGCCGAGTTATTGGCGGTGGGGGTCGATCTGAGTTTTGCACCCGTGCTCGACGTTGGCGGTAAGATAAGTGAAGTGATTGGTGATCGTGCGTTTCATGTTAATCCGGAACAGGTGGCGCAACTGGCGCGGGCTTATATGCGCGGCATGAAAGAAGCCGGTATGGCGGCGGTGGGTAAACATTTTCCGGGGCATGGTTCTGTGCCCGAGGATTCACATATTGCGATCCCTTACGACAAACGTCGATTCGAAGATATAAAGATGAAAGATCTGATACCGTTTGAACGCATGATACGTGCAGGGTTGCCCGGTCTAATGCCGGCACACGTTATCTATCCTGCGGTGGATGAACACCCTGCCGGATTTTCGCCAATATGGTTAAAGCAAATACTCCGTAAACAACTGGAATTTCAGGGCACCATCTTTAGTGATGATCTCAGTATGAAAGGCGCCGAGATGATGGGGACTTATCCTGAACGAGCCGAAGCAGCCTTACTTGCCGGATGCGACATGGTCCTGGCCTGTAATAATCAAGAAGGTGCTATCGCTATACTCGACGAAGCAAAAATACCGAACAGCGTCGAATTACAGTCACGCTTGATAAGGATGCACGGCCATTTCGATAATACGTTGGCTGAATTAAAGCAGACACCATTATGGCAAGAACGATCGGCAACAGTGTTGCAACTGGAAAAAGAACCGGAACTGGATTTGGGTGATGATGCATTTAACTAGACAAAAAACAGCTTTAATGTGGTTGTGCTTGCTTGGCATAACGACAGGGTATACCTCTGCGCTTCCTGCAAAAGAGCTCATCTCGCCGCAATGTGAACCGCTGGTTGTAAGCCAATCAGTTGAAAAGGACATTCCATATTCACGCGGTTTACTCTGGAAGATCAGTAAGCACAACAATGATGAGTCCAGTTATTTGTTTGGCACCATTCATGTTTCTGATGAAGATATTACAACCCTGCCCGCGGTTGTCGATCAGGCGTTGCATGATTCAGAACAATTTGTCATGGAAGCCTTGCCCGATGCTGAACAAACGTTAATATTTTCCAGGATGATGTTTTTTAATGATGGTCATCTTTTGTCCGAACTGGTCGATAGCGCGATCTTTAATAGAACGCAGTCCATTTTATCGGCGTATAAACTCGGCTCCAATGCTGTTTCTGTGATGAAGCCCTGGGCTGCCTTTTTGTTGATGAATTATCCACCGGATGAAGGTGAACCGCTCGACATGGTCTTGTTGTCCCTGGCGCAAGAGAATGGTGCAAGCGTTGCGGGTCTTGAAACAATCAGAGAACAAGCCGAAATATTCAATGATTTAAATATTGATGAGCAAGTGAAATTACTCACCGATGCGGTTTGTCATTATGATGTCGTTGAAGAAGATTTTACGGCGATGAAGTCGTTCTATTTGAAACGCGACCTCGGCGGTTTATATAATTACACGCAACGACATTCCATGAATCATGAACCTGTTTATAAAAAATTGATGCAAAAACTGATTATCGATAGAAACCTGACAATGGTTAAGCGCATGCAGCCGATGCTGGATAAAGGCAATTCATTTATTGCGATTGGTGCCCTGCATTTAACCGGTAAACAAGGTGTGTTAGCGTTACTGGAGCAGCAAGGTTACACCGTATCGGTAATTTTCTGATTAATAACATAATAGAGATGAATGAATGAATTTAGATGAAGTAATGCAGTTTGTGGAACCGGTCTTCAAGGAAGAGACCTGGATCGTTGAAGTATTTGTTGTTGTTTTTCTAACAGCGTTAATCAACTGGATCCAGAAAAGCATCATTAAAAAACTGATTGCAAAATTTGAAACAACCCGAACCTATTGGGATCACGCCTTATTCGAAGCCGCGAGTAAACCGCTTACTTTCCTGATCTGGATATTGGGACTGAGCTTTGCTGCTGATATTGTAAAAAGCGAAAGTGACTCTGCCATCTTTGGTGCAATCCAGCCACTTCGCGAAGTCGGTGTCATTATCATCATCGTCTGGTTTCTGACCCGCTTCATACAACGTGCGGAAGAAAAAATCATCGAGAAAAAGAGGCATGAAGAGCAATCTTTCGATGAAACCACGGCTGATGCAATCGCCAAGTTATTACGTGTTTCGGTGGTGATTACCGGTGGTCTGGTGATATTGCAGACACTCGGTTATAGCATTTCCGGGGTATTGGCCTTTGGCGGTATTGGCGGTATTGCGATTGGTTTTGCGGCGCGCGATCTGCTCGCCAATTTCTTTGGTGGTTTGACCATCTACATGGATCGTCCGTTTGATGTTGGTGACTGGATACGATCACCGGATAAGGAAATTGAGGGGTCTGTCGAAAAGATTGGTTGGCGTTTAACAACGATTAGAACATTTGATAAGCGGCCGTTGTATGTGCCGAATGCAACGTTTACCAACGTCTCGGTGGAGAATCCATCGCGCATGACCAATCGCCGTATCAAGGAAACGATTGGTATTCGCTATGATGATGCCAGTAAAATGCGGGACGTCATTGCCGATGTTAAGAAAATGCTGGAGCAGCATGAAGATATCGATAATGACCAGACACTGATTGTTAATTTCAACGAGTTTGCTGCCTCATCACTTAACTTCTTTATCTACACGTTTACGAAAACCACAAACTGGATAGAGTTTCACCAGGTTAAACAGGATGTGATGCTGAAGATTATCGACATCATTGATGCACATGGAGCGGAATGTGCTTTCCCAACCACAACCATGCATATCCCTGATGGCATCAGCATCAGTAGCGGAAAAACAGATTAATTATCAAAGGTTCATGCTTGCGTGATTATTCACAGGCTGTAATCTAGCCGCATGCAATATCAATTTTCAAAAATGCACGGTATCGGTAATGACTTTGTCGTTTTTGATACTTTTTCGCAGCCATTAACACTGACGCGTGAAATGGTCCGCCATATCGCTGATCGTCAGTTTGGTATTGGTTGTGATCAGGTGCTCTTGCTGGAACCACCGCAATCGAATGATGCGGATGTTCGCTATCGCATATTCAATGCGGATGGTGGTGAGGTCATGCAGTGCGGTAACGGCGCGCGTTGTGTCGCAGTCTATCTCAGATCAAAAAAACTGGTATTGAAAGACAGAATCGTTGCCGAGACCGGTGCCGGTCATCTGGTATTACAAATCGACGATAATGATCATGTCACCGTGAATATGGGTGTGCCAGAATTTGATCCCGTGAAAATCCCGCTGAAAGTGGACGAACAACAGGAACTGTACACGCTCAGTTTGGGCGATGATGAGCTTACGTTTGGGTCGGTTTCCATGGGTAATCCGCATGCCGTCATCATCGTTGATGATGTCGATTCGATACCGGTGAATGTCATTGGTCCAGCCGTGCAACTGAGTGGCCTGTTTCCGGAGAGTGTGAATGTTGGCTTTGTCGAAATCCTGAATCGACAGGCTTTAAAATTGCGGGTCTATGAACGTGGTTCCGGTGAAACGCTTGCTTGTGGCAGTGGTGCCTGTGCAGCGATGGTAATCGCTTGCCAGCAAGGGTACTTGGAAGGGACAATAGATGCAGAATTGCGCGGTGGTCATTTGGCATTATGCTGGGCAGGAGAAGGTGAACCCGTTTATATGACCGGGCCAGCAACAACGGTATTTGAGGGGAAGATTGAACTATGAGTGGACAGGAAACAGAACATCTCGACGCAAACCAAATTAGCGAAAGCATGGTTGCCGAGTTTCTTAAAGATAATCCGGATTTTTTTAATAATCATCCCGATGTGCTTGTCGAATTAAAGATCCCGCATGATCATGGCGTTGCCATTTCATTGGTTGAAAAACAACTGGCGGTATTACGCGAACAAAATCAGCAAACGCGTAAGCGTTTGCATGAGCTCATCGAAATTGCCCGTCAGAATGAAGAACTCGCCAGACGGATGCATCAGCTGGCATTAACACTGATGGATGCAGATGAGCCGAAAGATATCTTTAAGACCTTGTACGATAATCTGAAAAAGAATTTTCATGCCGACCGGGCCGTCGTTCGTTTATTTGCGAACCCCTCTTTTGTCGATAGTTTTGCAACCGATGAGTTTGCCGGTACAGAAGCGGTCGAACAATCACTCTTTAAAAGTATTATTGATAAACGCCTGCCACTCAGTGGCCGTATGAAACGCCAACAACAGGTGTTTTTGTTTGGTGACGATGGTGATCAAATAGCCTCCTCGGTAATGGTTCCATTGCATGGTGAAGGTTGGGGCGGCATCCTGTCTATTGGCAGTTTCGACGGCGAACGTTTTCAGGCCGGCATGGGCGTTGAATTGCTTGCTAACCTGGGTGAAGTATTAAGCTTTATCCTGAAGCCCTGGGTCGAGAACAAATAAATACAAAGTGAAGCACTAATTAATATTATGCAGTCGTCAGAGACGTTATTGCTTGAATCTTATCTAAAGACTTTACACCATCTTTCTGTCCATACCCGCAAAGCCTATCAACGTGATCTTGCTTGTTTGCAAGACTTTTGTGCTAAACAAGACATTGTTAAGTGGTCTGATCTGGATGGCCGACAGGTTCGGGGTTTTGTCGCCTGGCGCTATCGGCAGGGTATTGATGGTCGTTCCTTGCAACGCAACCTGTCTGCAATCCGATCGTTTTATCGTTACTTGCTGGACGCGGGCAAGGCCAGAAACAACCCGGCTGAAGGCATAGTTGCACCGAAGTCGGCGCGTAAATTACCCAAGGTTCTGGATGCTGACCAAACAGGTCAATTGGTAGAAATAAAAGAACAGGATGATCTGGCATTGCGTGATAAAGCGATGCTGGAGTTGATTTATTCTTCAGGTTTACGCCTGGCTGAATTGATCGGTATCAATATGGACGATATTGATTTTACGGATCGCATCATTACCGTGATCGGCAAAGGCAAAAAAATGCGTAGCGTTCCTGTTGGTCGACATGCGATCAAGGCAATTCAAGATTGGCTTAATATAAGACAAACCATGGTGAATCAGGATGAAGTGGCCTTGTTTATCAGTAACCGGGGTAAACGGATTAGCCCCCGGTCGGTGCAAGAGCGCCTCAAACAATGGGCAATCAAGCAAGGTTTGCCCAGTCATGTCCATCCACATATGCTGCGCCATTCCTTTGCCAGCCATATGCTGGAATCGAGTGGTGATTTGCGCGCGGTACAGGAACTACTCGGACACGCCGATATCAGTACAACACAGGTCTATACGCACCTTGATTTTCAGCATCTGGCTCAAGTTTATGATAAGAGTCATCCCCGAGCACATCGCAAGAAAACAGATTAAACTCACCGCTTAAGGTCGTTTTTACTTAAGTCTGCAAGCGCGCTCATGTACAATTCCGCTTCCCTAAGCTGGAGAAAAAATGTGGAACAATACCGAGGCACAACCATTCTATCTGTTCGACGTGGTGAGCATGTTGTTATAGGTGGCGATGGTCAGGTATCACTCGGTGATACCGTGATGAAAGGCAATGCGCGTAAGGTGCGACGGTTGTTTAATGAACAGATTTTGGCTGGATTTGCCGGTGGAACCGCAGATGCTTTCACCCTGTTTGAACGATTTGAGGCCAAATTACAGAAACACCAGGGTAATTTGATGCGCTCAGCAGTTGAATTAGCCAAAGATTGGCGCACCGATCGAATGTTGCGTCGACTGGAAGCCATGCTCTGCGTGGCGGATAAAACAACGTCATTAATCATCTCTGGCAACGGTGATGTTATCGAACCGGAAGATAATATTATGGCGATAGGATCGGGCGGTCATTACGCAAAATCAGCCGCACTGGCCTTGTTGGAAAATACAGAATTGAGTGCGCGCGAGATCGTCGAGAAAGGTTTAGGTATAGCATCCAGTATTTGTATCTACACGAATTCAAACCTAACGATAGAAGAGTTATAGAACGCTTTCCTCACACAAACATAATTAACAGAATAAAATGACAGATTTAACCCCACAAGCAATTGTTGCCGAACTCAATAAACATATCATTGGCCAGGACTCCGCCAAACGTGCCGTTGCGATTGCCTTGCGTAACCGTTGGCGTCGTGCACAGGTTGATGCATCGATTCGCAACGAAATAACGCCAAAAAACATTTTAATGATCGGACCTACCGGCGTTGGTAAAACCGAGATAGCCCGGCGACTTGCCAAGCTTGCGCATGCTCCATTTATTAAAATAGAAGCCACCAAATTTACCGAGGTGGGTTATGTGGGCCGCGATGTTGAATCAATTATTCGTGATCTGGCTGACATTGCGGTTAAACAAACGCGTGAAATTGAACTGGAAAAAGTCCGTGATCAAGCTGATAAAGCGGCCATGGAAAGAGTATTGGATATCCTGTTACCGCCGGCGCGGATGATGGGCGAGGATGATCATGTGTCCAGTATAAATTCGACCCGTGAGAAGTTTCGCCAAATGATCATCGAAGGCAAGTTTGATAATAAGGATATTGAAGTCGAATTAAATG
This sequence comes from uncultured Gammaproteobacteria bacterium, assembly GCA_938084745.1. Classification (GTDB taxonomy): domain Bacteria; phylum Pseudomonadota; class Gammaproteobacteria; order Eutrophobiales; family Eutrophobiaceae; genus UBA7359. The sequence goes on from CALKEZ010000043.1 coordinate 10,065, forward strand.
CGCCGAGTATTGGTGTGGAGATTATGGCACCACCGGGCATGGAAGAGATGACGAGTCAATTACAAGGTATGTTTCAGAACATGGGCTCGGGTAAAAAACAATCACGTAAGTTAGTCGTGAAAGAAGCGCTAAAGCTTCTGGCCGAAGAAGAAGCGGCAAAGTTATTGAATGAAGATGACATCAAGGCACGTTCAATTGAACGGGTCGAGCAACACGGTATTGTCTTTCTGGATGAACTCGATAAAGTCACACGTCGCTCCGAGAGCAGTGGACCGGATGTGTCGCGTGAAGGTGTGCAGCGGGATCTGTTACCGCTGGTTGAAGGAAGTACGGTAACCACCAAATATGGCATGATTAAAACAGACCATATCCTGTTTATTGCCTCGGGTGCATTTCATCTCGCCAAACCCTCCGACTTGATTCCCGAACTACAAGGCCGGCTGCCCATTCGGGTCGAACTGAATCCCCTGGTGGCAGATGATTTTGTGCGGATATTAACCGAGCCTGATGCTTCATTAACGGAACAATACACATTATTACTGGCCACCGAAGGCGTTGAGATTGCTTTTACAGATGACGGTATTCGGCGTATTGCAGAAATCGCCTTTCAGGTGAATGACTCTACCGAAAATATTGGCGCACGTCGTTTGCACACAGTAATGGAACGCTTACTTGAAACGCTATCCTATGATGCATCAGAAAAAAAGGGTCAAGCGGTATCCATTGATGCAACCTATGTTAATGACCATTTGAATGAGCTGGTAGAGGATGAAGACCTGAGTCGTTATATCCTTTAGCCATTATAAAACTTCGATACTTTTACAATTAAGCGGGCACTATGTCAGATACGAAACCACATCCAAGCTCAATAAATTTACATCAACAGTCGCGCGTACTTGAGATTGAGTACGATGACGGCGCAAAGTTTGAATTACCGTGCGAATATTTACGTGTGTTTTCACCTTCGGCAGATGTCAAAGGGCATGGCCCGGGGCAGGAAGTGTTACAGGTAGGCAAGGAAAATGTGAACATTAAAGAAATAGAACCGGTTGGTAATTATGCCATCAAACTGATATTTGATGACGGACACTGTACCGGGCTGTATACCTGGGACTATCTTTACGAGTTGGGTGAAGCAAAGGAAAATTACTGGATTGATTATCTTGATGCCTTGAAGAAGGCAGGCCACACACGTCATCTCCATGACTAAACAGACAACGACAGATTTCGGCTACGAACAGGTTGCCACTGAAGAAAAGGCGCGCCGAGTTGCCAATGTATTTACCTCGGTAGCATCAGAATACGATTTAATGAATGACATCATGTCATTGGGCGTACACCGACTATGGAAGCGTAAAGCGGTGCATTTGTGCGCCATTAGAAAAAACTTCCATGTGCTGGATTTGGCCGGTGGTACGGGTGATGTCGCACGATTAATCCACGATCAACTGGGTGATGATGGTCGGGTCACCTTATGTGACATCAATGCCGATATGTTACAACAGGGTCGTAATCGTTTTATCGATAAGGGCATCATCAAAGGCATCGATTACGTACAAGGTAACGCCGAGGCCTTGCCGTTTGCAGACAACAGTTTTGATTGCATGACGATTGCATTTGGCTTACGCAATGTGACCGATAAAGAGGCAGCGTTACGTTCCATGTATGACAAGCTTAAATATGGCTCGCAGTTGGTCATTCTTGAATTTTCAAAAATTGTTATTCCGTTTCTGGACAAGTTGTACGATCAGTATTCATTCAAACTGATCCCGCAGTTTGGCAAGTTAGTTGCCGATGATGAAGCAAGTTATCAATACCTGGTTGAGTCAATCCGTATGCACCCCGATCAAGACAGCTTGGCATTAATGATGCAAAAAGCAGGTTTCGACAAGGTGCAATACCATAATCTTTCCGGCGGAGTCGTTGCCATTCATCGTGGTTATAAGCTATGAGTTTGGGTGTCGACAGTAGCGCGCCCGGCTGGATAAACCATGTTGAGAAACTGGTTAATAAAGCATTGCAGCTTGATGAGGAAACCCTGCATGCCTTGGCGAAGCTTGACGGAAAAGTAATCGCATTCGAATTTAGTAACACGCAACTGACGGTGTTTCTGTTTCCTTCAATTAACGGCCTTGTTATCAAGACAGCATACCCTGATAGACCCGATGTGTTGATCAAGGGCACGCCTGGCAATTTCGTTATGATGTTGGCTTCTTCTGCACAAAAATCCGCCAGTTTGCCAACCGATATGCAAGTGATTGGAGATATTGGTCTTGCCCAGCGCTTTCAGCAAATTATGCGTAATATCGAAATCGATCTTGAAGAGCCGCTCTCCCGATGGGTCGGAGACAATGTGGCCTATCGTATTGGCAAGTTGGTACGCGGCACGGGCCGTTTTGCTGCAACGACAGGCAAAACACTATCTATGGATATGAGTGAATACTTGCGTTATGAAATTGAGATGTTGCCAGACGACTTGCTAGTTGAAGAATTTTGTCAAGAAGTCGATGTTCTTCGCGAAGATGTTGATCGCTTTACGCAAAGAGTGAATAAACTCGAAGCGCGTATTAATAATAAAAAAGCAGGATAATTAGTTTATGGGTCAAATTCTTCGTTTGTTAGCAATTCAGCGTGTCCTGATTAGATACGGCCTGGATGAATTTATCTTTGCGACCCATCTGTTTCGACCGGTTCGTTTTTTATTCTATCTTTTTCCATGGAACTGGTTTGGTAAAACCAAGGGCCCACGTGCCCTCCGTATGCGTTTGATGCTGGAAGAGTTAGGGCCGATCTATGTCAAGTTGGGACAAATTTTATCTACCCGCCGGGATCTGATCCCTGAAGATATTGCGAATGAGTTTGCCAAATTACAAGATGCCGTCGCTCCCTTTCCAGGCAAAGTTGCGCGCAAGATTATTGAAGATGCGTATGAATGTGAACTTACCGATGTGTTTCTGGAGTTTGACGAAACCCCGCTGGCTTCTGCTTCAGTGGCACAGGTGCATCGGGCTACGCTTAAAGATGGGCGCGATTTTATTATCAAGGTGATTCGTCCTGATATCGACATACTCATTCGTAAAGATCTGAGTTTGCTACATTTGCTCGCTGAAAAGGCAGAGAAATATTATCGCAAGGGTAAATCATTACGTTTTACGGGGGTCGTTGCCGAGTTTGAAAAAACCCTGTTAAATGAGCTTGATTTACAACGTGAAGCAGCTAATGCATCGCAATTGCGACGCAATTTTATTGACGAAGAACGTTATTATGTGCCGGAAATCAACTGGGAATTAACCCGACGCAACGTGTTGGCGATGGAGCGCGTTAGCGGCATTTCAGTGCGTGATGTTGATGCGCTGAAAGCAGCGGGAGTCGATCTGAAGTGGTTGGCTGAATACGGTGTTGAAGTGTTTTTCACACAAGTCTTTCGTGATAATTTTTTCCATGCAGATATGCATCCCGGGAATATTTTTGTAGGACCACCTGAAGCTGGAAAACTGGCAACGGTGAAGGTGATCGATTTCGGGATCATGTGTTCATTAACTGAATTTGATCAGCGCTATCTTGCCGATAACTTCATTGCATTTTTAAATCGCAATTATCATCGTGTTGCTGCACTACATATTGAGTCCGGCTGGGTTCCAAAAGGAACGCGCATGGATGAACTCGAATCTGCTATACGAACAGTGTGTGAGCCATTACTTGATCGGCCCATGCGTGAAATATCGTTTGGGGAATTATTGCAACGACTGATTCAAATAGCGCGACGTTTCAATGTAGAAATCATGCCGCAATTGATCATGCTGCAAAAGACCATCATTAATATTGAAGGTATCGGCAGACAACTTTACCCGGAACTCGATCTCTGGAAAACGGCGCGACCAGAACTTGAACGTTGGATGGATGAACGTATCGGCACAAAAGGTTTGATCAAGGCTGCAAAATATAATTTACCGAAATTAATTGATCGATTGCCCGACTTGCCCAACAAGGTGATAGACCTCATTGATAAAATCAATGAAGGCAAAGTGGAAATGGAAAACAAATCGGAAGAGATCCACCATCTGCGTGCAGAGATGAAAGTCTACAATCGAAGCACGGTGATGGCCGTCGTCGGTTCCGGCTTCCTGTTATCATCCTCAATAATCTATGCGCTGGATAATACTACACATGGTGTATTTGCATCGGTGCCGATTGTTTCCTGGTTACTGGGTTTTTCAGGAATGTTGTTGCTGTATTTATCATGGCAACAGAAATAAATAGTTTTATGTCATCGTTTATCATAAATATAATATTTTTATTCAATCAGCTTTCAGAGGATTAAGTCATGTCGGAACGTATTATCTTTAAAACAGGTGAAGCCACGGTGTTTGCCGCAGAGGGTCAGGCAACCGATGCAATGCCTGAAATTGTCATTGGTGATGTTGATGGTCCGGTGGGAAATGCCTTTGCTAACCTTATGGGGCAGACAGAAGGACATACCCGGATGTTTGCCATTCGTGCCTGCAATCAACAGGTTAAACCCGCCACGTTGATCGTACCCAAGGTCACGATTAAATCGACCGCTTACGTCAATCTACTCGGTGGTCCGGTACAGTCTGCGATTGCCGACGCCATGCTGGACTCGGTTATTGATGGCGTCATCCCGAAGGAAATGGCTAATCGTTTGTGTTGTATTGCCATGGTCTGGATTGCGCCGGAATGTGTAAAAGATGAGAATCTTGATCGTAAGGATTTGTATCGCACCAATTACGAAGCGATGAAACTGGCTGTTAAACGTGCCATGAATGATGAACCTACTATCGATCAACTGATTGCGAATCGGCATAAGATTCATCATGAGATGTATAACCCAAAGACGGGCGAATCAATCTGGTAACAGCTTCAATTATTTTTAATGTCGTTTTAGGTCTGTCACTTGATTATGGACGAATCCGTAGTTTAAAAATTAATCTACTATCCTGGACATAAATCCATAATGGGAAAGACTGATGTCTTTTCCGTTATCCCGGAAAAACCAGCTTTGTATTATCGGTGGTGGTCGGGCTGGTTCTATTCCGGCTTAATGAAGGCATAATGCGAATCTAGCGAACCAGACTCTTCTCGACTTGATCCCTCTTTTCTTTTCCGGCGAGCGATTCGATCAAGGTTAAGGCAAAATCCATTGCGGTCCCTGGACCACGTGAGGTAATAACCTTGCCATCAATTACAATAGCATCGCTGCTAACATGAGCGTTGTTAACATCGTCAAGAATGCCGGGATAAGCTGTCGCTTTTTTACGCTCAAGCAGTCCAGCATGGGCTAATACTTTCGGTGCAGCACAAATCGCGGCCGTAAACTTTTCGCTCTTGGCCATCTTGATTAGCAACGTTTTGATTCGTTCGTCATTATCAAGATTGTCCGCTCCCGGTAATCCGCCAGGCAGGACAACCATGTCGTAGTCATCTGCTAGTGCCTTATCGAGATCGGTATCCGGGATAAGTACGGTTCCACGACTGGCTGTAACCGCGCGTGAATCGAGACCTGCTGTTATGACGTTAATATTTGCCCGTCTTAACAAGTCGATGATGGTGACGGCTTCGAGTTCTTCACAACCCTGAGCGAGTGGTACCAGAACTTTGTGCATACGTTTTCCCGCTAGTTCGTTTACTTAGCAATGATTTTAGACCAATAAATTTAACGTTGTGTTGATCAAGATCATTTAGTAACTGTGACAGGACTTCAATGGTCGCGGGATGTGGGTGACCTATGCCTAGAGCAGAACCTTTGCGTTTGGCAACCTCGATTAATTTCATGAACTGTCCGCGAATATAACTTGCATCAATCTGGTTATCCAAAAAGACATCACGGGTTAAGTAAGGAATATTATTTTCTTTTGCCAGTCTTGCCGCCACACTGTTATCACTGGTTAAACTATCAACGTAAAATTGTCCCTTTGCCTTAATACTTTCCATTAACCATTGCATATGACCCGGATGACGGGTTAGTAAACTGCCCATGTGATTATTGATGCCGATCAGGTTTGGCACTTTGCTCATGTTGATATCCAGAGTTTGTGAAAACTCGGTCTGTGTCATATTTAAAGTTAATGCGCCCGGACCAAGAAACTGGTTTTTTTCCATTGCCTGCATCGGTTGATGTAACAGGATTTCTTTATCTCTCTGCAGTGCCAGTTGTGACATTTTCGCTGTATGCGGGGCATGCGGTAATATTGCGTAGGCAACCGGGCCCGGCAATGTCATGGCATACAGATCATCTTCAAGACGGTAACCAATATCATCAATGATGATAGAAATTGTTGCTTCGGAAACGGGTTCTGTCGCTGCAGTAGTCGAAAAAAAACTGCTGATAACCAGGAAGATTACAGCAGCTTTTTGATTTAAATCCGGCATGTTTTAAGGAACCGTTTTAGCCTGTTTTCTTCAAATGTATCGCGAGTCCTTTTAATACATTTAATGCCTCATAGAGCTGATAATCAGTTTCAGCAAGAGAAGGCTCCTTGTTTTTATTTTTATCCTTTTTACCCGGTTTTTTCTTATCGGATTTATCTTCCTGACCACTCTCCAGATGACCACTTAAGTCAGATTCCTTGATTATTCCTGTGGTGTTATCGATCGTACTATCAACGCGTATATTTTGAATGATGATGTCGGGTTCGATACCGGATGCCTGGATGGAACGTCCTGAAGGAGTGTAATAACGTGCTGTCGTTAGTTTTAATGCCGCTTCGTCATTCATAGGCAAAATGGTTTGTACAGAACCTTTGCCAAAAGTACGTTCGCCCATGATGATGGCACGATCATGATCCTGTAATGCTCCTGCGACAATTTCAGAGGCAGAGGCTGAGCCGCCATTAACCAGAACGATGATCGGTGCATCTTTTAGCATGTCGGTTGGTTTTGCTCTGAAGGTGAGTTTTGAATCTTTAATTCGACCTTCAGTGTAGACAATCAATCCGTTATCAAGGAACAGATCTGAAACACCAACAGCCGCATTCAAAATACCACCGGGATTATTTCTAAGATCGAGTATTAAGCCGCTCAGGCCATTCTCATTTTCTTGCTTGAGTTTCTCTAGCGACTTGCGCAGATCTTCTGCGGTATTGGTTTGAAAATTTGATATGCGGATATAGCCAAATCCCGGTTCCAGCATTTTGCTACGCACACTTTTAACGGTGATAACGTCGCGCGTTATCGTGATATCCATCGGTCTTTCTTCGCCTTCTCTTACGATAGTAAGCACAATGTCACTGCCCGCTTTACCACGCATTAATTTAACCGCATCGTTCAGGGTCATGCCTTTAACAGACTTTTCATCGAGCTTGATGATTAAATCACCGGCCTGAACGCCTGCTCGTTGGGCTGGTGTATCGTCTATAGGCGAAATGACTTTGACAAAACCGTCTTCCATGCCGACCTCAATACCGAGTCCACCAAATTCGCCTGATGTGCCTTCTTGTAATTCTGTGTAGTGTTCCTTATCCAGGTAACTTGAATGTGGATCAAGTCCTTCCAACATGCCTCTGATAGCATTTTCGATTAACTCTCTATCATCAATGCTTTCGACATAATCGTTTTTCACTTTTGCAAAAACTTCAGAGAAAATACGCAACTCATCCAGCGGTAACGTCCCGGCTTCATCGTCCTGTTCGGTATTGGCTATTACAACAGAGGCTAGTGACACTGACAGCAGTGTTGTAATGATGAAATTCTTTGTTGGTGACATTCTTTACTCCGTTCGGCTGATATGCGTAAACTATCTTGATTGATTAATACTTCGCAAGTTCATTCGCAGCTAATGGTGAAGCATAACCGCGCTCTGCTGTATATGACAAGCCGATAATCATCATCGCTTGCACCAATGTGACGGATTCAGAGGTTCGGCGCCTTTTCGTATTTCAAAATAAAGTGCTGTATCACTTTGCCCGCCGCTGTCGCCAACAGTCGCAATCTGTTCCCCGGCCAGCACCCAGTCCCCGGTATTTTTCAGCAGGTTTTGATTATGTCCATAGAGACTCATAAAGCCGTCGCCATGATCGATAATAATTAATAGCCCAAGGTTACGGAACCAGTCGGCAAAGACTATCTTGCCGGTACTAATCGCATTAACGCGAGTGCCGGTTTCTGCATCGATGAGTACCCCCTGCCATTTGAGGTTTGCACCTTTTTTGCTGGCGCCATATCTTTTCACGAGTTTGCCCTTCACCGGCCAGTTCAGTTTTCCCTTGAGTGTGTTGAAGGGAGGCATGTCCTCATACATTTCTATGGTAACCGCTTTTTCCTCTTTCAAGTCCTGAAACAGTACGCCGAGTTCCCGTTCGTTTTCCTGTAAGGTTTGAAGTTCGACACCTTGCTCAGCGATATATTTTTTCAATCGTGTACTGATATCTCTGCGGGTTGCACGGTATTGGTAGAAATCACTTAACTTGGCTTCATGTTCAGTCTTTAATGACTCGAGTTGTGTCGTCTCATTTTTGATTGACGTTTGAACCTGCTCCAGATCGATTAAGGTTTGCTTAACCTGTTTAATGCGTTCGGAGCGTGCGCGATTATGGTAATCATAATAAGCCAACGCCCGCCCTACTAATGCCGGGTCTTCCTGGTTCAAAATTAACTTTATATAGTCATTGCGGCCAATCTGATATGCGGCTCTAATTTGTCGAGTCAGTTTTTCTTTTTCTTTATTCAGCGCGGCATCATGTTCGGCCTGTTCAAATCGTAACTCTTCAAGCTCGGCATTCTTTTGGGCAATACTCGATTCTATATCATGCAGGCGGGTTAATGTTTTGGCGGTGGTAACTTCATTATCACGCAATTCTTTTTGTAGCTTATCAGTTTCATTCTGGGCAGATTTAATGCGCGTTTCAACATCTTTTATCCGGGTTCGAATTGATTCCAGTTCTGATGCTTGGGCAGCATCGGCTGGCGCAGCGATGGTGCTGCTAGATATGAGAGATAAGAAAAGCAGCAATAAAAAGTATTTGATTGAGATATTGTGCGTAGAAGGAGTCATGTGTAATTTTATTTTCCGATGACGGCGGGTGTCTCTTCTTCCTGTACTTTTAGTAGCGAATGACCGGTCATTTCCCTGGGCTGCGGTACACCCATGACATCGAGTAATGTCGGTGCAACATCCGACAAAGAACCCATGCCCGGCAAAACCTCTGCTGGCCTACCGATATAGATCAATGGTACCAGGTTACTGGTGTGTGCTGTATGTGACTGGGATTTGATTTTTTCTGTCGTGTAGGCTTTTAGTTGTTCTGCATTGCCGTGATCAGAGGTAATAATAATTTCACCACCGACTTTTTTAGCGGACTCTATGACCTGACCGAGACATTTATCGATTGTTTCTATGGCTGAGATAGTAGCTTTAAAGTCCCCAGTATGTCCGACCATATCGGCATTGGCATAATTGCAGATAATCGCATCATATTTACGGCTGTTGATGGCCTCAATCAAGCGTTCGGTAATCTCGGAAGCACTCATCTCAGGTTGCTTGTCGTAAGTCTCAACATGCGGTGAGGGTATCAGTATACGATCCTCTCCCTCAAACACGCGTTCTTCACCGCCATTAAAGAAAAAAGTGACATGCGCATATTTCTCGGTTTCCGCGATTCGGAGCTGTTTTAAACCGAGGTTCGCGATGTATTCACCAAACACATTGCTCATGCTGAGTGGTGGAAAGGCAACTGGAAATTCGTAATTGGCCTTATAAGAGGTCAGGCTGATAAAAGCAGCGAGTTTCGGAAATCGTTCACGTTCAAACGCCTTAAACTCCTGCTTGGTAAACGCGCGTGCCAATTGTCGGGCACGATCTGAACGATAGTTTGCGAAGACGATGACATCACCATCATCGACAATTACCGGCGGTTCACCCGGCTTGGTAATCGCTGTCGGTTTGACAAATTCATCTGATTCGCCGCGAGCATAGGCCATATCCACCGCAATAAATGGGTCGACAGAGCGGTACTCCGCTTTTCCCTGACTGATAAGGTCGTAGGCCAGCTTGGTGCGATCCCAGCGTTTATTGCGATCCATTGCATAGTGCCGACCAATGATCGAAGCAAAACGACCTATGCCCAGCTCTTTCATCTTTAGCTGTGCTCTATGGATGGATTCCTCTGCGCTTTTGGGTGGCGTATCGCGGCCATCGAGAAAAGCATGCAGGTAAACGGTTTTAACACCGCAGCGTACGGCCAGTTCCATTAATGCGAAGATGTGATCTTCATGGCTATGCACGCCGCCATTGGAGAGTAATCCCAGCAGATGGACGGCTTTATTGTTTTTTGCCGCGCTTTTGAATGCCGAATTCAGATTCTCATTCTTGTAAAAACTACCATCTTCCAGGGCACGCGTAATACGCGTGAATTCCTGATCGACTATGCGGCCCGAGCCAATGTTCATATGACCGACCTCGGAGTTCCCCATCTGCTGTGCCGGTAGTCCAACATCAATACCGGAGGCATTGATCAGCGTGTGCGGATAGTCTTCCCAGATACGGTCCCAGGTTGGTTTATGCGCAGAATAGATGGCGTTATAAACCGTGTTATCCGTATGACCCCAGCCATCCAGAATTATCAGAATTATTGGTTTATGTCTTAATTGCATGGAATATCAGGCATTTAATGGGTGGCTGGAAAGTGGATAGTTTACGAGACGACAATTTTTGCAATTTCAAAAATGTAAAATAAATAGTTTATAAATACCTAATTAATCGGGTGAATAGCCCTGTAATGCACAATTTTTAGAGCGCGAATGTTAGCATGAAACCGGAATTGACTTCACATTAATCCCTGCCGGGCAGGGAATTAGCCATAAATGTTTTTTAAGCGAGCGATATAACGTATCATTCAGCCCTCATTTAACCCAGCCCAGCATAAGAGATTACTGAATGGAACGCCTCCCCGAATTTGTAGCCAATCATCTGTTTTTATTTTCATTATTAGTTTCCATTTTAGCTTTGTTAATGTGGAATTTATTTGGTGATATGCTGAGCGGGGTTAAATCGATACTGCCGGAAGAAGTCACCCGGCTTATCAATCGAGAAGACGCGAAAGTAGTCGATTTGCGTCCGCAAAAGGAATTTGAAAGCGGGCATATCATAGACGCCATTAACATTAGTGCTGACCAGTTAGCCAGCCAGCTTGAGAAGCTAAAAAAACACAAGGAAAACGGCATTATCTTCTGCTGTGCCACAGGCTCAGTTTCGACCAAAGAAGCACAGAAGTTGATGAATGAAGGCTATGAGAAAGTATATAGTCTTAAGGGTGGGATAATGTCATGGCGCAATGCAAACCTGCCCTTGACGAAAGGGCTTAAGTAAAATAATCCAACAACAATAAAATTTGAAAACCAACAGGAAAATATCATGGCTGAACAAGAAGGCAATACAGAAGCACCCAAAGATGCACAATTTTTAGTGCAGAAGGTTTATGTAAAAGATATCTCTTTTGAAACACCCAATACACCGGAAGTATTCAAGATGGAATGGAAGCCCGAGGTGGATATGAATATGACCAATAAGGCAACGGCCATTGGCGATGATCATTATGATGTCGTGCTGACCGTTACCTTGACGGTTAAATTGGGCGACAAGACGGCTTACCTGGTAGAGGTTAATCAAGCCGGTATTTTCCTGATTAAGAATCTGCCGGAAGATGTGATCAATCGTATGTTGGGTATAGTTTGCGCCAATATCCTGTTTCCTTTTGTGCGCGAAGCGGTTTCTGATGTGATAACCCGCGGTGGTTTTCCACAATTGTTGCTGGCCCCGGTAAACTTTGATGCTTTGTATGAGCAGCAACAAAAGGATTCCGAGGCCCAGCTAGATGCCGCTGCTCAAGCGAATGCAGGCATAACGCATTAATTGGTCATTGTCTGATGGCCATCCAGCCAGTGTTAGTTCTTGGTGCCGGTTCCTGGGGAACTGCGCTGGCTTTGGTTTTGGCGCGCAATCAACATCCGGTTTATCTGTGGGATATCGATGCCGATCTGATTAATACGTTAACCCGCGAAAAATGCAATACGCGCTACATTCCCGGTATCGCCTTTCCCGAGAACCTGAACCCGGTTAGTGCGATTGACATGATTCCGGCAGATACGAACATGGTCGTCAATGCCGTTCCGTGCCACGGTTTACGCAGCAGTTTACAATTATTGAAAAAATTCTCCGGTGTACATGTCTGCATTGCGTGTAAGGGGTTTGAGCCTGGTACGCAGAAACTCAATAGTCAGGTTGTTGCTGAAGAGTTACCAGACAGTTCGGTCGCCATTCTTTCCGGACCATCATTTGCAAAAGAGGTTGCCGCGGGTTTGCCCACGGCAGTTACTATCGCGGCTGACGATATGGCTCTGGCCAAAGTCTTTGCCGATCTGTTCCACAGCGATGTCTTCCGAATTTATACGCATGATGATTTGGTGGGTGTGCAGGTGGGTGGCGCGGTTAAAAATGTAATGGCGATAGCCGCCGGTATTGCCGACGGTTTGGGCTTTGGGGCAAATACCCGATCAGCGTTAGTGACGCGTGGACTAGCCGAGATCATGCGTCTGGGTCTGGCCATGGGGGCAAGGCAAGAAACGTTTATGGGGCTTGCCGGCCTGGGAGATTTGGTGTTGACTTGTACCGATAACCAATCCCGAAACCGGAGTCTGGGCTTGTTGTTAGCTGAGGGGCTTTCCATTCAGGCTGCTAGCGATAAAATCGGACAGGCTATAGAGGGTTTAAAGACTGCGGTCGAAGTGGGCGAACTCGCCAAAAAATACAACATAGAAATGCCCATTACCGAACAGGTTAACAACGTACTGCTGTCAAAATGCACGCCACGTGAGGCGGTGCAGAATTTATTGGTTCGCGAGCAAACGAGTGAAATTGTTTAAGTTGCACTGATTTTGTCGGGCTTTTTGGCAGGCCGGAAACACACCTAACCACCTCTTTTTTCCATCAATATCAGGCTGTCCTTGACATAGCCGCAGATGCGTAAATAAGGGCTTGTACGGTTTAAATAATAGGGTTAAATTTGTGCTATGCACAAGATCGTTGACAGTATTTCTGAGTACGGGAATTGACATGACAGGCAAATTGCTAGGCTCACTTGCTGTTTTTGTGTGTATGTTATCACCACCTGCCTATGCTGATGCGCTACATTCAGATGCCGAACATCAGTTAGTCACCCACCTGCTTGATTGGCTCGATGAGCAAAATGTTTTCACAGATAAAAATATTGAACACCCTCAAATTAACTTTGTCGCGGCTAGCACATTATGTCGCATGGCCTCAGGTACCAAACGCATTGAGAATCAAGCTGCTTGTCCTGACATTATCGGTTTATACAACAACGAAACTAAAACGATCTATTTAAACTATAAAGTAGATATTAATAGCCCATCAGGTCAGGCAATCTTATTACACGAGTTGGTGCATCATGTTCAGTTTTCAATAGCTCATCCTACTCATACTCTAGACAGACGCGAGATTGAAGCAGAGGCATATGCCCTCGAGTCCAAATTTCACATCACAAATAAATTACCGGTGTCCTATTAAAACCATGCCTAGCCTAAAATTATCCCTATCTTAAATCTGCTCTATATTCGTGCCTGAATGTAAAGCCGAGATATAATTACTTCGTCATAAGGACTAATCAGTTCAATCGATATTTATGACTGGGATTGCTTAAGAAAAACATAGCGCTCTAGAAATTTAGCTATAATGGTGAATGTTTATCAGTGTATTCATATATTTTCCAAGCAAGAAGAGTAAAATAATAATTAATGTTAAGTATTGTCAAACAAAAGAACAGTAGTTTATGTGGTTGGTTCGATATTATTTTTGTTATGACATTCTTTTTCTATTCTGTTACTGCCGCCGCTGCTCCTCCCGGCGCCACTTCTCCACCGATTGATCTTGCTTGCGATACGACAACTGATTACCAACGCGCAAATCTTAATGAGATCAAGAGCAAAGGTGGCGCTGCTAACCCTACGGTCGAGTTTGTTGAAGTCAAGATTTTGATCGATAACACTGATATTGCTGGTTGGGAGATCTGCTTTTCGGATAACCCAACTAAAGAAAGCTGTACCGCAATTGGTGTAGGCAACGGCACTTGGTATTCCGCTTCGCAAACGACTGGATTACCGGATGATGAATGTCCAAGTGGCGGGACATGCACAGTTTTTAATGCCAACACCTGGATTACTTATGTGGCAACGAATGTAAAAGCTGATGCTGGAGAAGTCTTATTACGCTCCAGCGTCGGTGCTGAAACGGGCAGTGTGGTTCTGGATTATATCCGTTATGACGGTACTCCCGGTATATGCGGCGATGGCAATGAACGCTGGAATATTACCGACGATAATGGGGGTTCGGGTCTGGACATAACGAGATTATTATCAGAACCGGATGATTTTACAGCCTGTAGTGCCTGTTTCGATGCCCGTGACCCCAATCAAAAAGATTTTGCACGAGCTACGCCAGATGGCTCGGGAGACTGGGGTAATAATGGTGATACCCCCACCGAAGGGACTAGTAATGAAACCAGCGGTGGTACTATCGGTGCATTCAATATTACAGTCACTTCCCCGGGTAGTACTTGTTCGACTGATGGTGCAATTGGCGGGACTGCTTTACGTGAACCGGTGATTATTGAAGCGGTAAATAACGGCGGTAATACACTGACTAACTATAATAACTTTATTGACCTGACAACACTTAATAACAATGGCAATTGGTATACCACGGATGGAAATGGTTTCAGCAGTGATCCTGCACAAGGCCCTTTGTCCGATACGCCACTGGATGATGATGGCGCGGCTACTTATCAATTCGTCCCTGGGGATGGTGGTATTGTTACGTTGTATCTTGATAACCAGCATGCCGAAACCATAACGATAAGTGTTCAAGAAACAGGAGATGTGACTACTTTAAGCACATCTACAAATTTGGTTTTTTCAGATAATGTTTTTGTAGCCGATGTCATCGAATCTAATGCCCCCTTCAATGCACTACCGGATAAACTTGTTCCCGTTGCGGGAAGACCCCATCAGTTGCAAATACAAATGATAAGGCGTGATACATCGTTAACGCCGAATGATTGTGGACCGGCATCAAATTACAATGTTCCATTGATTAAAGCTTGGTTTACCGCCGGGGCCGAGCATCCTGTCGGGGCAACGTCGCCTTCATTGAGTCCTGCGACCACCCCAAATCCATTAACTACTACGATACCCGTAAGCAACAATTTCCCAGTGAGTTTTAGTTCTGGTGTCGCTAGCTTCCAATTAATCACTAGCGATGTTGGGCAATTCATACTGAATTTTCAAGATGATTCCAACAGTTTCGCTGATGTCGGTATTATTAGTGATCCAATTACATTCACTGTCAGACCGTTTGGGTTTGATCTGGATACGGATAATTTACGTGCTGCAGATTGGACAGACAATTCTGCACTGGATGATAGTAATTTACTTGATCTTACCTACGCCGCAGATGAAGACGGCTCAGTATTTGCTAAAGCAGGTGAAGACTTCACCGTGACAGTAACTGCCGTACAGTGGGAATCGGGTGATGATGTTGATGATGACGGTGTGCCGCAGGCAGGAGCTAATTTAACAGATAATGCTGCAACCAATAGTTTTGGTAATGAAACTACGCCAGCTACAGTAGATATAATTCATGCTGTTACCTTGCCCACGCCTACTCCCGATACCGGTACACTGTTGGGTGGCTCTAATATCACCGGATTTATCAATGGTGCTGCCAATGCAACACTGTCGTTTGATGAAGTTGGTATTATAGCTTTAACAGCCACTCATTCTAATTACTTGAGCACTAGTAAAACGATAAGTGGTAATGCACCAAATTATGGTCGGTTTACACCCTATGTGTTTGAAGCGGTTCCGAACACACCCGTATTCGATCCCGGTTGTGGTTCCTTTAGTTATATCGGACAGCCTTTTACCTATGCTAGTAACCCGGTTATTAATCTCACGGCCAAGGCAAAAGGACTCGCACCAGCATTTGGTACGACTACGCAAAACTACACCGGTGCCTTTTTCAAATTAACGGATGCAAAATTATTGGCGAGCGGAAATAAAACTTATGCAGCAGCATCGGGGACGTTGGATACGATAAAGGTGGATATGCTGGCGGCCGATCCGATAGTTGCGGATACGGGAGCGGGTACCGCAACGTTAACTTTTAGTGATGGTGGCGGCATTGCTTTTAACCGAGGCAATCCTGAGGATCCATTTGATGCTGATATTGCGTTGAGTATTGAGGTTTTTGATGAAGATGATGTCTTTGCTGGCGATGGTACCGGCAGCACAGCAAACCCGGTAAGTTTTGGAACGGCTACTGCTGGAAACGGGATAGCATTTACTGGAGGAAACAAGGAGCAACGTTGGGGGAGGTTGGTTCTCGGTAATGCATTTGGTTCAGAATTATTACCGCTGGAGATTCCTGTTAGTACGGAATATCAGAGTGCGGGTGATTTTATAAATAATACAGATGACAGTTGTACGCCTTACACGGCAGCAAATATTACTTACAGTAACACTACGGGTATGGCTGATCCCACTGCATCAGGCGCTGGCACACTCATCAATGGTGTGGGAGATCCGGCCAATCCGTTGCTTTTGGATAACACGCTTAGCGAAATCGGTTCTATCGATTTTACGCATAGCACAGACTTTTGGCTGAAAGATGATAGGGATGGTATTGACAATCCTTCTACGCCAGATGGCGATTTATACGATGATGATCCCTCGGGACGAGCCACGTGGGGCATATTTGCTGGTCCAAAGGAGTTTATTTATATCCGTGAACCATGGTAGTCGAGTAAGTAATTACTATCGCTTAAACCACTATATTCTATAGTTGTTTAAGGTTAGCCGCTGGAATTAATTTTTCCTGTGTCTGGCCAACACCGATCATTCCAATAGAAAACTTCTGCATTTTTCAGATTCATGGTCCAAACTTTACAACAAGCTATTTTATTTAACCGTTTTAGTCAGCCTTGAATTCACATAAAACTATTTGACATTAATGACTTAGAGTGGAAAACTCTAGCTTATTATTAAATCATGGGCGTAATATCGTCACTTATTTACGACAGAAATTTAAAGTGTGAAATACATTTAAAATTTCAACAGGGGTAATGAGTTGCTGGACTTTTTCAAAAAGAAAATTAAGAAGGATGCGAAGATTGCCGTTTGCTCTGATGAGAACGCAATCTCAATCGCGCGCATTCGTCGTGAAAAAGACTTACCGCCCATACTCGATCTATGTGAGTTTCAGGAAATTGAGAATATCTCCATCCGTGATGCAGAAATAGCACGACTGACGAAACAATACGATCTGGATCAATATGAATGCCTGAGTTCATTAGAGTTGGGCGATTATAATTTACTCCTGGTCGAAGCGCCCGATGTACAGCCGGAGGAATTGCGCGCTGCCATTCGTTGGCGTGTGAAAGAACTGATCGATTTTCATATCGATGATGCCGTGGTTGATGTATTTGAGGTGCCTGACCATAAAGCCGCCGGTAAAAACAAGATGATGTACGCTGTTGTAGCAAAAGCAAATCGTGTTAAAGCGCTTATTGATCAACTGAATAACGCTGATCTGAATCTGGAAATTATTGATATCCCGGAACTTGCACTACGCAATATAGCCTCCATGTTGCCCGAGGATGTTGGTGGTGTAGCACTGATTTATGTAGGACAGCACCAGGGCTTGATTACTATCACCCGACAATCGTCTTTGTATTTATCGCGCACAATCAATGTCGGCACATCACGCTTACCAGAATCAGTTTTGAGTGTTATGGATGATGAACAATGCCAGAGTTGGCTCGATAGCATTGTTATTGAAGTTCAACGCTCCATGGATTACTACGAAAGTCATTTTTCACAACCGCAGGTATCTGCATTAGTGATGACGCCTATCGGCAAAGAGATCCCGGGAATTACTGAATATTTGTCAGAACAACTACAAATTCCTGCACGCATGCTTGATGTTAATGAATTGATTGATGCGCCGGAAAGAATTTCGCCCTCACTGCAATCACGTTGTTTGCTGGCTATCGGCACGGCTTTAAGGCAAGAGGCGGTGACCTTATGATGCAACAGGTCAATCTCTACCAGCCGATGTTTCGTAAGCAGAAGATTATTTTTTCTGCGACGACGATGTTACAAGTTGGCATTTTCTTTTTACTGGTTTTTTCGAGTTTATATGCGTACCAGCTTTCAAAGATAACACCTTACAAGAGCCAACTCGCCAACCTTGAATCAGAATTAATACAGCTCAATGCTCAAGTAACAGGATTGGAAGCAGCACAAAAAAATAAAGGTAAGAGCAAATTATTAGACAACGAAATAGCCAAACTGACTAAAGAGCTGGAACAACGCGAACGAATCTCCAGAGTGTTATCAAGTCGAACATTTGGTAACTCATCCGGTTTTTCAGCATACCTGGAATCATTCGCGCGCGGCCATGTGGAAGGCACCTGGTTAACGAATGTCGACATAAGTCAGGGTGGCGCATCGCTTGGTCTTAAAGGTAAAACCTTGTCTTCTGAGTTGGTGCCTGTTTACTTGCAAAAATTAGCGGAAGAAAAAAGCTTGCAAGGTTCTTCTTTCAATGTGATGGAATTGGCACGCGTTGAGAAAAAAGAGGGTGGGGCTGAAATAAGTTTTTCAGTCAGCACGAATTAAAGCCATGGATAAACTCAAAAAGATTGCTGCAAAAATTGATAATTTAAGCTTGCG
>CALKEZ010000044.1 GCA_938084745.1 uncultured Gammaproteobacteria bacterium
TTTCCGTGTTGATTTGATTCAACTCGGTATAACGCCAGTTGTTGTAGTCACCCCCAGGGTAAGCCCAATAGTTAGGATTATCGTTCAGTTTACGAACTTCATCGTTCGCCATCACTGAGGTCGATAGTCCCAATGCCAGTACGGCAATGAGCCATTTTTTTATTAATAGTTTACTCATCAACTTCCTCCTCCTCATAATTTTATGAAGAATGCTTTGAGATGATCTCTAAAATAATTAACTTATTTCCCCAGAGACCAAAAGGAAAATTATTAAAATACTTGTCGTTATATACTACCTGTTTCTTTAAATTAAAGCGCGGCATGGACTAACCATGCCGCTGGCAGACAGCAGATAGATAGGAGGAGGTCATGAATTTTAAAACAATTCATACCAATGCCCAGCTGTTTGATTAGTTAAGAAGATATTATTATTTTAAAGCTTTAATCCTGTTAAAAGACTGCTTTTTATTATTTATTGCTCGATTATGATTTAATAGGTCAGCATATCCAATTAGATAATCTTTAATGTCTACTTATAAGTTTTACTTATGAATTTAATAGTGAATCTGCCGGAATAAAATAGTCTGGACATTGCTCAATGAAATTAATTTCAGACAATGCGGATATAAATGAATTAATTCTATTTTTGTCAGCAAACTCTTTGTTCCATATCAGGGACAACTCATAGTTAAAGGGATTGTCCACAATTTCCATTTTTTTAAGTCCTTTCATGTTCTCAGGCAACTGACTGCCCAACAAGATTGAGCCCATTGAGGAGTATTTTATGACCGCCATCAATTCATCAATTGAATCCAGTTCTGATACCAGATTCATTCTAGGTCGTACTTTACCAATATACTTATCGAATATAACTCTTGGCAGGACTTTATCTGAAAGCAGAATGATAGGTGTTTTCAGGACGTTCTTGATAGATATGTGCTGCTCGGTCGGCAACGTTTGATTTGTATCTGAAATAATAAAATACATCTTTTCGCAGAGTATGGTTTTTTTTTCTACAGAATGGTGTTCCTGGCTAGAATGCATGATCCCCAAACTGATAACACCACTATCAATTTCGTGCAGCATCTGTTCATGCCGCATCTTCTTTATTCTTATTTTCAATACAGCCAGACGGGGTAATATACTTAACAGTAGAGAATGAATACGATTAGAGACACCGAGTACCACTTCTCCCTGATGTTCTATAGTTGAATCTGGTGAGAAAGCGAGTATCGCTTTTTCAACACTTTCAATTATTTTTCTTGCATAAGGGATGAATTTTTTGCCATCTGCCGTTATGGCAATTCCCCTGCCATCAGGCATAAACAATGATATGCGTAATTCTTCTTCCAGCTTATGAATTTGTTGGGTTAAAGCGGGTTGGGTAACGAAGCATTTTTTGGCTGCACGCCCGACATGCTTCTCTTCAAAGATGGCAAGAAAATATCTTAATTGACGGATTTCCATATATGAACGCTTGTGTCATTTATATAATTAAAGGCCTCCTCCCGTCCATGACGAAAATCTTCGTCGTAGTCATCCTCAATTATATGAATACCAAACTTTCTGGCCAATCAAGAAATTGCACATGTCTCTGCAGCAATAACGTAAAACTATAAGGTTATAGGTGAGAGGAGATTTAGCACTCATATTAACAGGCATTTGGAGTATAAGAGAACACTTTCATAATGCTTTTAACACGACATGGACATTCGCCAAGATAGATATCGACACTGTCAATCTGTCGTTGGCCTAAATCACGTTTGATATCAATAAACCGGGATTAATGCAGAAACATTATATTTGAAATAGTGCGCCCGGTAGGATTCGTAACCCCAACCCTTCTGGTTCTTCGATAATTCGTCTAATTTCCACACTCTTATACTATCTACTCACTGATAAGTAACTAAATAAACCAAGAAAGCCTTTTTCCTATCAGGCAATTTTGGCGAAGCGCGGAAGTCTGATCAAATATTTATAAACGATCACTTTAATACTTAAAGCTAAAAACTGGTCATTAGGTTATAATGGCTTTTACCGACGCAAAGCAATAGCTTTGATTAGTCGGGTTTACCTGTTAATAATCTTTATAGGGAATCATTCCTTATAATTACCCTGTTGTGCCGGCAAATTCCCATTATCGATATATCATCCAACATAAAGGGCTCCATGACGACAGGCAAAGCAGAATCTCAAGAATTACAGCCCACCATTCTTTCCTATGTAAAAGATCTTCCCAACTTGTGCTCACTTGCGGGATTGGCCTGCACAATATCGGCCATCTACTTTAGTATTCTTGGCGTTTACTACGCAGCAATGATTGGCATGATCTGGGCCGTCGCTTTTGACTGGGCGGATGGTCTCATTGCAAGAAGGATGAAAGGACGAACAGGTAAAGACCAGGCTTTTGGTGGGCAACTTGATGTGTTGATAGACATTGTGAGCTATGGCGTCGCTCCAGCTATTCTCTTATTAAGCTACGGAAAGTTCGATCCACTCTTTCTACCAGGCGCATTTATCATGCTCGCTGCCAGTGCAATACGCCTGAGTTACTTCAGCACCTACGGGCTTGCAGGCGGATCGAAATACACCGGACTGGCACTCGATAACAACAATATAATTCTCGTTTTCATATTTACTTTTGAAAGCATATTCAGCGCGGGAGTATTTTCTGTCATTCTTTATGTCAGCGGTCTAGGCCTCGCAGCGTTAAATGTTTCCCAAATCAAAACACCAAAACTTTCTGGAAATCCAGTCAATGTTTATCTTCTTGCAATTTATACTCTTGGAATGACCGGTATCTATAGCTGGGAACTCTTATAGAAAATAACGAGATTGAAAAAACAGAATAACGAAAATCACTTTAATAAATGAGTTAAATAACATAATGGTAGTATATACGGTCGGTACATTTGATATGTTGCATGTAGGTCACCTTGCTTTACTTGAGCGTTGTAAATCAATGGGCGCTGTCGTGGCAGTGGGTGTTGCTTCCGATAGTGTTGTTAAATCTTATAAATTCAATGTGCCCGTAATTCCTCTCGAACAACGAGTGGAAATGCTACAAGCACTGCGTTGTGTCGATATTGTGCGTCCCTATTATGAACTTGAATATGTTTCTGCTTGCATAGATTTAAATGTGGATATTTTCGTGATCGGTGAAGACTGGGGTGACAAACCCCATAATATAGATGTGGAGTATTACTTAAAAACTGAAGGGAAAAAGATTGTTCAAGTTGGTTATAACTCCCGAACTTCATCCACGAGAATAAAACAAAATGTTAAATCTCAACCGCATAAGAGCACGCAGACAGAACAACTTATTGTGCACTAGCGGTTGTTCTATCTATTACTTACAAAAAAACCTCTAACGTGTCTAAATTAGCCCCTTTGTAGATATCAATAGCATTGTATATCCAAGCTTATTAGAGCAACTTATTAATAACTGGGATGCGATAAAGCCTTTGAAATGGCGCGCCCGGAAGGATTCGAACCTCCGACCCCCTAGTTCGTAGCCAGGTACTCTATCCAACTGAGCTACGGGCGCGTAATTTAAGAACGGCGAATAATATAGAACTCGGGTATTTAGTCAAATGGACAATAGGGGTTAGTCTCCCTTATCCACAGCTTCCTGCCACACTCTACCTTTTCAGACATTTACCAGGTGTAGATCGACTACACAGCTAATCCCATATGTATTTAAACTTGAAAACCCTGGCGTTTAAATTAATGGCGGAGAGAGAGGGATTCGAACCCTCGATACGGGATAAACCGTATACTCCCTTAGCAGGGGAGCGCCTTCAGCCGCTCGGCCACCTCTCCAAATAAATAACACAACAATAACAACCCCGAATTTGGTAATTCACCAAATACATATGCTATTTTGACCTTGAGGGAAGGCAATTAACAATGCCCTCGCCAGAATTCGGGGTGTAGATCCGTTAAATTTTTAACAAATCTAATTAATTAGAATGATTAGGCATCATCCGTTTTTTCGTCTTGTATCCGATCATAAATCTCTTCACGGTGTACAGCGACATCTTTAGGCGCATTCACACCAATTCGAACCTGGTTGCCACGAATACCTAATACGGTAACGTTCACATCGTCTCCAATCATCAACGACTCACCAACCCGTCTAGTTAATATCAACATCTCAATTCTCCTAAATCTTCCCTAACCATTCATTTTTCCATTATTTTATTATAAGTACAGTCCCTAAACGTTAATCATCGCTTTTCAAGCCTCATGATAATATTTTACCATTTAACTAGTCGGGTACTAATTATCAGGTTCAATTATAGCATTATTATCCAGACCAAAAGCGGTGTGTAATGTCCGCACACCCAATTCCAGATATTTTTCAGCTACGACAACCGAAACCTTTATTTCCGAAGTGGAAATCATTTGTATATTTATCCTCTCGTCTGCCAATGCTTTAAACATGGTATTGGCTATTCCAGCGTGTGAGCGCATACCTACACCCACTACTGAAATTTTCACAATCTTATTATCACCCGAAACGTCTTTCGCATCGATAGCTTCTGCTGTTTTTTTCAAAATCGTCAGAGCTTTATCGAAATCGCTACGATTGACAGTGAACGTAAAGTCCGTGCTGTTATCCAGCCCCACATTCTGAACAATCATATCGACTTCTATGTTGGCATCTGCGATTGGGCCCAGTATCTGGGATGCAATTCCGGGCTTGTCCGGCACGCCAACTATGGTCAATTTAGCCTCATCGCGATTATGAGCAATGCCTGATATCAAAGCCGCTTCCATATTATCATCCTCATCGGTTATTAACGTGCCCGGACCGTCTTTGAAACTGGATAGAACACGTAAATTAACATTATATTTTCGAGCAAACTCGACCGATCTAATTTGCAGTACTTTAGAACCAAGACTTGCCATTTCCAGCATTTCTTCATAGGTGATCATGGGTAATCGTTGTGCATTTTCCACTATGCGTGGATCTGCGGTATAGACCCCATCAACATCCGTGTAAATTCTGCATTCATCTGCTTTTAGCGCTGCCGCCATGGCTACTGCCGTGGTATCTGAGCCACCTCGCCCTAAAGTCGTGATATTCCCATCTTCATCAATACCCTGAAAACCTGCTACAACAACAATCTTGCCCAATTGAAGCTGTTTATGTACGCGAGCAGCTTCAATATCGACGATCCGCGCTTTATTGTGCTCGTTGTCCGTCCTGATGTGAACCTGACCACCGGTGTAGGAAACGGCAGGATGGCCTTTTTCAGCAAGCGCCATACTCAATAATGCAATGGTAACTTGTTCTCCTGTCGATA
Source organism: uncultured Gammaproteobacteria bacterium (assembly GCA_938084745.1). Classification (GTDB taxonomy): domain Bacteria; phylum Pseudomonadota; class Gammaproteobacteria; order Eutrophobiales; family Eutrophobiaceae; genus UBA7359. Next base: position 5,313 of record CALKEZ010000044.1, read on the forward strand.
ACAGGACATCAAGTTCTCTGGGTGTAGGAATATGGGAAAGGCTTTTTGCGAGCGACAACAGACGATCAGTTTCACCACTCATGGCCGACACAACGACCACTATTTGATGACCTGCTTTTTTTGATTCGATTACTCTATCGGCAACTGCTTGAATTCGCTCAATTGTGCCAACTGAAGTACCGCCATATTTTTGAACTATTAATGCCATTACACGGACTGTTCTAAAAAGCGTGCGATTCTAGCTGAACTGGGGAATTTAAGAAATAGATATTCAGTTGGAAATCTGGCTACGAATCCAGTCAGGGACATTTTTTAAGGCATCTTCCAATCCCGAAGGGTCATTGCCACCTGCCTGGGCCATATCCGGGCGTCCACCGCCTTTGCCGCCAACATGCTGCGCAACAAAATTAACCAAATCACCCGCCTTTATCCGATCCGTGGCATCCTGGGTCACCCCGGCAACCAGACTCACCTTGGCGTCGGTGACTGTTGCCAGTATCAAGGCTGCTGTACCCAGTTTGTTTTTTAGCTGGTCGACGGTGTCACGTAAGGTTTTAGGATCAACGCCATCAAGTGACTTTGCAACCACCTTAATACCGTCAATAGTAACGGCATCACTCAGCATATCTGACCCGGCACTACTTGCCAGTTTACCTTTGAGTTGTTCCAGTTCTTTTTCCAGTTTCCGGGTTTTGTCCATTTGCATAGTCAGTCTGGCATCAACCGATTCAGTATCTGTTTTTAATATCTCGGCGATTCGTTGTAACTTCGTCTCTGCATTTTCAACCCAGTTCAGGGCACCAATGCCAGTCACCGCTTCAATTCGTCTTATACCGGATGCCGTGCCTGATTCGGAAACTATTTTGAAAAAGCCGATATCGCCTGCACGCTCAACGTGCGTACCACCACAAAGTTCGCAAGAGAAGTCACCGCCGATATTTAATACGCGAACAGTATCTTCGTATTTTTCGCCGAACAGAGACATTGCACCTGACGTCTTGGCTTTATCAAGCGACATTATCTGGGTTTGGGTTGCTTCATTTTTCAGGATTTGTGCATTAACCAAACGTTCAATATCCTGTATTTGCTGTTTTGTTAACGGTTCGTTATGTGAAAAGTCAAATCGCAAACGGTCATCCGCGACCAACGATCCTTTTTGCAGAACATGTTCACCTAATACCTTACGTAATGCGGTATGTAATAAATGCGTAGCTGAATGATTACGCATGATGTCGACACGTCGCTTATGGTCGACTGAGGCATGGACTACATCACCCACATTTAATGTGCCGGTGCGTAACACGCCCAGATGAATATGTGATTTGCCCTGTTTCTTGGTGTCTTCTATTTCGAAGAAGACATCATTGGTAAACAGTTCACCTTTATCACCGACTTGTCCACCGGACTGCGCGTAAAACGGGGTCTCTAATAAAATAACACCACCGATATCACCCTGCTTCAAGGTCTTTACATTACGTCCATCCTGATAAAGCGCGATGATGGTCGTGTTTTGTTGTAGACGTTCATATCCGGTAAATGCACTAACCAGATTATCATCTGTATCAACCGAAACACCCACATCAAATTTACTGGCTGCGCGCGCGCGTTGTCGTTGTTCTGCCATCGCTTTATTGAAACCGTCCATGTCGACCTTCAGGTTTCGTTCACGCGCAATATCGGCAGTAAGATCAACGGGAAAACCATACGTGTCGTATAGACGAAAAACATCTTCGCCTTTTATTTCATTGCCCTGCATCTTACCGATAACATCATCCAGAACCTTTAGTCCTTGCTCCAGCGTTTCAGCAAAACGTTCTTCTTCAATTAGCAGGACTCTTTCGATATTTGATCTTGATTTGGTTAACTCCGGATAAGCATCTCCCATGACGTTTTCCAGTGCTTCAACCAGTTTATAAAAGAATGCTTCTTTAAAGCCAAGCTTGTTACCGTGGCGAATGGCACGACGTATGATTCTGCGTAACACATAACCGCGTCCTTCGTTTGATGGCGTCACACCATCAGCAATTAAAAAGGAACAGGAACGTATATGATCGGCAACTACCTGACTTGAAATAACATCAAGCTCATTATTGCCAGCCAGATCCTTTATCGCGCGAATTATTTTTTCGAACAGTTCAATCTCAAAATTATTATGCACACCTTGCATAACTGCCGTGATTCGTTCCAGTCCCATGCCGGTATCGACGGAAGGATGCGGGATCGGTTTTAACGTGCCATTGGCATCGCGGTCATACTGAGTAAATACCAGGTTCCATATTTCGACATAACGATCCATGTCAGCATCTTTGCTGCCCGGAGGGCCGCCAGGAATAGCTTCTCCATGATCATAAAAAATTTCACTACAGGGACCGCATGGACCCGTATCGCCCATAGACCAGAAATTGTCTTTCTCGCCACAACGACTGAAGCGTTCGGCTGATACTCCGATTTGGTTTAACCAGATATCGGCCGCTTCATCATCCTCTTCAAAAACAGTTATCCAAAGTTGTGATTCAGGGATCTTTAATTCTTTAGTTAAGTATTCCCATGCATAAGCTATTGCCTCATGTTTGAAATAATCACCGAAACTGAAGTTACCCAACATTTCGAAAAAGGTATGATGGCGAGCGGTATAACCGACATTCTCCAGATCATTATGTTTACCACCCGCCCTTACACAGCGTTGCGATGAGGCAGCACGTTTATAAGGTCTATGCTCTCTGCCAAGGAAGACATCTTTAAACTGCACCATGCCCGCATTGGTAAATAACAAGGTGGGATCATTGGCCGGCACCAAGGAACTACTCGGCACTATTTCGTGATCTTTAGCTTTAAAAAAGTCTAAAAATGACTGACGAATCTCGTTACTGGATTTCATTAATAATTGTTATTTGAAAAGTTGATTAATAAGTTCACCGCTAAACCCGCGACTATATAAGAATCGTAATTGTTTTGCCTTCTTCTGATAATCATCTGGCACATTTTCACCAAATTTTTTTATTCTGACTTCATTGGCCAATGACATCCAATCGAATGAATCGCCGGCCAGCGCGTGTTCAATCAGGTTTTGATCGACACCACGTTGCCTTAATTCCTGCTGAATTTTTATCGGCCCCTGCCCCATACTAACGCGATGATGCACAAAACTTTCAGTAAATCGCTCATCATCCTGTAAACCTTCACTCGCCAGTTTATCAAGCAACTCCTCGATTAAAGCCTCATCATCACAGCGCCGTGCAAGTTTATGCTGCAATTCCTTCCGACTATGCTCACGTCTTGCCAGGAAGTCACAAGCACGTTGTAAGACTTCCTGGCGTTCTGTACTCAGGCGATGACCTCTTCTTCATCAAACGCTTCCGGTGCAACATCTTCCGCGCTAACCGGGATGGATGGTAACAGTTTTTCCCTGATCAATGCCTCAATTTCCTCAGCCATTTTAGGGTTTTCTTTTAGATAGTTACGCACATTATCCTTACCTTGACCAATACGTTCATCACCATAGCTATACCAGGCACCGGCCTTATCTATCAAGTCCAGCTTGACACCTAAATCAATGACTTCACCAAGTCTTGAAATGCCTTCACCGTAAAGGATGTCAAATTCAGCCTGTTTAAACGGCGGTGCTATTTTATTCTTAACTACTTTTACCCGTGTTTCATTACCGACTACTTCATCGCCTTTTTTGATTGCACCAATTCTTCTGATATCAAGTCGAACAGAAGCATAAAACTTTAACGCATTACCACCGGTGGTGGTCTCGGGACTACCAAACATGACACCAATTTTCATACGAATCTGGTTGATAAAGATAACGCAACAATTGGCACGCTTGATATTACCGGTTAACTTTCTCAAGGCTTGAGACATTAAGCGTGCGGCCAGCCCCATATGCGAATCACCCATCTCACCTTCGATTTCTGCTTTTGGCACTAATGCAGCAACCGAGTCGATAACGACAAGTTCAACAGCACCGCTACGCACTAACATGTCACAGATTTCCAAAGCCTGTTCACCGGTATCCGGTTGAGAGACTAAAAGTTCATCGATATTGACCCCAAGCTTCTCGGCATAAACCGGATCAAGCGCATGCTCCGCGTCGATAAAAGCACAGGTCTTACCCTGTTTTTGAGCTTCAGCAATCGCCGACAAGGTTAATGTTGTTTTACCGGAAGACTCAGGACCATAAATTTCAACAACACGGCCATAAGGTAAGCCACCTGCTCCCAATGCTATATCAAGCCCTAATGAACCCGTGCTGACTGTCGGTATTTTTGCGACGGGTTGATCACCCATTTTCATAACAGAGCCTTTACCAAATTGTTTTTCAATCTGGCTGAGTGCCATCGATAATGCTTTTTTCTTGTCTTCTTCAACCTTGCCTGCGTTTGCCATGTTTATTCTCCATTTATTGCTGAGTTAATAATCTGAAGCCATTCTCCGAACAGCTAGCTTGGGAAGAACTATAGGTAATACATTTACACATGTCAATATTTTTTATCACCTTAGTATTTTTTACTATGTAATATATTTTATGAAGGTTGTCTCGGCTCGAGTATACTTTTGTTTATTTATTCGTTTTTGATAGATCCAGATATAACAATGTTGCATGAAATCAAGTGGGCCACGCGCCAACGATTAGAATATATAGAGCTGATGGCGTATTACACCGGTTTGGTAACCCGCAGTGGTGTCGCTAAAGCTTTTGGTATTTCTGATGCCGCCGCAACCAAAGATCTGAAACTGTATAGCGATATCGCCCCGGAGAACCTGGTTTACAAGCATGCTGTTTTTGGTTTCGTACCCACTACCGGATTCAAGGAAGTCTTTGCAGACTTATCACCCGCCACGGTTTTGCCCATGATCGAAGCTAACCTGACGGTAATTGGAGGGCCAAATCAAGACAGCACGGTGTTTGGCATTCCCGTTGCCAGCCTCATCTTGCCGAATCGATTGCCCGAGAAAACGCTGCTTGCTCAGGTTACCCGGGCGATTCATAACCACAAAAAACTAAGAGTTAGTTATCATTCACTTTCAGAGAGAAGCCCTGATAAAGAAAGAATTCTTGAACCACACTCTCTGGTGAACACCGGTTTTCGTTGGCATGTCCGGGCCTACAATGAAGATACTTTTGATTTTCGGGATTTCGTGCTGTCACGATTCGAAGCGGCTGTTGCTTTGGATGAGTCTGCTGAATCGAGTGCACAATATGATGATGACTGGGTTGAGATCATTACCTTGAAACTGACACCACATCCAAAGCTGGATAAGAAAAACCGAACCAGTCTATTGATCGATTACGGCAGTAATAACGAAATTATCGAGATCAGGATTAGGCGGGCCTTGATCGGCTATCTGCTACAACAATTAGCGGTAGATACGACAAAAGATCACTCACTTAACCCCAGAAAATACCAGTTGATAGTCCTGAATCGTGATGAAATAGAGCCGTTTGCAAGTTGGGCATTTAACTAGCGAGTAATGGCCATTCCCTAAGCACCCGGTATTCGACACCAGTCGGCGTTGATTCTGAGCGCATTAGGACAAAACGAGATACCGGCCACTCGATATCAAACTTCTGATGCGATACGGCTTTTGCTTGTTTGACCTTTCTGGCGAGCGTGACATGTGGTCTATAAGGCCGATCATCCACCTTTAACCCTAGTTGATTAATACATGCCTTAAGCGAATTGACGAGAGCGTTTAACAATGGTGGTGTTTCATCTGGAGCGAGCCATAAGATAGCCGGTTTTTGCCACCAGCCCATATGTGTCAATCGTAAATTAAATTGCTTTGCTTGCAGCTTGTCTACTGCGGTCGTAAGTGCGTGTTGCTCTTTTTCCGATATTTCACCAACAAATTCCAGCGTCATGTGCAAATTGGTTTGCTTGATAACTTTCAATTCCCGATCATCAAGCTGTTGGATAATGTGATTTAATTCTGACTGTATAATCTCATCCGGCTGCAGGGCAAAAAATAAACGCTCCATCAGGAATAATTATTCGGCTTCTTTTTGCAGTAAATCAAGCAATCCCTGCATCGCTAGCAAACAAGCTTGTTCCCTTATCTTCAAACGATCACCTTTGAAACAGATTCTTGTACTCTTTCCTTGTTCGCCACGCTTAAACCAGGCAAAACAGACCGTCCCTACCGGTTTATCTGCTGTACCGCCATCCGGTCCTGCGACACCGGTAATTGAAACACTGATATCTGCCCGGCTATTTTCCAGCGCACCTTCTGCCATGGCGCTTGCCGTTTCCTGACTGACGGCACCAAATTGTTCAAGCGTCTCCAGGGGAACACCCAGCATGTCCTGTTTGGACTCGTTTGAGTACGTTACAAAGCCTCGTTCAAACCAGGCCGAACTACCGGGAACGCGTGTCAGGATTTCTGCCAGACCGCCACCGGTACAGGATTCAGCTGTGACTAACTTGCTTGAAGATTTTAAAAATAATCCCGCAAGTTGTGTGGCTTGTGTAGTTGCAATGTCTGTCATGACTTAACTCTTTTTGCTCTAAAGAAATCTTGTATCAAGGAACGACATTCAGCTTCCAGTACTCCTTTCTCTATTTCAACTTTGTGATTTAACTCATCAGTTTGTACTAAATTAAAAACACTACCACATGCCCCTGTCTTAGGATCATCAGCGGCATAGACCAATTTAGCTAAACGCGCATGAACAATCGCGCCTGCACACATCGCACAAGGTTCAAGTGTGATATACATCGTTGCATTGGGCAGACGGTAATTACCCATCTTCTGACCCGCATCACGCAAGGCCATTATTTCAGCATGGGCAGTTGGATCATGCGACGATATCGGCTGATTCCAGCCTTCACCGATTATTTTATTTTCATACACAACAACTGCGCCAACGGGCACTTCATCGTGTTCTTTTGCCTGGAGTGCCAATGCGTAAGCACGCTGCATCCATTCAATATCGTTTGTCATTTATTAAATATGTGTTGATTAATCATTCAATTGCCATCATATGATGGCAAACCAGAACTACTCGGATCTTGTTTATTATTATTTTTTAGTCTCTGGCCCGGCTGATTGATTTTTGCACTAACTATCCACTCCTCAGAAAACAATACAGGCTTTGTCTCTACTGTAATATACCTGTCTTTTATTGGTATTTTGTCATAATTAAACAACCCTGATTGTCCGGTTAATTCATTGTATTCGGCTTTTGTAATGGGTAGCTGAATATGATCAAGCCCTGTCCTCCAAGAAGCCATTTTCATGAGATACGAATCAGTCAAACAACGATAACAATTATACCGCCATGTTTCTAACAGCTTAACCTCAAATATTTCACTATCATTTTGATCAAATGCGCCATTGATTGTACAAGCCGCACTAAAAAGAAAAAAAGGGAATACGATAAAATTCAAACATAACCAATTAAGAACATCTAATGCTCTATAAGATTTTAGAAATTTATTCTTAATACCTTTTATAATCAGGATTAATCCAGTAAGGACTGTTAAGACGGTTACTGAGTACGAGAGAATATTTTCGTCTACGATTTTATAATCGTCGAAGGCAATTAAAAATAAAATAGTACCTAGAACAACTGCAGAAGTAGCGGAAAATTTTAAAAGTACAATCTTGGTATCTATGTTTTTATTTCTATCCACAATAGATACCTGATAAAACGTTGACTATTATTCCCACTCTATTATCAACAAGCATTTTTTATCATTTATATTCAATGGCTTATTTTCATGCTAAACGGTAATACCATGAAAAATACCATGCTCAGAAATTTCTTCAATAAACCCGAGTTCCTTGCCATCTTATAATATCAATGCTGACTGTAGATCCTCGTGTTCGAATGCACTGGCCATGCGTGTTATCTCGGCACGTCTTGCCCCCACCTCTGTCGCCACTGCCTGCCAGGTGCGTGTTACCTCTGCCACTTCACGGATAATCGTGCACGCCTGTTTGGAGCTGAGCCCAAAATAACCAGCCGTTTCCTGCAACAGTTCCACCGAGCAAGTGCCTTCATCAAGGTCAATGTTTGTTGTCAGAATCCGCGCTTTCACATCCACCGGTGTCGGGTTGAGATCATAGGCTGGCGAAAGGATCCAGCCCCCCTGCCCCGACCACAGGAACCCGTGATTGCGCAAGTGATCGTCAACGTTGGACACCAGCACATTGAAAACCACACGGCGATAAAGCTGCCACGCATCTTCCTTGGCCTGCGCACCATGCGCCGTCAAAGAATCTACCAGTTCGGGGTAACTGCCACGTTCACCGTCCCGTGACCCCGTCATTGACATCGCTGACAGAAAGGGAATTCGCCAACCGTTGTCACGATCAAAACGGCGCGACAACAGTACCGGTTTACCGACAACCTGCAGCAATGCGTGTTCAGGGGTTTGAATACCCGCCTTCTCCGCCAATCTAAGCGCGATCTCTTCCCAGGTTTCAATGCTGTAATCGTCGGACTCCTTGGGGAATTTCGCGATCGACAGATGGCCATGTTGATCGATCACGGATGCCTTGGGACGAGCACCTCCCAGTGATGACCCCGGCGCGAAAATCAGTTGCAGATCATCATCCGTTTCTTCGTCACGTTCTATCCGTTCAGTGATCTGTAGCAGGCGCCCCAGTTCAATCAGAGCGGGAATGCCTTCATGTACCGGTGCCTGAAATACCTCCTCACCACGCCAGCGAAATCTGAGCGCACCCAAACGGGTCTCATCTGCCACACCAAGCAGATAATGCAGTTCCCCCAGCGTACGCACCTGTCGCCCCTCTCGCTCCGCCAGACGTCGTTCGGCACGCTGCATCAGGCGTCTGCCCCAGGTATCCGGTGCCGAGTCACCTATTGACCCGAATATGGGCTGGCCCACCTGCGGCGGGAATGCCCCTGTAGTCAAAGTCAGTGCTGGCTCAATCGAAAACCGGTTTGCATCCCCGAGCCAGGTCTCATCATATTCAAAAGTAACGGTCTCTCCCCGGCGTGATACCTGCCGATGAAGTATTCCCAGGGGACGCACCTGCCCTTCCAGATCAATGTAGACCTCAACGTCAGCCATCCGCTTTCTTCCTGCGCTTCGTCGACATGCGCACACGCTGGGGCAGTTCACCGGAAGCAAGCGCCCGACCGATTTCATCATGAGCCGGATCAGCGAGCTGATCGAGCCTATCCAGCAAACCCAGCGCCTGCAACACAGCTGTATAAATCCCCATACTCACACCCGGATCACCCGCTTCAACCCGCTGCAGGGTTGCCCGGCTGGTAAAGGCACGCTCTGCGACCACAGCCATGGTCAAACGGCGCCGTTGCCGGGCTTCGCGGAGATCGGCACCCAGTTTTCGCAAGACACGCTTTACAGCGGATGATGGAATATGTGGCTTTGGCATAATGTATTATTCACAGTTCATTAAACATATTTAATGTAACATGAATAACACATTATTCAAGTGGAATCGCCTATGCCATGAACAAGTCAACAGGTATGTCATGGTAAATGCGCTCCGCGTAGAAACCGGGTGCGTCGATACCATGATTTATACCATTGAAAAATGGAAATAACTGCTTGCCGATGCCTGCAGGTGCCAGCCAGCGCCAGATCTGGCCTACTCCCACTCTATCGTGGCAGGTGGTTTTCCAGAAATGTCATAGGTCACTCTTGAGATGCCATCGACTTCGTTAATGATTCGATTGGAGACTTTGCCGAGAAATTCATAAGGCAGATGTGCCCAATGTGCGGTCATAAAATCAATGGTCACCACCGCACGCAGAGAGACGACGTATTCATATTGACGACTATCGCCGACCACACCAACAGATTTCACCGGCAGGAAGACGACAAAAGCCTGGCTGACCTCATCATACAAATCATTCGACCGAAGTTCTTCAATAAAAATATTATCTGCCAGGCGCAGCAGATCGGCATATACTTTCTTCACCTCGCCTAAAATCCTGACGCCTAAACCCGGTCCTGGAAACGGATGACGATATACCATAGATTTCGGTAATCCGAGTTGTACGCCCAGGCGACGCACTTCATCTTTAAACAATTCACGTAAAGGTTCTACCAATTCCATTTTCATGGTGTCAGGTAAACCACCTACATTGTGATGTGATTTAATGACGTGTGCCTTGCCGCTCTTGGCACCGGCAGATTCAATCACATCAGGATAAATTGTGCCTTGCGCCAACCATTTCATATCGTCAAAATCATTAGAGTGTTCTTCAAAAATCTTGATGAATTCGCCACCAATGATCTTGCGCTTTGCTTCAGGGTCATCGACCCCTTTTAAGGCATCAAGAAATCGTTGTTCCGCATCAACCCGAATAACATTAATACCCATATGCTCGGCAAAGGTTTCCATTACCTGATCACCTTCATGCAAACGCAATAAACCGTTATCGACAAAGACACAGGTGAGCTGATCGCCAATAGCTTCATGCAAGAGCGCAGCAACTACCGAGGAGTCAACACCACCCGACAGTGCTAATAAAACTTTATCGTTACCGACCTGTTGCTTAACACGTTTAATACCATCCTCAACAATATTTTCTGTCGTCCACAACGATTGACAACCGGCTATATCGTGCAGGAAACGCTTCAAGATAGCTTGTCCTTGCGTTGTGTGTGTTACTTCAGGATGAAACTGTAAACCATAAAATTTTCGAGACTCGTCTGCAATGCCGGCAATCGGGGCATTATCAGTTGAGGCTATCACCTTGAAACCTTCAGGCAACTCTTCAACGCGATCCCCATGACTCATCCAGACATTTAATAAACCATGCCCTTCGTCATTCACTTCATCCTGAATATCTTTTAATAAATCTGAATGCCCACGCGCCCTGATTTGTGCATAGCCAAATTCGCGCAGGGTTGATTTAGCAACCTTGCCACCAAGTTGTTCGGCCATGGTTTGCATACCGTAACAAATACCAAGCACGGGCAAGCCCATCTTGAATACGAGGTCAGGGGCTCGCACACCATTTAATTGCGTCACGGATTCAGGCCCGCCGGAAAGGATGATGGCATCAGGCTTGAATTTTTTTATCGCCTGTTCATCCATATCGAAAGCGTGGATTTCACTATAAACACCCGCTTCACGGACACGTCTGGCAATGAGTTGTGTGTATTGCGATCCAAAATCCAGGATCAGAATGCGTTCGGAATGTATATCGGTCATTCGTTCTTCTACTTATTATAGGTTTTGCGGCATAACAATAGCTGTATGCCCGCAGTTTAATAACGATTCGGTTGAAACGTTAAATTTGAATTACAGTTGTATCAAAATTGCTTACCGGTTTGCCTCGTGCTGTACGTTAATCTCATCAGCAATAAATCAAACACGATAATTAGGTGGTTCTTTCGTTATCGTTACATCGTGCACATGGCTTTCTTTATATCCGGCATTGGATATCCGCGTGAATTTTGCTTTTTCGCGCAACTCTTTCAATGTGGCACAGCCCGTGTAACCCATTGCCGCCCGTATACCACCGGTCATTTGATGAATTATCGCCGCTAATGGCCCTTTGTAGGGAACCCGACCTTCAATTCCTTCCGGCACCAGTTTTTCGATTTCGTCATTCTCCTGAAAATACCGATCCGAAGAACCATGCTGTTGTGACATTGCACCCAGGGACCCCATGCCGCGATAGGATTTATAGGAACGCCCTTGAAAAAGCTCAACCTCACCGGGCGCTTCTTCAGTACCCGCAAACATCCCGCCCATCATGGTGCTATGAGCACCAGCAGCCAGGGCCTTGGCAATGTCTCCCGAGTAACGAATACCACCATCTGAAATAATCGGCACACCCTTGTTTTTCAAGGCCGCGGCGATATTACCCACCGCAGATATCTGCGGCATGCCGACACCACTCACCACACGCGTGGTACAAATTGATCCGGGACCGATGCCCACCTTAACCGCATCCGCACCAGCATCCACCAGCGCCAATGCTGCATCAGCAGTGGCGATATTACCGCCTATTACTTGAGTATCTTTGAAATTTGCTTTTACCCATTTGATCATATCCAGCACACCTTTGGAGTGCCCATGCGCAGTATCCACCACAATAACGTCAACCCGCGACTCGATAAGTTGCTCAACACGCTCCATCGAAGCCGGACCAACGCCGACTGCGGCACCGGCACGTAAACGTTCAGATGAATCGATACAGGCATTCGGATACTCCGATGCCTTTTGCATATCCTTTACGGTAATTAGGCCCGCCAGTTGAAATTTATCATTCACAACCAACACCTTTTCAATACGGTACTTGTGCAATAAGTCGCGCACTTCTTCTTTACTGGCATTTTCTTTGACCGTGATGAGCTTATCCTTACGCGTCATAATGTTTTTAACAGGATCATCCGTCTTTTTTTCAAAACGCAAATCGCGACTCGTGACAATACCGACTAACTCATCACCATCGACGACAGGCACTCCTGAGATGTTTCTTTCACGGGTTAAATCGATCACCTCCTGAATACTGGTATAAGGTCCGACCGTTAACGGCTCCTTAATCACACCACTCTCATATTTTTTTACCCGGCGCACATTCCTTGCCTGCAGTTCCGGACTCATATTTTTATGAATGATACCGATGCCGCCTTCCTGTGCCAGCGCTATTGCCAGGCCGGATTCAGTCACCGTGTCCATTGCGGCAGAGACGATCGGCACATTTAGCGTTATTTCTCGTGTTAACAGGGTTTGTAGCGATACTTCGCGCGGTAAAATATCGGAATAATCGGGTATTAATAAAACATCATCAAAGGTAAGCGCTTCTTCGGCAATAATCATGACGGGTCCATATGTTGGATTTGAAATAACCGCCAATTATAGTCTCAACTGAGTCAACGGCAAACTCTCTTCTACTTTGTTTCGCTATTCTTTTGGCTTAACATCAATATCATGCTACCAATCAAGAATAAATCACCCGATCCAAACGATATATACACAATAAGTCGCCTGAATCGAGAAGTCCGAACCGTTTTGGAAGAAGTTTTTCCGACTATCTGGGTACAAGGGGAAATATCAAATCTGGCTAAACCGGGATCAGGACATCTGTATTTCACTCTAAAGGACACCACGGCTCAGGTCCGGTGCGCTATGTTCAAGAATCGCCAATCCGGCATGCGTTTTAAGCCTGAAAATGGCATGCAGGTCATAGCCAGAGCCAATGTTGGACTTTATGAAGGTCGTGGTGAATACCAGCTTATCATTGAGTCATTAGAGCCCGCTGGTTCAGGCGCGTTACAAGTGGCATTTGAAGCCTTGAAGCAAAAACTCGCCGCCGCAGGCCTGTTTGCTGAAGAACACAAACGAGCATTACCACTATTTCCGAAAGTTATCGGCATAATCACTTCCCCCACCGGGGCCGCAATCCAGGATATCCTCAGTGTCTTAAAGCGTCGTTATCCTTATGCAGAGGTAATTATTTATTCGGTTCCGGTTCAAGGCGAAGGATCAGCAATGAAAATAGCTGCTGCCATTAAGCAAGCCGATAAACGTCAGGAATGCGATGTATTGATTTTGTCGCGCGGCGGTGGCTCGTTGGAAGACTTATGGTCTTTTAATGAAGAAGTCGTCGCACGTGCATTATTTGATTGTGTGACACCCGTTGTTAGCGGCGTCGGTCATGAAATTGATTTTACTATTGCTGACTTTGTCGCTGATAGCAGAGCTCCAACACCCTCGGCTGCGGCAGAGCTAGTCAGTCCAGATAGTGTTGAAACGATTGCATTATTAAAACATCGGGAACAACAGCTAATTCGTTATCAAAACCAGTTGATTCACAATCTTCAACGCCGAATTGAATTTCTTTCAGTACAGATACCACATCCTAAACAACGTCTGATTGAATTAATGCAACGCACGGACGAGTATTCGATGCGGCTTAAACACCAGATTGAAAATGCTTTATCGCGTAGAAAATTCCTACTATCAACATGGCGCCAAAAAATAAGTGAGCTCAACCCTGCACACAAAATTTCCCGGCAAATTGAAACAGTAAGACACTTACAGTCACGCTTTGAAAAATCAATCATGATTATACTGGACAAGTCGAATAGCGAAGTATCCAGATTGAATCATATGCTGCATACCGTTAGTCCTGTTTCTACTCTGGAAAGAGGTTACGCCATAGTAACTGACAAAAAAACAAATTCGATAATGACAAACACTAGAAACCTGCATACCGGTGATCAACTTCGAATCAGACTTGCCAGCGGAGAAATTGATTCAACAGTTGATGAAGTATATGAAAAATAAAATAGCATTATTGATACTCTTTGCCTTTACAATATTTTTTCCATTAGTAAATGCAATAGAACTTCCCGACGAATCCCCCGTGCCTGGTGGGATAGCCATCATATCAATTCACACTGAACAAAAACCAACCGCTTATTTTCAGGGTCGCAAGGTAATGATCCTGGGCAGCAGCAATAACTGGAAAGCCATTGTAGGCATACCACTATCAGAAAAAACCGGGCTTTATGAACTATTAGTAAAAGACGGCGATATTAAAACAAACTATAAGTTTGAAATAAAAAATAAAAATTATGAAACACAATACCTCACTATAAAGAACAAACGTAAAGTAAACCCGAACGAAGAGGACATGTTACGCATTACAGAAGAAACTGAATTAATCGCGAAAGCAAAATCTCACTGGCGTGATAACGATAATATCAACCTGAGATTTATCAAACCGACGACAGGTCGATACAGCAGTCCGTTCGGACTACGCCGCTTTTTTAATGAGCAACCGAGGAAACCTCATAGCGGGCTGGATATTGCTGCGCCAAAAGGAACATCAATCCTTGCTCCTGCGGATGGTGTAGTGATCAATACCGGCAATTACTTCTTTAATGGCAATACCGTATTCATAGATCATGGCCAGGGCTTAATCACAATGTACTGTCATATGGATCACATC
>CALKEZ010000045.1 GCA_938084745.1 uncultured Gammaproteobacteria bacterium
CTTGAAAACCAGCGGTCCTTTATCGGTCCCGTGGGTTCGAATCCCACCCTCTCCGCCATCATCAAGGTTTTCAGTCAATCTGGTATTTCACCCTAGATACC
Organism: uncultured Gammaproteobacteria bacterium; assembly: GCA_938084745.1. Lineage (GTDB taxonomy): Bacteria > Pseudomonadota > Gammaproteobacteria > Eutrophobiales > Eutrophobiaceae > UBA7359. The sequence continues at coordinate 102 of CALKEZ010000045.1, forward strand.
TGTTTTGCTAACAAACATAAACAAACCGTCTTAATTCACAGTACTTCAGAACACTTCACCGACTTTATTAGCCGCTTCTTCGCGCATAGTTGGCATGACCTGATGAAACCAAAATCAAATTGTGCATACCTTGTTTCTGCCTTGGCTTTTCGCCATATACAAGGCTTTATCAGCACTAGTAAAAAACTCTTTTATATCGTTATTAGCGTGAAGTTCCGAGATTCCTAGGCTGACGGTGACTTTAATGTCTTTATGAAAGCTATCATTTTCAACGTAAACACGTATTTTCTCCGCCAAATCAAGTGCCTTGTCAATTGATGTATGCGTAGCAAGCATTGCAAATTCTTCTCCGCCTATACGGTAAACAAAATCAGTTCGTCTGCATATATGTAACATTATTGAAGCTAAATGACGGATAACAGAGTCCCCAACATCGTGACCATGCTGGTCATTGATTTTCTTAAAAAAATCAATATCTATTAATATTAAACATAAAGGCAATTGGTATCTCTTTGCCCTATAAAATTCATTTTCAATATTCAGATCATAACTTCGTCTGTTGTTGAGGCCGGTTAGTGCATCTTTGAATGAATAATCTTCAAGTTTGAATTTGATATAAAAATAGACGGCAATTAGAAGCACTATGATGTTGAGTACATTCAACATCATCAGCCAATAAGACTTTTTTACATACGACATCCTTTCTTTACTAGTTGCTTCAGCCTGATAAACAATTCTATCGGCTATATCCCAACAGTCTTCACTTAATTGAATGACTTGCGTGATTAACGTCTGGTTTTTATTATTTTTTTCTAATTCTTTATACAGTAGCTTTAAGCTGTTCCATTCGACAGCAAGCACATCCAGAGACTCTTGTATTGGCCCATTGCCACTAGCTTCAGCCAGCAAGGCTCCTTCTTTGAATTTTAGAAACTGTTTATCAATATTGCCTTCCACATGATTTGCTTCACTGTAAAGAGAACCTACAATCAATTTTGTATTTCTTTGTATAAGGCCCCTTATCACACCGAGTTGGTTAACTACTGAAGCATCATTTTTGATATTGAGGATAGAGTGATAAGTAGAATGTGTAGTGTATGCCGAAAAACCAATCATTATGGCTATAAACACAAGTAAATTAAGTAGAGGGTAATGTACGAAAATTAAACATCATCAAGATTGTACTGAAATTTCTTTACGTCGATTAAAAGTCGCATCTTTCTATTAATATCGGACAATTCCGTAGTTCCTTTAAAAAATAAAAGTAACAAAGCACCGCTTGCAACAGCAGATAAATTAGTTGTTTTCTAAAACTTATTGTAAGTACTCGTTAAATATTACATTGGCACTGCACAAAGACTCTTTTTACTCAGGGCTGTGCTGAATCACACCCAGTTTCAATCTGGCGTATTAAAAGAAAAAAATGGCGTATATCGGTTAATTGACTTTTAATCTCTTATTCTTATACATTTCCTTATCAGCATAATCTAGAAGCTCTTCCAGAGTTCTATTCTGTTTAGGATCATAAACAGCCTCTCCAGAGCTATACCTAATGTCATAGCCGCGTTTTGCTTCTTGATTATATTTATCAATTGATAGTTGAAATCGTTCGAGCACGATTTCAATTTCTGATTGACTTATATTAGTCATTAACACGCCAAATTCATCGCCACCAATTCTTGCGAAAATATCAGAGTCCCGAAAAATATCACGCATTATTCTAGCAAATTCAACTAGCGCTTTGTCTCCCTCAGCATGACCATAATGGTCATTTATTCGTTTGAAACCATCAAGATCAAACATCACAAATTGTGCAGTCATATTTGTTCTATTACACAGGTTCAATACGTGTTTTGCTAACGTCATCAAGCCACGTCTATTTGATATCAGCGTCAATTCGTCTAAAAGAGATAATTGTACTGCGGCAAGTTCTTGCTCGGCCATTTCGGTCAAGTCTTTTAGTAATTCTTTATCTTCATCACTAAACTCACGCGGTTCTTGATCAATAATGCAAAGAGTCCCTAATCGGCTTCCATTTAATACTTTAAGTGGGGAACCTGCATAGAAACGAATATTAGGTTCGCCGGTTACCAATGGATTATCAACAAATCTCCTATCTAATAGCGTATTGGTTATGACAAAAAGATCATCGCCAAGAATAGCGTGACCACAAAAAGAAACTTCTCGGGGTGTTTCTCTTACATTTAGGCCTTGAACTGATTTGAACCATTGTCGTTCACTATCAACAAGACTCACCAGTGAGATAGGAACATTAAACATTCGTTTGGCAATTCGAGTCAGCCTATCGAATCTCTCTTCAGGCGCGGTATCTAATAGATGAAGTGAGCGCAGTGTCTCAAGGGGGTATGCTCATCATCTGGAATTTGAGGTTTCTTCATTACAATAAAATATTTTATTATGTCGCTTTAGAATTGCATTTATCGTGCCTATTATGCCAGTATCTTAATTCAGACGTTTTTTTTGATGCTACGCTATCATTTGTCCAAGACAATGATGACCGCTTGACGTTAAAGCTAGCTATGAGTGGACTTGAGCCAATGACTTTAGAATTATGTCCCTTAAGTATAATACATTCATATCACCATTAACTAATATGGTCACTTACGGGACACACTTGGTGCAAAAACCAGTCAAATTAGGCTCAATTGCTATTCGTCCTGTCGCAACCTGACAAAATCAGAACCGTTGTATAGCCATTCAAGTTTCTTTTCGATGTTCCGATACCAAGCATAATTGCGAAAGAGATAGAAACTAGATATGACGCCATGGCTATAGATAAAACACTATATGATCGTCTGGGTGGAAAAAAAACCTTCATACATGTACATAAGATATTCTACGATAAAGTTTATGCTCACCCATGGTTAAAAAAATATTTTTCCGACAAACCACAGGAGATTTTAGAAAACCAGCAATCGGATTTTATGATGCAATTAATGGGGGGACCAAAAACCTACTCAGGGAAAACCCCTAAATTTGCGCACCAGCATATGGTGATTACTGATGAACTCTTTGAGCTACGTTCGCAACTGCTATCTGAATCAATTAAAAAAGCAGGAATAAATGATAACTTAAGAGAAGAATGGCTGGCCGCAGATCGTGCATTAAAACAAGCATTGGTAAAAACCTCAGAAGACAAATGTGTTCGAGCTTACCCAAACCAACTTATTCTTAACTTTACAAAATAGGTATATTTTTAATTAGAAAGGTTAATGAACTTAAGTCATCCACCCCGGCGTCATTATTCCCATGTATATATTTATTGTGTAATGAGGACGCTATATCTATATTCATAACTGCTTACGATCACAATACTCTCCCTTCATATCTCATTACGTGACGGATAATTAGTTATCCATGAAGAATTGTCCTGATACCTTTACACCCAATTACATTCATGGGGATTCTCTCGCTCGCATATTGCGCTAGACTGGCATCTAATTACTATATCTGCTTGATCTATAAAACCTGCAACAGTGAGGAGTGATGATAAAAACGTGGCTATTGAACAAGACAGTAAATATTTTATGGGACCACCCACATGATCAAAAAATCTGATTTCCCTTCCAAAACCTGCCTTGTTTGTGCTCGGCCCTTCGTCTGGCGTAAAAAATGGGAGAAGGTCTGGAATGAAGTCAAATATTGTTCAAAGCGATGTCAGAAAAACAAACTGAAGAGCAACTTATGATAACCGTATTTTATGATGGTAAATGCGGCTTATGCTCAAAGGAGATCAATCACTACCGAAAGGTTGCGCCGGAAGGAGTGTTTGATTGGCAGGACATTACAACAACAGCGGATGATTTACAGAAGCAAGGCATTTCTGTTTCCGAAGGTCTAAAATTGCTCCACGCTGTGGATAATAATGACAGACTCCATGTGGGTGTAGATGCCTTTATTTTAATTTGGCAGCATCTACGGCGTTGGAAAGCGTTAGCTTTCATAGTCTCTTTACCGATCATTCGGCAGATTGTAAATGTGGCCTATCGAACATTCGCGAACTGGCGTTTTAAACGCCTTAAACACTGCCAGATAGCTGAAAAACAGGAGCAAAAAAGATGATGCTCGCATTTGGTAGAATGCATGGATTTTACAAGTCTTCAAAAGAGGCTAATGGTAACATTGCAAAAGTGCTGAAATAGTCTGGGAGTAGGGCAAATAAGTGAAGAAGAAATGGATTGTTATTTTATCGGTTATTTCAATCATCCTCATAGCTTGTGTAATGATAGGCCCTATAATGAGTAATGTTGAGCAGCCAAACTACCAGGTGATAACATCTGAGCAGGGTATTGATATAAGGCAATACATGCCCATGATCATTGCCGAGGTTGAGATGCGTGGCGAACGCGAGGAAGCAATTGGTGAAGGCTTCAGGATGTTGGCAGATTACATCTTTGGCAATAATACGGCTCAACAAGGAATTGCTATGACTGCGCCGGTGCAGCAACAAAATAGTGAAAAAATTGCTATGACCGCACCTGTACAACAACAAGCACAAAATGGCGTCTGGACGATCAGTTTTGTAATGCCTTCTGAATATTCTATCGATACACTGCCTAAACCTAATAATGAAATAGTGACAATTAAAGAAGTTCTACCAAAAAGATATGCTGTTATCCAGTTTTCTGGATTGAACTCCAATGAGAATATTGCCCGGCAAGAAAAACAGCTGCTACAGTATATCGAAAATAATAAGATTAAGACGGTAGGCCCAGCAAAATATGCTTTTTACAATCCGCCCTGGACACTTCCTTTTATGAGGCGAAATGAAATCATGCTGGAGCTAGAAGACATGTCACAGAATTAATTCCGAAATTAGTTTTTCTAATTGATAGGACTGCTTGTTCGGCCAAGAATGTCATTCAACGGTTCAGGCTTATGGATAGCATAACCTTGAGCATAGTTAACGCCTATTTCGCGCAACATCCCCTTGATTTCATCGTTCTCAACAAATTCAGCGATGGTCTGCATGCCCATCACCTGACCAATCTCATTAATGGATTTCACCATGGCATGGTCTATCGGATCATTGACCATATCTTTAACAAACATGCCGTCAATCTTGAGGAAATCCACGGGTAAATTCTTCAAGTAACCAAACGAAGAAAGACCGCTGCCAAAATCATCCAACGCAAAACGACAGCCGTATTCTTTCAGCCTGGATATAAAACCATGCGCTCTCGAGAGATTCGATATGGCGGCTGTCTCGGTGATTTCAAAACAGATTTTTCCACCATCGACCACATGGTCATGGCATTGTTGAATGATAAAATCCATAAAGACGTCATCCGTCAGCGACTGACCGGAGAGGTTAATGGAAATAAAATTAATCTGCTCAAGAAAGGCCGGGTGTGCCGCTAAGGTAACAAAGGCATGTTCAACCACCCATCTATCCAAAGCGCCGATGAGGTTATAGCGTTCCGCGGCGGGTAAAAACGCACCCGGAGGAATGATGTCTCCTTGCTCGTCGACCATTCTGATGAGGAGTTCATAGTGACTCTCCTGGCTATTATGAAGTGGCGCGATGGCCTGAGCGTAGAGGCAAAAGCGGTTTTCAGTAAGCGCGTGATGTAGTCGATTGACCCATTGCATCTCACCCTGTCGCTCTGATAACACGGTATCGTCACGGTGATGTACGTGAATACGATTACGCCCCTTGTCCTTGGCCATGTAGCAGGCTGCATCCGCATCTTTTAACAGCTCGGTCAAATTGGCCGTTTTGTTCGTTATCGCGACCAGGCCCATGCTCGCGCCGACTCTAAAACTGCGTCCTTCCCAGCTAAAATGATAGTCTTGAATGGCGGTTTGTATTGCGGTTGCAACACGATGTGCGGCCTCAATGGAACAGTGCTCCATTAATATCCCGAATTCATCACCGCCCAGTCGCGCTAAGGTATCGCGATGCCGGACGACGTTTTGTAACACGGCGCCGAGCTGGCGCAACAGTTCATCGCCAGCGGGATGACCACAGGTATCATTGACGACTTTAAACTGATCAAGGTCCAGGTAACAGAAGGCGTGTTGACGGTTATCCTTCGTCACACTGGCAATCAAGCGTTCCGCTCGGAGTTCAAATACGCTTCGATTCACCAGTCCCGTTAACGCATCATGAGATGATAGATAATTGAGTTTGTCGATGGCTTGTTTGCGCTCAGTATTTTGGTATTCAAGAGAAGCGTTCATATTCGCTTCCAACTCGATAATTCGGGCCTGTGACTTTTTTAAATCAGACTGAAGCTGTTCAATGTCATTCATTTTATTCTTACTTTGAATCTAATTTTGCCAATTTTGTGTCGTAACATAACACGTTATGTATACAACTACAATATTGATTGATTGGCCCGACGTTCACCAAGTTTTTCCATGGCACCATCTTGATGAACTGCTTCAGCATAACAGTTAGTTGGTTGCTTTTATAATAGCGGCTCTTTCTCAACTAAATTTAGTTTTTCTTAGAGAAGTAGCAGCATTTTTATTGAACACTAACAACTCTTTCCAGACAATGTAAGCTTGAAAAATGTAGGCGATGAATATCAAGCATACCGCAGATTCAATAAAAGGGAGCAGGCTGCTTTTCCCAACGAACGGTCAATAACAGGCAGTGATAAGACGCTATAGAGTGTAATTAATATACCTGTAAACCGTTGATAGATATAGAGAATGGCAATAACAGGGATTAGCTTATACTGAGTAATTTAACACTTGAAAACCAGCTGCCCTTTATCAGTCCCATGGGTTCGTATAGTTCATTGATGGCCGCCTCTCCGTCATTCTTTAAGTTACTCCTCAAAGATGCGTCAACTAATAACACGAACTTGTGTGAATTGGCGGTGACCATCTGCTGAACCGTGAAAGCCGTAACCGCTTTGTTTTGCTCCGACCCAAGGCGCATCCCCTCCAGCACCAACACCGGAGTTGATACCGATCATGCCTGCTTCAATCTGTCGACCAACGTCAGTCGCACTCGCGCCGCCAAAAACGACAGCGCCTAGTCCATAATCAGAATTGTTCGCGCGTTCGATAGCGTCATCAATATTCTTGTAACGACTTATACTAACAACAGGGCCAAATGTTTCTTCTTTTTCCATACGCATTTCAGCAGTTACATCGGCTAGTACAGTCGGTCGGATGAAATGGTCAGGGTGATCTGACCCGCCCAGGAGAACACGAGCACCTCGTTTAATCGCATCATCAATATGCTCGATAATTTTTTCTCTTTGATGTTTGTTGATTATCGGGCCTATATTGACACCCTCCTGATTCCAGGGACCAATTTGGTACTGTTCTGCAATTGCAGCAGTGCGTTGTTCAAAAGCATCAGCAATTTTTTCGTCTACATAGATTCGTTCTGTTGAGGTACACATTTGTCCTGCGTTTTCAAAGCTGCTGGCAACGGCAAATTGTGCGGCGCGGCCGATATCAGCATCATCTAATACGATCATCGGATCGTTGCCACCCAATTCCATGATTAATCGTTTCAACGAACCGGAGGCACGACGCATTATATCTTTGCCAGTAACCATAGAGCCCGTAAATGCGACCAAATTAATATCAGCTTCTACGACTGCCTGACCCTGTGCTTTGCCGCCATGTATAATCTGCAGCACCTTATCAGGTAGTATCTGATTCAAAAGCGCAATGTAAGCATCGGCTATTAGGGGTGTTTGCTCTGAAGGTTTAAACAGTACAGTATTTCCGGCAATCAGTGCGGGAATGAGCAGGTTGTTTGCCATGGCTAATGGATAATTCCAGGGTGATATGACTGCTGCGACGCCTAGCGGCAGGTATTCCAGGGTTGCGCCGCTTATCTGCTTCGGCTGTATTGCTTCGCGAACTTGATCAGCAAAATATGGTGCACCTTGTGCGCAACCCATGACTTCACTATAAGAACGCCGTATATCTTTCCCCATCTCCCTACTGAGCAGCACAGCAAGTTCCTCTGCATTGTCTTCCACGAGTTTTGATGCTTGAGTTATATAACTGATACGGTCATCAATGACAGTTTCGCGCCAGCGCTTTTGTGCTACAGCGGCGGCAATGGCCATATCAGGAATTAGAGAAACGGGCGTTATAACTACTTCGCCAATAAATTCATCGTTACTAGGGTCAAAGGATTTAAGCATCATATTTTATTTACTCATCAACTCACATATTCTGTTACTGCTTTTATATTAGCCGAATAAAATGTCGGTACGGATGATGTACTTGGTGCCCGACGTGATTGGTTCACCGGCGTGCAAACAGTGCAGCGGATGCATGCCGTGAGGGAAGCAAAGGACACCACCTTTTGGCGTCTTCACGCTAATAATGTTTACGTCGTTTGCCGCCTTTGCTGGTTTTTCTGAGTCGGACTTGCTCACAAAGAATTGGGTGCGACCTCCTTGATACTCATCGTTAAGAAAAATTAAGCAGGTATATTGGCTGAAGAGTCCGGGATATGCGTCCGTAACAAGTTCACCCTCAATGACGCGACTACCTGGCCAACCACCATCAGTGTGAGGTTTAAAGAAATCGCCGGTTTTATAGCGATAAAAACGAAAACGAGCATTCATGCCCTTGGCGGTTTGTTCACGAAATGATTCTGTAATCCTGTCTTTTGAGCGTGACCAAATAACACCGTCGATAAACTCGCTAACTACCCAGTTAAGATTATCGTTGTGACGAATATCCCGTGATAGTGAAACAGGTGAATCTTCATGAAAACCGAGTTCCTCAGCTATGTCTACAAAGTTATCGGATTCCTTTTCTGATAAGAGGTTGTGTATTTGAAAGGCTCCCGGTACCGCAGGTATATCTACACGATGAATGTTTTCCGGGGTGTTTTCTTCAAATGGATTTACTGCGCCATGCTGATCTGTCCAGGTAGGAAGTGGTTCTGGTCCAAAACCTCTTTCATGAGCAACGATATAAAGTTTTTCGTTCATCTCTGCCTCGTAAACCAATTTATTGAATGTTGTGTTTAATTGTCACCTATCAAGCGTTGTGTTTCACATCTTGCATGCTTGATCGAGCAGTTGAAGGGAGGTCAATTAGTAATTAACAATATACAGAATATTTCAGTAAAACGTACCTGAATGAACATAATCATGCGCCTAATAAATGACATCATAAGAATAGAATATTAGTTACCACTCCAATTTCCACTTTGCTTTGCACATTCAGTGATATTTTGTGCGCGGATGAGTGGATCGCCATGGATCTTTAAGCTTGGCTCTCTGTTTTCATCAAGCAATAACGCTACTGCAGCCTTGATTTCACTTGGTTCCCCATATTTAGCCACATAGCAGTCAGCTTGTTTTTCAGATAAAGGTGGATAGAAACTTGGCGGTAACAGCGCGTGGTTTAACATATAATGGGCATAGGCATGCCCGCGGAAAAAGCCACAAGCATCACCAATTTGCTCACAGGTAATTGAGTTATAGACAACGGTATATGAACCCCAGGGGAGGAGCCTGATGGACGCAATTTCTTCATGACTTGGGTCTGAAAGTTCTTTATAAGGTCTAATGTAATTTGTAGTGCAAGCGCACAATGTTGTCAGCCCCGCCAAAACCAACATTAACTTGATAGATAAAATTCTCATTGATTTTTCAGCTTCCTTCCCAGTTTCCGGCTTGTCTTGCACACTCAGTAATATTTTTAGCTCTTATGCTGGGGTCGCCATGTATTTTTAAACGCGTATCTCTATTTTCGTCAAGCAAGAGTTCAACTGCTGCTTTGACTTCATTCGGGTTGCCGTATTTGGCGACATAACAATCTGCCTGTTTCTCGGATAATGCCGGATAATATTTTGGCCGCATCAACGCATGGTCAAGTCTATAGTGTGCATAGGCATGCGAGCGGAAAAACATACAGGCATCGCCAATAGCCTTGCACGTATCCGGATTGTAGATGACGACATAAGTATCATTAGTGTGCTTTCTTATCGAGGCAATTTCTTCGTGATTGGGATCAGCAATTTCCCTGATTGGGTTCACATAATTAGTCACACATGCCGCAACGCTTAATAAGCTCACAAGTGACAGTGTTTTTATACAAATTTGTTTTTTCATGGTGGTCTGAAATAAAAGCGCTTGCGACGAATATGATAATATTATTGTTTAGTTTATTTGAGCCAGATTAGCTTAGTAATGTCCTTATTCAAAATAAACTCTATGAAAGCATAAAATCCCCGCCATCCGGGCAAATTCAAGGCATAATTTTGCAACAATCAACACAGAAATACCGACAAATCTGGCCTGGTAACGTAATATTGCACCATGTCAGAAAATCTCGCTGTATTTAATCTCAACTGTACTGCCTGCCCAAGGTTAAGCCGTTTTCTTAAAGAAACTCGTCAGAAATACACGGCGTATCATGCTCGGCCGGTACCCGCTTTTGGGGTCAAGAAACCAAAACTGCTTATCGTCGGCCTCGCACCAGGCATGCACGGTGCCAATGCCACCGGCAGACCTTTCACCGGCGACCATGCCGGGATCATCTTGTATGAGATGCTCTATAAACATGGCTTCAGTAATAAACCCGTCTCGACTAATCTGGACGATGGTTTAAAGTTAAAGCACTGTCGGATTACCAATGCCGTGAAATGTTTACCGCCGGAAAATAAACCGATAGGGGATGAGATTAATACCTGTAACCGTTATTTGGTGGAAGAATTAAAAACCCTCGATAAGAAGGCCATCATTCTGTGCCTCGGGCAAATATCACATAAAGCGGTGATAAAGGCTCTGGCACTGAAACAAACCGACTATCCATTTCAACATGGTAAAGCTCATATTCTGGCGGATGGTCGCACTATTACGGATTCGTATCATTGCAGTCGCTACAACACCAACACCAGACGACTGACGGAAGCGATGTTTAACACTGTTTTTGTTCAGATTAAGTCACAACTAAAGATTTGAGTTTTAGCTCTTATGCCGTTTGATTCAAAGAATTTCCTCAAATCACTGACGCATTTGCCCGGTGTCTACTGTATGCAAGACGCAACCGGCAAGGTTATCTATGTCGGTAAGGCGAAAGATCTCAAAAAACGGGTATCCAGCTACTTTAATCGTAGCCAGGCAGATTCACCCAAGACGCAGGTGATGATCAAGCAGGTTGAGAATATTGAGGTTACGGTCACCCATACTGAAAACGAGGCATTAATCCTCGAAAACAACCTGATCAAAAGTTATAAGCCACGTTACAACATTCTGTTTCGAGATGATAAAAGTTATCCCTACCTCTACTTATCAACGGATCATGATTATCCCGACTTTCGTTACCATCGCGGCGCATTAAAAGGGAAGGGCAAGTACTTCGGGCCGTACCCGGGCGCTGGCGCGGTAAGACGTACATTAAACTTATTACAGAAGCTGTTCATGATTCGCTCTTGCGAAGACAGCGTGTTCGCCAACCGTTCCCGACCCTGTTTGCAATACCAGATCAAACGCTGCACTGCGCCCTGTGTGGAGTTGATTTCAAAAGAAGAGTACGGACGCGACATTAAACACGCGACACTATTCCTCGAAGGCAAGAATGAGGAGGTCATTAAAGCGCTAACCGAACCCATGCAACGCGCATCGGATGCGCTGGAATTCGAAGTCGCGGCAAGACTACGTGACCAGATACGTTCATTGCGCGAAGTTCAGGAGAAACAACATATCAGTACCGATGGCGGCGACCTCGATATCATTGCCTGTACCATCAGTGGTCATCATGCCTGCATACAATTGGTCACCATCCGTTCCGGACTAAACCTCGGTAGCCGCAGTTACTATCCTCAATATGTCGAAACGCAGACAGAAGCCGAATTAATCCAGGCCTTTTTGACCCAGTTTTATTTAAACCCCAATTCACAGCAAAAAATTCCGACTGAAATACTAATCAGTCATGGGTTTGATGAGACTGATTTAATCGAGAATGTCCTGTCAGAAAGAGCAGGCAAAAAAATCAAACTGAAGGCTAATGTCAGGGGAGATCGAGCCAAATGGCTGGCAATGACACTGGAAAACGCCGATTTAACCCTGAAACATCGTCTGGCCAGCAATAAAAGTCAACATAAGCGTTTCGAAACATTACAAACGTTACTTTCCTTCAAAGAGCCTATTGAACGGATGGAATGTTTCGATATCAGTCACACGCAAGGCGAAGCAACGGTCGGCTCCTGTGTTGTGTTTGGTCCCGATGGCCCCATTAACTCGCAATACCGCCAATTTAATATCGAAAACATCACCAAAGGGGATGATTATGCGGCAATGAGCCAGGTCATTAGCCGCCGCTACACGCGTCTCGTTAAAGAAGAGGCCAAACTGCCGGATCTCATTTTGATCGACGGTGGTAAAGGCCAGATTGGCGTCGCAAAGAAAGCACTCGAAGAGTTACAAATCACACATATCCCGATATTAGGTGTCGCAAAAGGGCCTACACGAAAACCCGGCCTGGAAAATCTTATTCTGGCACTTGAAAATAAAAGCATAGACTGTGATAGTTCGTCCCCGGCGCTACATCTGATCCAACATATTCGGGATGAAGCGCACCGGTTTGCGATAACAGCGCATCGCCAACGTCGAAAAAAAGCACGTAATCGTTCAACACTCGAAGAGATTGAAGGCATCGGTAATAAGCGACGACAAAATTTAATAAAACATTTTGGCGGGATACAAGGCATTGCAAAAGCAGGTATAGACGACCTTGCCAATGTCCCTGGCATTAACAAGAACCTGGCTCAAAAAATATACGCGACATTTCACAATAACTTATGACCATACCTAATCAATTAACCTTGCTGCGCATACTATTAATACCGGTATTTATGCTGGTTTTCTATTATCCCTTCAAGTGGAACAATCTTTTCGCCTGCCTGATTTTTACGCTGGCCGCTGTGACCGATATACTGGATGGTTATCTGGCCAGAAAACTAAACCAGACCTCCTCATTAGGTGCATTTCTGGACCCGGTAGCAGATAAACTCATGGTTGCCGTCGCATTGGTGTTATTAGTACAACAAAATCCGGTTATCTACCTGGCATTACCGGCCGCCATCATCATTAGTCGGGAAATTACCGTTTCAGCACTACGTGAATGGATGGCTGAACTGGGTGCACGCAGTAAAGTCGCTGTTTCTGTGCTGGGAAAGATAAAAACTATCGCGCAAATGGTGTCGCTTGGTTTTCTAATCTTTAGCGAGCCCATACTTGGCATTCCCATCTATTCAATAGGACTCGTGTTGTTATATGTGGCTGCTTTTTTAACATTAGTCTCTATGTTTGAATATATATTGGCTGCATGGCCAAAATTAAAAGAATAAATCGGTATTATTGTTGACACATAAATGACCGTGACTACAATAAGCGCCTCTGCGGGAATAGCTCAGCTGGTAGAGCACAACCTTGCCAAGGTTGGGGTCGCGAGTTCGAATCTCGTTTCCCGCTCCAAATTCAGGGAAACCCCGGTATTTCCGGGGTTTTGTATTTTGAAGGCGTAAAAACTGTAAATAAATAGTAACCTTGGCTGAGTGGCAGAGTGGTTATGCAGCGGTTTGCAAAACCGTGTACCTCGGTTCAATTCCGGGCTCAGCCTCCAATTTACTATGTTATTAAGTGTCTATAGCCCGGGTGGCGGAATTGGTAGACGCAAGGGACTTAAAATCCCTCGTCCTTACGGACGTGCCGGTTCGATTCCGGCCCCGGGCACCATTTCAATATTTCAGTTCATCCGATACACAGTTCGATATTAGCAATAATCACCTGGAACGAACTCTACTGTTCTCGTCCACATTTGC
>CALKEZ010000046.1 GCA_938084745.1 uncultured Gammaproteobacteria bacterium
GTCGCATGGCTATATTGTGTAACATTGCATCCATAATTACGACACCCAAATTTGTACGGCGTTCAGGAGCGAGTTTTGTCAGGAATTTTATATATTGTTGCGACACCTATCGGCAATCTCGGCGATATCAGCCAACGTGCGGTTGAGATACTCAAACAGGTTGACCTGATTGCGGCAGAAGATACGCGGCACAGCAAGACATTGCTGGAACGGTTTGGTATCAAAACAAAGGTACAGGCATACCATGAGCATAATGAGGATCAGTACACGGCGAAATTAATACAACGCTTAGTGGCTGGTGAATCCATTGCCTTGATATCCGATGCGGGTACACCCTTGATCAATGATCCCGGTTATAAGCTGGTTGCTACCGCGCACGATAATCATATTCAGATTGTGCCTGTTCCCGGGCCATCGGCGATCATTACCGCTTTATCCGCATCTGGTTTACCAACTCATAAATTTATTTTTGAAGGTTACTTACCGCCCAAAAGTGATGCGCGTAAAACCCGTTTAAAAGAGTTACAAAATGAATCACGAACATTGGTTTTTTATGAAGCGCCACATCGAATTGTTGAATCAGTAAAGATTATGCAGGAGATATTTGGAGATAATCGGCGCATCACGATCGCGCGTGAACTCACAAAACAGTTTGAGCAGATCGTCCGAGATGCATTGAGTACGATTAATGAAAAACTTGAAAATGGCGAAATAAAAATAAAGGGCGAGTTTGTGCTGATTGTTGAAGGTGCCCAGGAATCTTCTATTACGGATACTGAAATTCTTCATATCAACCAGATACTGTCAGAAAAACTGTCGCCTAAAGAAGCGGCGGGTTTAACGGCAAAAATAACCGGCAAGAAAAAAAATGAAGTGTATAAATTAGTCCTCGAGCATGAGAAGTAAATGATTTTTCCAATGCGAACCTGCAGCATGGTGAATCAACAGGTGGAATCAGTTTGATTAGTTTCAGTTTGGATCAGCTAGGCTGGAAGCCTTATTTTCAACAACAAATAAAATCCTCAGAAGAGTCCGAATCCTATCCGGCACGTATTGCACAAATACATCGTACGCATTGCGTTGTCTGGAGTAGTAAAGGAATTGAGACATTTGAAATTGGTGTTTTCAAAGAGCGCAAAAACCTGGCGGTTGGCGACTGGATTCTAGTTCCCAATGTGGGTGAACGCCCGTTACGGGTGCTCGACAGAGAAACTGTCCTGATACGCAAGGCTGCAGGCAAGCGTACCCATGATCAACTCATAGCTGCCAATGTCGACACGCTGTTTATTGTGACTTCTTGTGATCAGGATTTTAACGTCTCTCGCATTGAACGTTATTTGGCCTTAGCTTATGAAGCCAGAATACAGCCGGTCATTATTCTGACAAAAACTGATCTAACCAAAGATCTCGATTCCTATAAAGAAGCGCTGCTCGTTTTGCAGAACGGACTGCGTATTGAATGTGTTAATGCCAAAGACACGAGCAGTCTGACGTCGCTCAGTTCATTGTGTACCGAAGGTCACACCATCGCATTAGTTGGGTCATCAGGGGTTGGTAAGTCCACACTTATTAACAGTCTGACGGATGCCGGGCAATCAACCGCTGATGTCAGTGTCGAAGACGGTAAAGGTCAACACACGACCACGTCACGATCCTTACACTTACTGAATGATGGCGGCCTTCTCATCGACACGCCGGGCATTAGAGAATTACAGTTAAGTGATTGTGAGTCGGGCATTGAAGATACGTTTGATGATGTCAGCCAGTTTCTCGGTCATTGTAAATTTAATAATTGCCAACATAAAACGGAAAAGGGTTGTGCCATCAAGACAGCGCTGGAGACAGGTGAACTTGATTCGCGCCGCTGGGAAAGTTTTCAGAAATTGCAGAACGAACAAAAACAACGCGACCTGCCAAGATACGAAAAAGGGCGTCCCCGTAAATAATCAGTAGCGTCGGTTAACGATAGTGAATGAATGATGTGCTTAGGAATCGAGCAGACTTAATACCATCTGCGGTTGAATATTGGCTTGCGCAATTATGGATACACTGGCTTGTTGCAAGATCGAATTTCGAGTCAGTTCCTGCATTTCCAAAGCATAGTCGGCATCAACAATCCGTGAGCGACTCGCAGAAATGTTTTCTTCCTTTATCGCCGCGTTGGCGATAGCAAATTCCATGCGGTTCATGGAGGCACCGAATAAAGCACGCTCGCTATCAATGGCGGCCATGGCGTAGTCAATTTTCTGAATTGCGTCATTCGCCGCGCTGACGATATCGATGTTGGCGATACCCAATGCAGAGCTTGAAACTTTCCGTGTCGCAATTTCAATCGTCTGGCCTGCTTCGGCACCGACATGAAACTGTAACGTTTCATTGGTTTCCAGTTGTACCAGGTTCGGCCACACCTCGTTAAAAAATTCCAATGGATTGCTGGTGTAATTTTCCGTGTCCGGTACGCTGCCCGACCAGGTTGTATCACGCGCACCACCGTCCGCATCAGTACCGCCAATACCACCAGTATCATTGTTTGCCAGGTTTAGTCCCCCGATATAAGCCGCACCATTGGCCTTAAAGTCAGCCACAAAATCATCCGCCGTTGTGACTCCCGCGATTGCCCCAGTCGCAAAGTAGTCATCCATAGTGCGACTGGTATCCGCAGACATATAAGCCAGCATATCCTTGACGCCATCACCGCCTATTTGATCATGCAGGTAGCGTGTTGCTGCGTAAGCAGTGGCATAATCAAGATTGCTACCGCTCCACGAGGTTCGGATGTTGTCGATGTTATTGGCTATTTGGGTATCGGTATAAGACCCACGGACTGAACTGAGTCTTGAGTCTCCACCGGGAAGAAATTCTGCTACACCCTCGGCAAACCATTTATCGTTGGTCGCAATACTGGCAAAGTTAGTGGTGACCGCCATGACAGCATGTGTCATTTCATGGGCGAGCAACTGATCGAGGGAATCGTTAGGCAGGGTAAGCCCAACACCGATAAATTCATTGACGTCGATATGCAGTTCCAGGTTCATCAGGGTCGTATCGCCACTGCCAACAACATAGGCTGACGCGCCAGCGATATCATCATCCAGAATAACGGTTAAATCGACATTGGTGCCGGTCAGTCCCAGGTAGTTTTGTATCAAATCCTCGCTTTGTTCCAGCCATGAGGTTTGCAGGTTTTCTATGATCTGTTGTTTCTCTTCGAGTAATGTTGTCGGTGTGCCGCCACCGGCACCGCCAGAAAAAAGTTTATTACCATTGAAGCTGGCCGTCTGGGTAATACGTTCTATCTCACTGACTATCTGTGTTATTTCGGCTTGCAGGCTTTGCCGATCGGTCGTGGAGTTGGTGTCGTTGGCAGCCTGTAAAGCCAGTTCGCGACCACGCTGCAGGAGATTCGTGATCTCAATCATTGAGCCTTCCGCCGTTTGCAGCATGGAGACGGCATCATTGATATTTCTTTGCGCCTGATTAAGGCCGCGTACCTGGGTCGTCATACGTTCAGATATGGCCAGGCCAGCAGCATCATCACGTGCACTATTAACACGTAAACCACTGGATAAACGCTGTAGCGTTTTGGCCATGACGTCACTCGATTTGCTCGACATACGCTGCGCGTTGAGTGACATCAAATTGGTGTTTATCTGTAACACGTTCGACAAATGACCCTTGGAATGAAAGTTGTTACCCAGTTTATCGTTCGTTCAGACAAAAACTTTTGGATTTTTTGATGGTTTTTGAAAAACAGAGCCTATTTTGTAATTTGTGAGCTCAATATCCATAGCGATAACATTTGAATACCAGTTTTATTTAGTTACTGGCAACTTAATCAAAAAAGGCGTTATTTATCGGGTAATCGCAGTTATTCATGAATACTCCTTGCAACTCTGACATTCACACTTAAACTTGTCGCCAGAGTCGGCCAGGCAGTCGCTGTTGGATTTAGTTCAACAGAGGAAAGTCCGGGCTCCACAGGGCGAGGTGCCAGATAACGTCTGGACGGCGTGAGCCGATGGAAAGTGCCACAGAAAATATACCGCCTGTTCGCAGGTAAGGGTGAAATGGTGCGGTAAGAGCGCACCGCGCTGTTAGCAATAGCAGTGGCAGGGTAAACCCCACCTGGAGCAAGACCAAATAGGGAAACGATGGTGCGGCCCGTACTGTTTCCGGGTAGGTTGCTTGAGGTGTACGGTGACGTGCATCCCAGATGAATGATTGCCCACGACAGAACCCGGCTTATCGGCCGACTCTTTTTTATTTTCCATGCAACTAGATTTGAGGCATTACAATGAACTGGACTGTTTATTTATCAGGTGAAATACACACTGATTGGCGCGAACAAATAAAACAAGGTACAGACAAACTCGGATTACCGATCAGTTATACCTCTGCGGTGACCGATCATGATGTGAGCGATGCTGCCGGTGACCATCTGGGTGAAGAGGCCAATAATTTCTGGCGCGATCATAAATCGGCCAAGGTCAACAGTATCCGCACACAAAATCTGATCAAGAAATGTGATATTGCCATCGTCCGTTTTGGCGATAAATACAAGCAGTGGAATGCCGCTTTTGATGCAGGTTGTTGTGCCGCACTGGATAAGCCTTATATCACCTTGCACGATGAATCGATTATCCACCCGCTCAAAGAAGTCGACGCAGCAGCATTAGCGTGGGCCCAAAATCCTGAACAAGTTGTGGAGACCTTGCAATATGTCATCAGTGCCTGAGAATAAAGACGATATAAAGAAAGCGATTGATATTGTCAGCCAGGCTTTCTCCGATAAAGACTATGGTACAGCCCTAACATTACTGAAACCGCTGGCAGATGCCGGTATTGCAGAGGCTCTGGGTATGCTTGGTCTGGCCTATAAGATCGGTGCCGGAGTTGATCCAGATGGTGTTAAAGCCGTTGAATTATTACAAAAAGCCGTTGAATTGGGTGATGCTCTGGCAGCCCATAATCTGAGCCGTTTATACCAAACGGGCATGCCCAATATCGAGAAAAACAGCGAGGCAAGCCGTCGCTACGCGCAACTTTCTATTGAAATGGGTGCCGATATTCAGGAATTTGAATAATTTATCCCAACAGTTCGAGAAAAACTCAGTTAGTCGCAAAATCGAACCAGTAGTTAAAGTGAATTATCAAGTAATCATTAGAAGGCAATGAATTAAATGACGTTAATGTTCAAGCCAAATAAAGTGTGCTAGTTTAAATCAACTTATTGATGCTAAGTTACTGTTACACAGACAGTTTTTATATAAAAAAAACACAAAGAATCCTTGACAGCGAAGTCTCGAAATCCCTATAGTTCAGGAAGTGGGGAATTGTGGGTAAAAGTGGAATTTACCAACAAAACGGGGATGATATTGTGTTTCGAGGCTTTAATAAAATCAGTATTGATAATAAGGGGCGAGTAGCGGTTCCCAGCCGTTACCGTGATCTTATTTCTGTGCAAGCCGAAAACAACCTTGTTATTACCCTAAACCCCCTTGATCGATCTCTCTGGCTGTATCCCCTGCCAGAATGGGTTCTGATTGAAGAAAAATTGGCCGCTCTTTCTGATTTCGATAAACAAAGCCGACAAACCAAACTGATGATGCGTGGTTATGCCTCTGATTGTCAGCTCGATAGCCAGAGTCGCATCCTTATCCCCAAGGAATTGCGTGCCTATGCTGAGCTGGATCAAGCCGCTGTCATCCTGGGTCAGGGTAATAAATTCGAAATCTGGAATGAACAGGCCTGGGAAGCTCAGCGTGATGAATGGTTGGAGTCGGTTGGTGATGATTCGGTCCCCACACCAGAATCTTTACAGTCACTTTCATTGTAACGTCGCCATGACGTTAAGCGATTCAACACATTGAGTAATGGTCATAAACCAGTCTTATTAGATGAGGTTATAGAGGCACTTAATATCCGTGCAGATGGTTTCTACATTGATGCAACGTTTGGTCGAGGTGGTCATAGTCGTGAAATTATTAAACGACTTGGTCCAAAAGGCCGTTTGCTTGCCTTTGATAAAGATCCCGATGCCGTTATGTCAGCAGGTCACGATCTTGTTCAAGACGATCGTTTCGAAATCATCAAGGGCTCATTCACCATGTTAATGCAACACGTCAAACGACACGAAGTAGAGGCACAGGTTGCCGGCGTACTGTTTGATTTTGGTGTTTCTTCACCGCAGCTGGATGACGCACAACGTGGTTTCAGTTTCAGGTTTGCTGCGCCACTTGATATGCGTATGAATCCGACCGAAGGCCAAAGTGTTGCGGAATGGTTGAATACTGCCAGCGAGTCCGATATCGCGAATGTAATTTACGAGTACGGTGAAGAGCGAGCGTCACGACGAATTGCAAAAGCGATTGTCAATGCACGCATCGAAGACCCGGTGACTACGACAACTCAATTGGCAGAACTTGTTCGTCAAGTTGCGCCATCCAGAAAACACGATATTCATCCTGCGACGAAAACATTTCAAGCCCTGCGTATTTTTATTAACCGGGAACTTGATGAGATCAAAGAGGTGTTACCGCAAGCAGTTGATGTGTTATGCCCCGGCGGCCGCCTGGCAGCGATCAGTTTTCATTCACTGGAAGATCGAATTGTTAAACGTTTCATGCGTGATGAAGCGACACCAAAACAATACCCATCCGAATTACCCATCATGCCAGACAATGATAGCGTTCGATTGAAATTAGTCGGTAAAAAAATTCGGGCTGGTAAAGAAGAATTGACACAAAACCCGAGAGCACGTAGCGCGACCTTGCGTGTGGCGGAGCGTCGTTGATTATGAGACTGTTATTCCAATACGGATTTTATATCGCGATATTTGTATCAGCCTTACAGGTTGTTATTACGCGTCATGAAACACGTCGCCTGTTTGTTGAGCTGCAAGCACTCGAGCGTACGCATGATGAACTCAATGAGGAATGGGGGCGATTGCAGCTGGAACAAAGTACCTGGGCCATCAATGACAGGATTGAAACGTTTGCTCGAACAGAGCTCGGCATGAAAATGCCAGAACAAAGTTCAGTGGTTTTATTAGCAAGATGAAACTACGCACCGTACAGGCACAATATCCGATACGCCGCTGGCTTATCCTGAGTCTATTCCTTTGTGGAATGGTCGTTCTGTCATCACGCGCGATTTATCTACAGCTTTTAGAGAATGATTTTCTTAGAGACCATGGCGATGCGCGATCGATTCGTGTTGTCGAGATTCCTGCCCATCGTGGCGTTATTACCGATCGAAATGGTGAGCAATTGGCGATGAGTACGCCAGTTGATTCAATCTGGGTTACACCCAGAAAAGTATTTGAAGATGTAGAACGTTTGCCCGAGTTAGCGAAGGTTATGGGTATGACGCTGAATGAGTTACATGAGTTATTGCGTGATCGTATTAGTCGAGATTTTATTTATTTAAAACGACATGCTGATCCTGATTTGGTTAAAGCAGTTAAAAGCCTGGGTATAAGAGGTGTCTCAACGCAACGTGAATATAAACGTTATTATCCCGCCGCTGAAGTAACATCCCATTTTATTGGGTTTACCAATATAGATGACAAGGGCCAGGAAGGTCTGGAGTTGGCCTATGATGATTGGTTGAGTGGTAAGCCCGGTAAAAAGCGGGTGCTTAAAGATCGTCTGAATCGCATCGTTAAAAATATTGAGAGTATTGAATCATCCCAACCGGGCAAGGAACTCACGCTCAGTATTGATCGGCGCGTGCAATACCTGGCCTACCGAGAACTGGCCGCTGCCGTGAAATATCATCAGGCCAAGGGTGGTTCATTGGTGATGCTGGATATTAAGACGGGAGAGATTATGGCGATGGTAGGACATCCCTCCTATAACCCGAATAATCGAAGAGGCTTGAAAAGTCAGTTTTTTCGTAACCGTGCTGTGACCGATGTGTTTGAACCGGGTTCAACAATGAAACCGTTTACTGTTGCAGCTGGACTAGAATCAGGTATTTACACACCACACACAGCTATCAATACATCACCCGGATATTTTAAAGTGGGCGATCACACTATTAGAGACATGCGCAATTATGGAAATATTGATGTCTCTACCGTTATAACGAAATCAAGTAACGTTGGTGCGAGCAAAATCGCTTTATCGTTAGAGCCTGAACAATACTGGGATACCTTGTCACGATTTGGTTTTGGTCAACCCGTAGGCAGTGGTTTTCCAGGAGAATCTGCCGGAATACTAAGCCCCTACAATACCTGGTCGGATGTTGAAATGGCGACCTTGTCTTTTGGTTACGGTCTTTCCGTAACGCCGTTACAACTCGCACACGCTTATTCTGTTTTAGCCACCGGCGGCGTGATGTTACCAGTCTCTTTTCTAAAAGTGAGCGGTTCTGTTTCCGGTAAGCGCGTCATACCGGAAAATACCGCAAGACAAATCAGGAAAATGATGGAAACCGTTGTATCCGAAGAAGGTACCGGGAAACGAGCAGCCGTGCGAGGTTACCGTGTTATTGGTAAAACCGGTACCGTCTATAAATATATACGCGGGGGCTATTCTGATGATCGTTATCTTTCTGTCTTTGCTGGTATTGCACCAGCCAGCGAACCCCGATTCGCCATGGTGGTGTTGATCGATGAACCCGGTGGTGATCATCACTATGGTGGTGTTGTTGCGGCGCCCGTTTTTTCAAGAGTTATGGAAGGAACTTTCCGGATATTAAATATTCCGCCTGACGACTTGCCTGCATTCACCAGTCCAATTTTGGCCAATAGCCACAAACCTGAAAAACTATTGGGGTTTGACTAATGATGGCCGTTGAAAATTTAAATTATTCAAAATCATTAACGGATCTCCTGAACGGGTTTAGCCATGTTGATGCCGCTATCAATGTTACCGGTGTTGCTATTGATAGTCGACGTGTGCAATCGGGTGATTTGTTTTTAGCGTACCGTGGTTCAGAGGCAAATGGTATTGATTATATTGATGCTGCAATTCAGTCGGGAGCAGCGGCAATTGCTTACGATGCCAATGAAAATATCAATATACAATCAAGTTCTGTAACGTTGATAAAGGTGCCTGATTTACGTCAACGTGCAGGGCTTATTATCAGTCGTTTTTATGATGAGCCATCAAAGGCAATGCAACTCATTGGCGTGACCGGCACTAATGGAAAGTCTACGGTTTCTTACATGATTGCCTATGGCCTGTATGTACTCGGAAAACAAAGTGCAGTCATAGGAACACTTGGTTATGGTCCGTTCAATCAAATAGAAGTTGGTTCAACCACCACGCCCGATCCGGTGACCTTACATTCCCTGTTTGCAGACTGGCGCAATAAAATTGATTCCGTAGTGATGGAAGTATCATCGCATGCGCTTGATCAAGGCAGGGTAGCCGGCGCTGCTTTTGATATTGCCGTCTTTACAAACCTGAGTCGTGACCATCTTGATTATCATGTAACGCTCGATGATTATGCGGATGCAAAGTTTCGATTATTTCAACTGCCCGGACTTAAACACGCGGTCATTAATGCCAATGATCCTTATGGTCTGAAGTTAATAAAACAGTTGCCGGCGACAGTGGATATCGTTGCTTATTCAAATCAACCTAGTGATGTCGTGTTAAACAATAAATCTGTTTCACAAGTTTATTGCAAAAACATTGATATAAAAGGATTACAAACCAATATAACGATAGAAAGTCCGTGGGGAGAATTTGCTATACAAACCTGCCTGTTAGGATCTTTCAATATAGATAATATTCTGGCTGCATTTTCTACCCTATGCGCGGCAGGTTTTGCTGCTGATAAAGTCGCTGAAACGCTCTCCGGGTTTACCGGCATCCCCGGCAGGATGGAATGTTTTTCGACACCGGGTAAGCCTTTGGTTATTGTTGATTATGCCCACACTCCGGATGCACTGGAAAAAGCATTGCTTGCATTAAGGCCCTATTGTCGCGGTGAATTATATTGCGTCTTTGGTTGTGGTGGTGATCGCGATTTGGGTAAACGATCTCAAATGGGAGCCATCGCAGAACAATTGTCAGATCATATCGTTCTTACCAATGATAATCCGCGCACCGAAGCAGCCGAAGATATTATTGAAAATATTCTTGAAGGTATTCAGGACAGATCTGCTGTCACGATTAAATACGATCGATCTGATGCAATAACCAATGCCTTTATCAATGCCAAAGAAGCAGATCTGATTTTAATAGCGGGCAAGGGTCACGAGACAACGCAACAAATCGGGACGTCGCTGTTGCCTTTTAGTGACCGTGAATTGGCTCGACGTTTGACGGATACAACATCATGATCAGTATGTCGCTATCCAAAGCAGCCCTCGCAATCGAAGCAAAACTTTATGATGAAGATATTATCTTTACGGGGTGCAGTACAGACACTCGCACTATCGAAAAAGGAAATTTATTCATTGCCTTAAGCGGTGAGCATTTTGATGGTCATGACTATGTCTCAATAGCGGAAGAGAAGGGTGCATCTGCAGTGTTAATTGAACGAGATGTAGTTCATAGCAAACCGGCATTGAAAGTAAACAATACACGTAAGGCCATGGGTTTGTTAGCGAGATGCTGGCGTGAAGAAATGACGATTCCTGTTATCGCAATCACCGGCAGTAATGGCAAGACAACGGTAAAAGAAATGGTGAGCAGCATTTTATCCGGGGTTGCTGCTGTACACGCCACCGCGGGCAACCTTAATAATGATATCGGTGTGCCATTGACACTGTTTGGTCTCGACAAAAAGCATCAATATGCTGTGATAGAAATGGGCGCAAATCACCCGGGTGAAATTGAATGGTTAAGTGCTATCGCACGCCCGAATGTTGCCGTGATTACCCAATGCGCTCCCGCACATCTTGAAGGCTTTGGCGACATTGATGGTGTGGCAAAAGCTAAAGCTGAAATTTATTCCGGTTTGCAAACTGCAGGAACGGCAATCATCAATGCCGATGATGCATATGCCGAATTCTGGCGAAAACAATGTACCGGTCTGAATCAGCTTGGTTTTGGCATTAAGTCTGCGAAAGCAAATGTGCGTGCAAAAAACATTCAACTATCCGAACACGATGCGGCAACTGATTTTCAATTGGTTTGTGAAAAAGGCTCCGTTGACATTCACTTGCCACTTTCTGGTGAACATAACGTCATGAATGCATTAGCCGCGAGTGCCTGTTGCCTGAGTCTGGATATAGCCCTCGAGACAATAAAGAACGGGCTGGAAAAATTAGCCACTATAAAAGGTCGTTTACAGATTAAAAAAGGTAGAAACGGATCTCGTATTATTGATGATACATACAATGCAAACCCGACCTCATTAACTGCCGGGTTAGATGTTTTGAAACGTTTTTCCGGTAGCCGTTATCTGGTCCTCGGCGATATGGGCGAGTTGGGTGAAACAGCACAACAACTGCACAGCGATGCAGGGAGTTTGGCAAAGCAGACGGGCATTGAAGGCCTGTTCACAATTGGAGAGTTAAGTATTAATGCCATGCAGAGTTTTGGTTCAGGCGCGACACATTTTGATTCTTACGATGCGCTGGAAAAAGCTTTGTTAAAACTGTTGGGCAAAGAGACTACCATCCTGATTAAGGGTTCACGCGCGATGCAAATGGAACTCATTGTTAATGCACTAACCGAGGAGCAAATCTGATGTTACTTTGGTTAACGGAATACCTCACCCAGCTTGATAGTGGTTTTGCCGTATTCAAGTACTTAACATTAAGAACCATATTCGGCATTTTAACATCGTTATTTATTTCATTAATTTTAGGCCCTTACCTGATACGACATCTCACCAGCAAACAGATTGGTCAAAGTGTCAGAGATGATGGCCCGAAGACACACCTTGATAAAAGTGGGACACCGACCATGGGTGGTTTACTGATACTGGTGTCTATTATGTTTAGTACCTTATGTTGGGCTGATCTTAGCAACCGTTATGTGCTGGTTGTTGTGTTGGTGACCTTTCTCTTCGGGGTTATAGGACTGGTCGATGATTACCGAAAGGTAATTCATAACAATCCGAAAGGTTTAAGTGCCAAGTATAAATATCTTTCCCAATCGATAGTTGGATTGGGTGCTGCAGTTTATCTTTATCAAACAGCAGTACTCCCGGTTGAGACTCAATTAATCGTGCCTTTTGTGAAGGCCTTTGTTTTTGATCTGAATTGGCTCTATGTCGTGCTCGCCTATTTCGTCATCGTTGGTTCGAGCAATGCAGTTAACCTGACCGATGGACTGGATGGTCTGGCAATATTACCTACCGTAATGGTCGCCGGCGCATTGGCTATTTTTGCCTATGCCACCGGCCATGTTCGCTTTGCAGAATACCTGGGCATTCCCTATGTCCCGGGTGTCGGTGAAGTTGCTGTGTTCTGTGGTGCAATAGTTGGCTCCGGTCTCGGTTTCCTTTGGTTCAATACTTACCCCGCTCAGGTATTTATGGGAGATATCGGTGCATTGTCACTCGGCGCAGCCCTAGGTGTTGTAGCTGTGGTAACCCGACAGGAATTGGCACTGTTTATAATGGGTGGTGTTTTTGTGATGGAAACAGTGTCAGTCATTTTACAAGTGGGGTCCTATAAGTTAACCGGTAAACGTATTTTTAGAATGGCCCCACTGCATCACCACTATGAACTTAAAGGTTGGCCAGAACCGCGGGTTATTGTCCGCTTCTGGATTATTACTGTCATCCTCGTGCTGGTGGGCCTTGCCAGTTTAAAAATACGTTGAGGGATGTCACTTGCTTTGTGTAACCGAAAAAAAGATAACGATGAACGACACTAAACAGCACTACGATGCAGTTATAGTTGGTCTTGGTAAGACCGGGTTGTCGTGTGTGCGTTATCTTTTGAAAAAAGGATCGACGATTGCGGTTACGGATAGTCGTGTCAATCCACCAGAGTTATCCACTTTAAAAAATGAGTTTGAAACAGTTCCCGTGTATCTCGGTGAGATTAGTGCAGAAATATTACTGTCGTCAGATCAGGTAATACTGAGTCCAGGTGTTGCACTCGATAACAAGGCGATAAAGCAGGCGATTGAAAAAGGCATTCCGGTCTTTGGTGATATTGAATTATTTTGTCAACAAGTAAAGGTTCCCGTTATTGCAATATCAGGATCAAACGGAAAGAGTACCGTTACAACACTGGTTGCCGAGATGACTCAACAAGCCGGGATGAACGTTTCTGTTGGTGGCAATCTTGGACGGCCCGCACTTGATTTATTAAACGATAAAGGCACTGAATTATATGTTCTGGAGTTATCCAGTTTTCAACTGGAGACCACGTTCTCGCTGAATGCGCATGCTGCCGTGGTATTGAATGTGTCCCCTGATCATATGGATCGATATGCTTCGCTTGATGACTATGCCCTCGCGAAGAAAAAGATTTATAGCGGTAATGGCTTGATGGTTATCAATCAGGATGATGACGTTGTAAATGCAATGCGTGAAACATCAAGAAAAGTGATTTCTTTTTCTTTAAGTAAACCGGAAGGTAATAATTTTGGTGTTATTGAAGAACATGGTGAAACCTGGTTATGTCAGGGCGAACAACGAATTATTAAACAAACAGAGCTTGGTATCAAAGGCGAACACAATGTGGCTAATGCTTTGGCAGCGATGGCATTAGCCGGATCTGTCGATGTGCCGCTGAGTGTCATGGCCGAGACATTAAGAAAGTTTAGCGGTCTGGC
Source organism: uncultured Gammaproteobacteria bacterium (assembly GCA_938084745.1). Classification (GTDB taxonomy): domain Bacteria; phylum Pseudomonadota; class Gammaproteobacteria; order Eutrophobiales; family Eutrophobiaceae; genus UBA7359. Next base: position 13,698 of record CALKEZ010000046.1, read on the forward strand.
ACATCGTTGTCAGTGGGTTAAAACAATAAACAAGGTAAGCTGGTTTAATGATTCGAAAGCGACCAACGTTGGCGCATGTATCGCATCAATTACAGGACTCTGTTCGCTTGGCAAGATCATTCTTATTGCTGGCGGCGATAGTAAAAACGCCGATCTATCAAGTCTGAAACCGGTGATTCAGCAGCATGTAAAAAAAGTCATATTGCTTGGTATTGATGCAAAAAAGATTGCCGATGTAATCGGTTCAGATGTTGAGTATGAGTTTGTTACTGACATGAAGGCCGCTGTCGAGCTTGCAAGCAAGAGTGCCGAAGCCGGTGACCTGGTGTTACTCGCACCAGCGTGTGCCAGTCTTGATATGTATGAAAATTATCAGCAACGTGGTGATGTTTTTGTTGCTGCAGTTAATGCTTTGGAGGCTTCTTGATGTCTGCACGCTACAAGCAACAGGCAACATTAGCTTCACATTATCACGTGAAGAATAAATTAATAGCAGGTTATGACCTTTGGCTAATGGGAATATCGCTATTAATACTTGGCATTGGTTTAATTATGGTGGCATCGGCCTCTATATCTATCTCAGCCAAAGAATTTAATGACCCGTTACACTATTTTTGGCGGCAGGGGTTTTCTGCGGCAATTGGTTTATGCCTTGCACTGGTTATATTGAAAATCCCGATGCGTTTTTGGGAAGCGATTAGTGCGCCATTATTAATGACAGCGATTTTCCTTTTAATTTTGATCCTGATTCCGGGAATTGGTAAGGAAGTCAATGGCAGTATGCGCTGGGTTCAACTGGGACCTTTTGCCTTACAGGCTTCAGAGCCGGTCAAGCTCTGTGTGATTGCCTACCTGGCGGGTTATATGGTGCGTCATGGTGAAACCGTGCAAACAGAATTTTCCGGGTTTATTAAACCTATCGGCGTCTTAACTTTCATTTCCGGCCTGTTATTACTTGAACCTGATTTTGGTGCAAGCGTTGTTTTGTTTGCGACAGCATTAGGCATGTTGTTTATGGGTGGCGTGCCCTTAACCCGTTTTTTTGCCTGGGTGTCGGTAGCCATTAGCGCCTTAATTACATTGGCCATTCTGTCTCCTTATCGCATGCAGCGTCTCATGAGTTTTGTCGACCCGTGGAAAGATCCTTACGACAGTGGTTTTCAACTTACACAAGCCTTGATTGCCTTTGGTCGGGGCGACTGGTTCGGGGTCGGCTTGGGTAGTAGTGTACAAAAATTGTTTTACTTGCCCGAGGCCCATACTGATTTTGTTTTTTCGGTTTTGGCTGAAGAGCTTGGTTTGCTTGGCAGCATTACGATGATACTTCTTTATTCTTTTATCATTTGGCGAGCATTTGTTATTGGACATATTGCTGAACGGGTAGAGAAATATTTTGCTGCATATTTTGCTTACGGCATCGGACTGATTATAGGGATACAGGCCTATATCAATATTGGGGTAAACATGGGTGTTTTACCTACCAAGGGATTGACACTGCCGATGATGAGTTATGGCGGTAATAGTTTAATTATTTTTTGCATGTTGCTGGGTATTCTTTTACGTATTGAATATGAGAATCGACAGGACACACGCAATATTATTTCTAACGTGGTGCCAACCTATGCGTGATAAAAACATTCTTATCATGGCAGGTGGAACCGGTGGACATATCTATCCGGCACTGGCTGTTGCTGATCAGCTTAAAGAAAATGGTTTCAAATTATTCTGGTTAGGTACCAACAAGGGTCTTGAAACCAGTCTGGTGCCCGAGCATGGTTATCCCTTGCTTAAAATAAATGTTGCCGGTTTAAGAGGCAAAGGATTAATTCGACTCTTGATCGCCCCCGGCATGTTATTACTCGCTTTGTTTCAAGCACTGATGATTATGAACAAAATACGACCTGTCGTTGTATTAGGCATGGGCGGGTTTGCAAGTGGTCCTGGTGGTGTCGCAGCATGGTTAATGCGTGTGCCACTCTTGATTCATGAACAAAATGCGATAGCCGGGCTTACTAACCGGTTACTGGCACCGTTTGCTGTTTCTATCATGGCGGCTTTTCCTGGAGCATTTAAAGAATCAGATAAAATGACGGTCACTGGCAATCCAGTTCGTCCTGAAATTGTAAATTTACCCGAGCCTGAAAAACGTTATGCCGGGCGAGAGAGGGATGTTATTAAAATCCTGGTGCTTGGTGGCAGCCTGGGTGCAAAAGCCTTGAATGAAGTTGTACCAGAAACATTACTGGTATTAAGTGAGGATTATCAAATAGAAGTTAAACACCAATGTGGTGATCGGCATTATTCAGCCACCAGTGCGGCGTATAAAGAGAGTCAGATCCGGGCAGAGGTAACGCCGTTTATGAATGATATGGCAACGGCGTATGGCTGGGCTGATATTGTCATTTGTCGAGCGGGCGCTTTGACGATTGCCGAATTAGCCGCCTGTGGAGTTGCAGCGATACTGATTCCTTTTCCTTATGCCGTGGATGACCATCAAACGGCAAATGCGAATTACCTTGCCAGCGAAGGTGCAGCAATCCTGATGCAGGAAACTCAACTTAGTATCGAAAAATTAAAACAGGTGTTAGTACAACTTGTTCAGGCACCGGAACAAATTATCCAGATGGCTATCAAAGCGCGCGCATTGGCAAAACCACAGGCGACGCATGTTGTTGCGAATTTATGCATGGAGGCCGCCCATGGCTGATATGCGAACACACGTCATGGGACGGGTTAAACATATCCACTTCGTCGGTATTGGTGGCGCTGGCATGGGCGGAATTGCCGAGGTTCTTAAAAATCTTGGTTACGAGATAAGCGGTTCTGATATCAAGCAAAGTGCGATCACGCAACGACTTGAGTCACTGGGTATAAAAATATCAATAGGGCATGCCGCAGAAAATATAGCCGACACTGATGTGATTGTCGTGACAAGCGCCATTGATGGCAGCAACGAGGAATTAATTGCAGCACGTAATAATAGAATTCCGGTTGTACGCCGTGCAGAAATGCTGGCGGAGCTGATGCGCTTTAGTCCGGGTATTGCGATTGCCGGTACGCACGGAAAAACAACCACGACCAGTCTGGTTGCCAGTGTTCTGGCTGAAGGTGGTCTGGATCCAACTTATGTGATCGGTGGTTTATTAAACAGTTCCGGTACCCATGCTCGTCTTGGTAGTGGCAAGTATATTGTTGCTGAAGCTGATGAGAGTGACGCTTCTTTTCTGCACCTCTATCCGATTATCTCAGTGATTACGAATATTGATGCCGATCATCTCGATACCTATGCCGGTGACTTTGCAAATTTACGAAATAACTTTGTCGAGTTTTTACATCAATTACCTTTTTATGGTTTGGCCGTTTTATGTATTGATGATGAAGGCGTCAGAAAAATATTACCGGAAGTTACCAAACCGGTTGTGACTTACGGTATCGATTATGAGGCAGATTACAACGCAGAGTTATTACGACAGGAAAATAGCAAAACCTGGTTTAGAGTGTCACGCAAGGATAAAAAGAATTGGCTGGAAATTGAACTCAATCTTCCGGGCAAACATAATTTATTAAACGCGCTGGCATCGATCGCCGTTGCCCATGAGTTAGGTGTTAATGATAAAGATATTATTAATGCACTGCGACATTTCCAGGGTATTTCACGGCGTTGTCATGTACGCGGTGAAATTCGAATCAATGATTGTAATGTCACATTGATTGATGACTATGCGCATCATCCTACAGAAATAGAAGCCACTTTATCTGCTATCAGAGCAGGCTGGTCCAATCGACGATTGGTCGTAGTTTACCAACCGCACCGATATACGCGCATGCGCGATTTATTTGAAGACTTCAGTCGGGTTCTCTCGCAAGCGGATTGCCTTTTAATCATGGATGTTTATCCGGCTGGTGAGAAACCGATCGCCGGTGCCGACAGTCGTTCTCTATGTCGAGCAATAAGGTTACGGGGACAGGTTGATCCTGTTTTTGTTGAAGATAAAGACAATATGCTTGATGTGCTTTCAAGTATGGTTAAAGACAACGATCTACTTCTGACATTAGGTGCCGGTGATATCGGTACAATTTCAAAGCAACTTTATCAAGATTGCTCTGGAACGATGCACTAAAGGATAGACCTTTGTTAAGTATACAAAATGAAAATCAATTTAAGCGGGTAAGTTTAATTAACAGAATGCACAACGTTATTGATACATCAGGACTACGTGGGGAGTTGCGCGAGCATGAACCCATGTCACGTCACACCTCATGGAAAACCGGGGGCGTGGCTGATTATTTTTATCGTGCGGCTGATATAGATGATCTAGCCGTGTTTATGTCGGTGTTACCGGACGACATGCCTGTTACCTGGGTGGGTTTGGGCAGTAATTTATTAGTGCGTGACGGTGGTCTGTCGGGCGTTGTGATTTCAGTCGTAGGAATACTGAATGAACTTGTGCTGATCAATGAAAAAGAAATTGCTGTTGGTGCGGGTATCCATTGTGTAAAGGCAGCACGTTTTGCCGCAAAAAAAGGGTTGGCAGGAATTGAGTTTCTTGCCGGAATACCCGGCACTATTGGTGGTGCGTTGGCGATGAATGCAGGTGCCTATGGCGGCGAAATATGGCGCACAATAAAACAGGTTGAAACAATAAACCGGCAGGGAAAACGCAGCACTTATTCAAAAGACCAATTTGATATTGGTTATCGTAGTGTTTCATTGCCCGAAGATGAATGGTTTGTTGCTTGCAAAATGGAATTGGAAATATCCAGTAAGGATATCGTTGAGGGAAAGATTAAAACAATGTTAAGTGAGCGCGCAGCGTCACAGCCTTTGGGGCAAAACAGTTGTGGATCTGTTTTTCGAAATCCCCCGGGTGACCATGCTGCAAGATTAATCGAAGCATGTGGTTTGAAAGGCAAACAAATTGGTGGTGCGGCTGTTTCAGAAAAGCATGCCAATTTTATTATTAACGTGGGGACTGCGACCTCGTCTGAAATAGAACAGTTGCTTGATTTAGTGCAGTCGACAGTATTCGAGAAATACGCAATTAATTTGATTCCTGAAGTCAGAATTATTGGTGAAGCAAGGAGAGACCAATAATGCGACTACCGGAATATAAAGCAGATGAATTTGGCAAGGTTGCAGTATTAATGGGTGGAGAATCTGCCGAGCGAACCATTTCGCTGGAAAGCGGAAAAGCTGTCACAACGGCATTATGTAACGCGGGTGTTGATGCTCACGCCATTGATTTCAATCACGGTGAATTTAAGCGTTTAATCAATGCCGGTTTTGACCGTGTGTTTATTGCACTACATGGTCGTGGTGGTGAGGATGGCACGATTCAGGGTGCTCTGGAAACAATAGGGTTGCCGTATACCGGTAGCGGTGTACTGGGCTCTGCGATAGCGATGGACAAGATCAGGAGCAAGTCTCTCTGGCGAGACGCCGGATTATCCACGCCCGTCGCAGTTGAATTATCCGCCACAAGCCACTGGGAACAAATAGCCGAAGAGACCGGTTTGCCGATTATGGTGAAACCGGTAAGAGAAGGATCGAGTATTGGCGCGAGTAAAGTTACTGCTGCAAAAGACCTGTCATCTGCCTGGAAGCAGGCTAATCAATTTGATGATCGGGTCATGGCTGAAGGCTGGATACAAGGTAGCGAATACACGGTACCTATCTTAAACAATATTGTTTTACCGATTATTAAGCTTGAAACAGTACGTGATTTTTATGATTACCAGGCCAAATATGAAGATGACGATACGAAATATATCTGCCCCTGCGGTCTGGATGATGAATTCGAAAAAACGCTGGGCGAGTTGTGTTTAAAAGCGTGTCAACGTCTGGATGTGAGTGGTTGGGCTCGTGTTGATGTGATGATTGATGACTCAGCTAAGCCATGGTTGATTGAGGTTAACACTGTCCCGGGCATGACGAGTCATAGTCTGGTCCCCATGGCGGCTAAACAAGCCGGTATTTCTTTTGAGCAATTAGTAGTTCAAATATTGGCAACCAGTCTGGTGACGCCTGCCAATAAGGAGCTACACAACTAATGGCTATTGATATGGTTCTTGATCCAGACAAGCTAGATTTCGATTCTTCCGGGCGGTCGTATGCCAGTGGCCCGAAGTTATTCGGCAGCTTACTTGTTTTAATCATTCTTTCGTTGATGGTATGGACGGCAATCACCTTATCTAACCCGGATACCTTACCCATTAAACAAGTCAGGATAGAAGGAGATTTTACTAATTTATCCCCTGTTGATTTGCAGCTGCTTGTTACTGATAAAGTCAGGGGTGGTTTTTTTAATCTTGATGTGGATGCGGTTCGACTCGCCTTGTTGGATGAACCCTGGGTGAGTGAAGTAACGGTCAAACGAATATGGCCAGATGCATTGCGCGTCATCGTGATAGAACAGATTCCGGTTGTCCGCTGGGGTGAGTCAGGTTTATTAAATGCTGCGGGTGAATATTTTGCGCCTGAAATCGGCACAATCCCTTTAACGCTTCCTCGGTTATCGGGGCCATCGGGATCTGAGCATGATTTGTTAGAGCGGTTCAATGCTATGCAGGCACAGGTTCAGCCTATCGGTTTCAATATCAAGTCACTAACACTGGATGATCGTCGCGCCTGGTCGTTTGTCTTTAACAACGGCATCAAGGTCATTCTCGGTCGACGTGATTTTGGAGAACGCTTTAAACGAGTCTGTACATTAATACCAACCACCATATCAGGTCGTGTAGAACAGATAGAATCAATTGATATGCGTTACACAAATGGGTTTTCAATTCTATGGAAAAAATAACATCAATCACTCTGCAAGATAATATCAGGCGGAATAAACATGGTTAAAAAAGCTGACAAAAATCTAATCGTCGGTCTGGATATCGGCACATCAAAGGTAGTTGCTATCGTTGGTGAGATTTCAATTGATAACGAGATCGAGATTATCGGTATAGGCTCGAATCAATCCCGTGGTCTCAAAAAAGGCGTTGTTGTCAACATTGAGTCAACGGTCCATTCGATTCAAAGAGCGATTGAAGAAGCCGAGTTGATGGCCGGTTGCGAAATTCATTCTGTCTATACCGGTATCGCCGGAAGTCATATTCGCAGTTTGAATTCACATGGCATCGTTGCCATTCGTGATAATGAGGTTACGCACAGTGATGTAGACCGCGTTATTGATGCCGCTAAAGCGGTTGCGATTCCGGCTGATCAAAAAATACTGCACATACTGCCGCAGGAATTCATTATCGATAATCAGGAAGGTGTTAAAGAACCTATCGGGATGTCCGGCGTCAGGCTCGAAGCCAAAGTACATATGGTGACGGGTGCTGTGAGTGCGGCACAGAATATTGTTAAGTGTGTCCGCCGTTGTGGTCTCGAAGTAGACGATATAATTCTGGAGCAATTAGCTTCAAGTTATTCTGTCCTGACCGAGGATGAAAAAGAACTTGGCGTTTGCATGATAGATATCGGTGGTGGTACGACGGATATTGCCGTTTTTACCGACGGTGCTATTCACCATACAGCAGTGATTCCCATAGCCGGCGATCAGGTAACTAATGATATCGCCGTTGCGCTACGTACACCGACGCAACATGCCGAGGATATCAAGGTTCAATACGCCTGTGCACTGACGCAACTGGCAAAACATGATGAGAGTATCGAAGTGCCCAGTGTTGGTGATCGTCCTTCACGTCGACTCTCCAGACAAACGCTGGCTGAAGTTGTGCAACCTCGCTATGAAGAATTATTTACGTTGGTTCAGGCTGAATTAAGGCGCAGTGGTTACGAAAGCTTGATTGCGGCCGGCATAGTTCTAACAGGCGGTAGTTCAAAAATGGAAGGCGTGATTGATCTGGCTGAAGAAATATTTCATATGCCTGTTCGTCTTGGTATTCCGCAGTATGTTTCCGGTTTGTCAGATGTGGTTAAAAGTCCAATTTATGCGACTGGCGTAGGCTTGTTGATCTTTGGAAAAAGACAGAGCCAGGAAGGTAATACACAAATTCATATCAACGATGGTGTTAATGGTGTGTGGGAAAGAATGAAGAGTTGGTTTCAGGGTAATTTTTAATTAATAACTATATGCAATGTAGGAGGTTACAAGATGTTTGAATTAGTCGATGCAACTAATCAGGCGGCTATTATAAAAGTAATAGGTGTCGGTGGTGGTGGTGGCAATGCGTTACAGCATATGCTGGGAGCAAGTATTGAAGGTGTTGAATTCATTTGTGCTAATACAGATTCACAAGCACTTAGAAATTCAAATGCTAAAACAGTTTTGCAATTGGGTAGTAATATGACCAAGGGATTAGGCGCAGGAGCTGATCCTGAAGTTGGACGTCAAGCGGCTCTGGAAGACCGTGATCGTTTAATGGATGTCCTTGAAGGTTCTGACATGGTCTTTATAACTGCAGGTATGGGGGGTGGTACCGGCACAGGTGCAGCTCCTATCGTTGCGCAGGTTGCAAAAGAAATGGGTATCTTAACGGTGGCAGTTGTAACACGACCGTTCGCGTTTGAAGGTAAAAAACGTGCTGCAATTGCAGATCAAGGCATAATTGAATTAAGTCAATTCGTTGATTCCTTGATTACGATACCAAACGAAAAATTGCTGAGTGTGCTTGGTAGAGATGTCAGTTTATTAAATGCATTTGGTGCAGCCAACGATGTGTTGTTAGGTGCAGTACAGGGTATCGCTGAATTGATAACTTGCCCGGGCCTTATCAATGTGGATTTTGCCGATGTTAGAACCGTTATGTCAGAGATGGGTATGGCGATGATGGGATCTGGTAAAGCACAAGGCGAAGAACGTGCCAAAGTTGCTGCGGAGGCCGCTATCTCCAGTCCATTACTGGAAGATGTTAATCTTTCCGGTGCCAAGGGTATCCTGGTTAATATTACCGCAGGCATGGATTTATCCATTGGTGAGTTTGATGAAGTAGGTCGAACAATCAAGGAATTTGCCTCTGAGAATGCAACAGTTGTTGTTGGCACAGTTATTGACCCAGAGATGTCAGGTGATATACGTGTCACAATAGTCGCAACCGGACTGGGAAATGTGATCAAAGAAGATGCATCTCGCATCAAATTGGTTCAAAATGAGAGCATTAACGTAAATTATAAAGATTTTGATCGCCCAACAGTGATGCGAAATCAGGCAACAGAGTCAACTGAAAATGCCATTAAAGAAGGCGCGGACTATCTTGATATCCCGGCCTTTTTGAGGAGACAAGCAGACTAAATTCAGTTGGAGCATGGTATAGTAGACCCCGGAATTGGGGAATTCCGGGTCGATCTCTGTCTATGGCACCAAATTTGCCTATAAAACAAATAGATAAAAATAATTACTCCTTTATAGAGATTAAGTTTGATAAGTAAAAAATGATAAGGCAACGCACATTAAAAAATGTCATCCGGGCAACCGGAGTGGGTCTGCACACAGGCAAAAAAGTCTTTTTAACCTTGAGGCCGGCACCTGCAAATTCGGGAATTAATTTTCGACGGGTCGATCTCGATCCCGCCGTCGAGATTCCTGCTAACCCGGAATATGTTGGAGATACCAGCTTATCGACCACGCTCGTCAAGGATAATGTACGCATTTCTACAGTTGAACATCTACTCTCGGCGCTGGCTGGTTTCGGAATTGATAATGCCTATATCGATTTAAGTGCCGATGAGGTTCCTATCATGGATGGCAGCGCTGGTCCGTTTGTCTTTCTAATTCAATCTGCCGGCGTTGAAGAACAAAATTCACCCAAACAATTCTTAAGAATAAAAGAACAGATTCGTGTTGAACAAGATGGGAAATGGGCAATGTTTGAACCCTTTGAAGGATTTAAAGTAGGGTTTACTATTGAATTTGATCATCCTGTTTTTAACGACAAAAATTGTCAGGCTGAAATTGATTTCTCTACAACTTCTTTTGTGAAAGAGGTTAGCCGAGCACGTACGTTCGGCTTTATGCGGGACGTTGAATTATTACGCGAAAACAATCTGGCATTAGGTGGCAGTCTTGATAATGCCGTTGTTGTTGACGACTATCGAATCCTGAATGAAGATGGCTTACGTTACGAAGATGAATGTGTAAAACATAAGATACTCGACGCTATTGGTGATTTGTATTTACTGGGTCATAGTTTAATTGGTTCTTTCAAGGGATTTAAGTCGGGGCACGCATTAAATAATGCGCTACTACGAAAGTTAATAGCGAATGAGAATGCATGGGAACTGGTGACCTTCGAAGATGAACATAAAGCGCCCATTTCCTTTATGCAGGCGATGCCCGTAAATTAATTATTTTTTAAGTCGGTTTTGGGATAATTTAAGAATGCACGCCCGTAAGTCAGGGTCATTGAAATTGCTTGCCGCATCACTTAAAAATTGTGCCGAACTAGCGGACATATAAAACGTATTTTTAGTTAAAACAGGTATTAAAGGGGCTGGTTTCTTTATCTTGATTCTGACTGTTTTAATAGAATTGAAATTTAGTTGAGTGTTTAAAGCATTAAGGATAGCCGGAATATTATAACGAAGCCGAGTCGCCCAGGCGGACGAACTGACTAATAGCACTGCGACATCTGCATTAATGTTAGCGAGTTCAAATTTATCTTGTAAGGATGGATCGAGTAATTTCTTTATTTTATGATCAATTTCCTGAATAGAGTTTGCTTTTTTATACAAATCCGCAAATGAGGAATTTTTATCGTTTAACAGGTTACTGATTGGCCTGGTTTTATGTTTATTATCAGTGGTCATAAGTGACAGGATTATAGTTTCAATTTAGACACAATTATATGCAATTATTATTTATATCAAAAACAAGAAGAAAAAGTCTGTCTCTTACTCTTGGACCGGTGTCACTCTCTCTTTGTCTGATGATAAGTCTCGTGAGCGGGTTATTGCTTTTTCATGCGGGAAGTCAGTATGGCGTAAATTTAACCCGTGGCTCAATTGAAAATTTATATACACAAACAGCACCTATCTGGAATCAGGAAATAAGCGTCCAGAAAGAGATGCTGAGTCAAGCACAAGATAGTGCTGAAAAAAACCTCAATGCGCTCGCAACAAGATTAAGTAAGCTGCAAGCTCATGTTATGCGTCTGGATGCACTTGGTGCAAGGTTAGCCAATATGGCTGATCTTAATGAGATTGAATTTGATATTGCTATTACTCCCGGTTTGGGTGGCCCACAGACCACCAAGCGACATGACTCTATGGGAGTGAATGATTTTCTTGGCGCACTTGAGCAGTTAAATTCCAAGATCGAGGATCGCGCAGAAAAGTTGGCCGCGATGGAATCAATGTTGATTGACAGAACATTGCAAAGTCAAAGAATTCCCACTGGAAGCCCCTCTGCAGACGGATGGATTTCTTCATTGTTTGGTATGAGAACAGATCCAATTACTGGCAAGATGGAATTTCATGGCGGACTTGATTATGCGGGTAAGTCCGGTTCCCCGATCATGGCGGTTGCTTCCGGGATTGTGACCTGGTCAGGTTTACGTTATGGCTATGGCTATATGATAGAGATTAACCATGGTAATGGTTATCAGACACGTTATGCACACAACAAGAAGAACCTTGTTGTTGTAGGACAGAAAATTGATAAAGGACAGGTTATTGCTCTTATGGGTTCTACCGGAAGATCAACCGGGACACACGTTCATTTTGAAGTAGTCAATAACGGAAAAGTCGTTAACCCTAAAAAGTATATTTCAATAAACTAAGCTTTTCCCGTTACCTTCCGAACATAATCACTTTCCGTAGAGTACCTTATACCTTACGCGATATAAAACAAAGACAAGGCAATATGATAATAGATTTAGCAAAAAAAATATTTGGTACGCGAAATGATCGGGTTATCAAACAACTTAGCAAAAGAATAAAACGAATAAACGATCTTGAAGACGAGCTTAAGTTGTTAAGTAATGCTGATTTTCCGGATAAGACAAACCAATTAAAAGAAAGAGTAAAGCAAGGTGAAAGTCTGGATGATGTCTTGCCAGAAGCATTTGCATTGGTCAGGGAGGCAGGTTGCCGTGTATTGAATATGCGTCATTTCGACGTACAGATGATCGGCGGCATGGTACTGCATAACGGTAATATTGCGGAAATGCGTACCGGTGAAGGTAAAACACTGGTAGCTACCTTGGCAGCCAGTTTGAATGCTTTGTCTGGTCTTGGTGTACACGTTATTACGGTTAATGATTATCTGGCAAAACGCGATGCTGAATGGATGGGACAGATATACAGCTTCCTCGGCTTGAGTACGGGGGTGATTGTATCTGGACTCTCAATGGATGAAAGAAAAGCTGCCTACGAGTGCGATATTACCTATGGCACTAATAATGAATTTGGATTTGATTACTTACGCGACAATATGGCGTTTAGTAAAGAAGGTCGCGTACAAAGAGAGTTAAATTTTGCTATCGTGGATGAGGTCGATTCAATCCTTATCGATGAAGCCAGAACGCCGCTGATAATCTCTGGCATGGTTGATGACAAGTCTGAATTATATATCACCATAAACAAGTTAATACCGAAGCTGGTTGCCCAAAAGGTAGAAGACGGTCCGGGTGATTTTACGCTGGATGAAAAATCAAAACAGGCCTATTTTACTGAAGATGGTCATGATCATATTGAACAGTTATTGAGAGAGAATGGTGTTATTGAAGAAGGACAGGGTCTATATGACCCGGTTAATATCGGTATTCTTCACCATTTGAATGCAGCCTTAAGAGCCCATCATTTATTTCATAATGATGTTGATTATATTGTTAAAGATAATGAGGTCGTCATTGTTGACGAGTTCACCGGGCGTACGATGCAAGGGCGTCGCTGGTCAGAAGGTTTGCATCAGGCGATAGAAGCAAAAGAGGGCGTGCCTATCCAGAATGAAAACCAGACGCTGGCATCTATTACCTACCAAAACTATTTCCGGTTATATTCGAAATTGTCGGGTATGACCGGTACAGCAGATACTGAGGCTTATGAGTTTCAAACTATTTATGGTCTGGAAGTGGTAATCGTACCGACACATAAGCCCATGGTCAGGGACGATCAGAGTGACGTTATTTTTCTAACCGCTGAGGAAAAGTACGCTGCTATTATTGAGGACATCAAAGATTGTCAGTCACGTGGCCAACCCGTATTAGTGGGCACGGCCTCAATAGAAGTCTCAGAATATCTTTCCGGTCTGCTCGATAATGAAAAAATAAAGCATCAGGTACTAAACGCAAAATTTCATGAAAAAGAAGCTGAAATTATTGCACAAGCAGGTCGACCCGGTGTCGTTACAATAGCGACTAATATGGCCGGTCGAGGCACGGATATTGTATTGGGCGGAAATTATGAAGTTGAAGTAAAAGGATTGGGCGAGGACGCAGATCAGTCGCAGATAGATCAACTAAAAGACGAATGGAACAAGCGGCATCAGGAAGTGCTGGATAATGGAGGCTTACATATTATTGGCACCGAGCGCCACGAATCCCGACGCATAGACAACCAGCTCCGAGGTCGTTCAGGACGTCAGGGTGATCCTGGTTCCAGTCGCTTTTATCTTTCGCTGGAAGATAACTTGATGCGGATATTCGCCTCGGAACGTGTTTCTGCCATCATGCAAAAGCTCGGTATGGAAGAGGGCGAAGCGATTGAATCAAAACTGGTATCGCGTGCAATAGAGAATGCGCAACGTAAAGTTGAAGCGCATAACTTTGATATACGTAAACATCTGCTTGATTTTGACGACGTTGCCAATGATCAACGAAAAGTTATTTATCAGCAACGTAATGATCTACTTGAAGGTGAAACAGTAGCGGATGAAGTTAATGCTATGCGCTTTGATGTCCTTGAGGGCGTTATCAATGACTATATTCCTCGCGGTAGTATGGATGAGATGTGGGATATCAGTGGCCTGGAAGCTGCATTACAGCATGAGTTTGATGTTTCACTTGATATAAAACAATGGTTGATAGATGACAAGTCTTTGCATGAAGAAACCTTACGTGAAAAATTACATGAAACTCTTGATAGAGTAATACAAGATAAAGAAAAGCTTATAACGCCCGAATTAATGAGGCGTATAGAGAAACAAATCATGCTTGATGTGCTAGATAGACACTGGAAAGAACATCTTGTGAATATGGATCATCTTAGACAAGGGATTCACTTAAGAAGCTTTGCTGCAAAAAACCCCAAGCAGGAATATAAACGTGAGGCGTTTGATTTGTTTGTACTAATGCTGGAAAACATCAAACGTGATGTCGTCATGTTTTTATACAAAGTGAATATCAGAACGGAAGAAGATATCGAAATCGCAGAGAAGAAAGAAAAAAAACAGGATATGAATTTTAATCATCCTGCTGCCCCCGATAGTCTGAATTCGTCTCCAGCAACCAAGGAAGGCAGTACCGATAAACCTTTTGTACGTAATCAACCTAAAATAGGTCGCAATGAACCTTGTCCATGTGGCTCAGGTAAAAAATACAAACAATGCCATGGCAGGCTAGCCTGATAATTAAACTACAGCCAAAATTCCTGAGTAAACCATAAAAATGGCCGTTGGTTTGAAATTCCCCACCTCTCTCTTGCCGATACAAGGCATCAGGTTGGCAACTGCCTGTGCAAATATCTACGCAAAAACCAGAACGGATTTAACGCTAATAGAAATTGCTGAAGACAGTAATACGTCAGCAGTATTTACCAGAAATCTTTTTTGTGCCGCTCCGGTTCAGATTGCAAAGCAGAATCTGGATGCCAATATGCCGCTTTATTGTTTAATTAATGCCGGCAACGCAAATGCAGGAACAGGTGAGCAAGGATTATTGAATGCTAGCGAGACGTGTCATGCTTTGGCAAATCTTGCCGACTGTAAAAAAAATGAGGTTTTACCGTTTTCAACTGGAGTAATCGGAGAGGTATTACCCGTTGATAAAATCAACACCACTTTGCCCGAATTACTTAAGAATCTCTCTGCTGATTCCTGGCTTGATGCTGCCAAGGCAATAATGACTACAGATACCATTCCCAAAGCAGTGTCTAATCAAGTTTCAATAGACGGATTAACAATTACTATCACAGGCATAGCAAAAGGGTCAGGTATGATTCGACCTGACATGGCAACGATGCTCGCATACATAGCAACGGATGCGAATATAAGCAAAGCGTTAACGGATAAAATATTATTGAAAGCAGTTAATAGAAGTTTTAACAGGATTACGGTCGATGGTGATACGTCAACCAATGATTCCTGTGTGCTTATCGCAACTGGAAAAGCAAAAAATAGCTGTATCATTAATGAAGATAGTGCTGAATACGCTCTTCTTGAAGAGGCATTGATCAACACGTGTTGTGAACTTGCTCAAGCGATCATAAGGGATGGAGAAGGAGCGACGAAATTTTTGACTATAGAAGTCAGCGGCGGTAGAGAGCAGGAAGAATGTTTAGCGATAGCCTATAGAATTGCTGAATCACCTTTGGTCAAAACCGCATTCACAGCCTCAGATCCGAACTGGGGCAGGATTTTAGCTGCTATTGGAAATTCTGGTATTCATGATCTGGAGATAAGTAAGGTAAATGTATTTCTGGATGATGTATGTATAGTGGAAAATGGTGAACGCGCAGCAAGCTATACGGAAGAGAGAGGCAAAAAAGTGATGCTACAGGACGAGATAACATTACAGGTGATTCTTGACAGGGGTGAATGTAAGGAAAAAATCTGGACTACAGATCTGTCCCATCAATATATTACGATTAACGCAGAATACCGTAGTTGAGTGTAGGTAAAGACTTAAAAAGTAAATTTATAATTAATGAATAAAAGAACCCATGTTGCAGTTGGTGTTATATATAACTCAACCAGGGACAAAGTGTTAATCTCAAAACGATCCGGCAACCAACATTTGGCGGGCTATTGGGAATTTCCCGGCGGAAAAGTTGAAAGTAATGAAGGTACTTATGCCGCCTTACAACGTGAGCTATTCGAAGAATTAGGAATAAATGTCAATACAGCTGAGGCATTTACATCGCTTAGCCATAATTATCCGGATAAAAAAGTGCTGCTTGATGTCTGGAAAATATTTGATTGGAGCGGAGAACCTGTCAGTCGAGAAAATCAGGATATCTGCTGGGTAAATATTGATTGTCTAAAAGACTATAGTTTTCCTGATGCAAATAAATACATTATTCAATCGATACAACTGACCCCGGTTTATGTGATAAGTCAGGATACCTATGAAGATTATTCCCATTTATTTTCTGTTGCAAAAGAGTGTTTCTCAGCGGGACTAAAGCTTTTTCAGCTAAGATTGAAAGATAAGAATAGTGAGGCATTTGCGCATACTGTGGAGACACTAAGTGAATTAGCCGCCCGGCACAGTGCAAAATTAATATTAAATGGCACGGTATCGGATATAAATAGATATAACATTGACGGTATCCATCTCAATTCACATGAACTGCTTAAGTATGATGAAAGACCTCTGAATGAAGATTTGATACTCGGAGCATCATGTCATAACGAAGCGGAGTTAATTAGAGCAAGCCAAATAAATGTTAACTATGCGTTTATTTCACCCGTCTTGTTTACGCCTAGCCACCCTGCAGAAGATCCTTTAGGTTGGGAAAAATTTGCTGATCTTAAACAGATGGTTGATTTTCCCATATATGCTCTTGGCGGTATGACTTTCAATGAATTAAGTACGGCCAGAACATATGGTGCGTATGGTGTTGCAATGATTAGTGCTGTCTGGGATCCGAAAATACACCAGCAAATGCCAAGTAAGTTTCCTGCTAATTAATGTGTCTCGGGATAATCCTGATCACCATCAGAGAAAGCGGGTTCAATAATGCTATATTTTTCATCAACCCATTTGCCTAAATCAACCAGGCTGCAGCGTTCAGAACAAAAAGGACGAAACTCATTACACTTATCCAGTTTTGTAGTTTGATTGCAGATAGGGCAATTGGCTCTGGTAATCATAAAATGCAGCAATGAAGTTCAAAATCAACATCATTCTTTGTTTGTATAGCTCTAGATTCACTGGCAGTTTCTTCCATAAACCGGATAGTGAACCGATGTTTCCCACCGCTAATCTCCGGATAATAACGACTCGCAGAGGGCAGAAAAACACGAATTAATTGACAGGATAAATTTGATTCAATCGGTTTCTGATAAAAGCCGGCTGCAGCTTTTTCTTTAACTGGATGCGTGCTATTCCTGACCATATCCAATGCCATATAGATAGATTTTTTTACAGGTTCAAGATCTGCCGACCACTTAAGCAAATCCTGTCTACGATTAACATCCGGTTGATTCAGCCAGTAATGAAACCGGGGCAAATCAAAACTGCAAGTACCTCCTGGAATACTGATACGTTGTTTAAAACTGGTTACTAATTCATCGTTCCTTAATTTAATCCCCGGCTGATAAGTATTATCTCGTAGAATCTTTAACAGCTCACATAGGTCATTGTTTATATTGTTTAACCTGGTTTCATCTACAGCCGGATTATTTTTTAACGAAGATAGAATTAAGGAGTGTCGTTCCAATTCTTTAATTAGCTCGGCCTTCA
Organism: uncultured Gammaproteobacteria bacterium; assembly: GCA_938084745.1. Lineage (GTDB taxonomy): Bacteria > Pseudomonadota > Gammaproteobacteria > Eutrophobiales > Eutrophobiaceae > UBA7359. The sequence goes on from CALKEZ010000046.1 coordinate 31,275, forward strand.
GATCTGAACGACTAAGGAGATCATTTATTTCCAGCAGAGACTCAAGAATAGCCCTGCAATTCCATTCATATGTTTCTTGTGAGCGGAAATCAATCAGGTCGAAAAGATGCTCTAAACGCAATAAATTGCGCATTCTCTCGTTTAGAGGTTGTTCAAAGATTATCTTATTCAGCATGATTTTTTACATGGGTCATCATTTTCACTATAAATCATAAAGTCTTGTGTTCTTCAGCCAGTTTAAGGTACTTATTATGTAACGTCTGGATGGTTTTATTAAGGTCTTCGATTTCAAGATTATTGTCAATGATATCATCCGCACGTTTTAAACGTTGTTCCCTGCTTGCCTGACTCTTAATAATACCCTCTATTAATTTTAAAGAGTCATTATCTCTGTTACTGGCACGTTTTAACTGTATTTCTTCAGGTATATCAACGACCAGAATACGATCAAAGTGATTCGTTCTCTCCGTTTCAACCAGTAATGGGATAACAATCAAGCAATAGGGGTAATGAATCCTGGAGACCTGCTCATCGATTTCCTTGTAAATTAGGGGGTGTAATATATTTTCCAATCGGGTTTTAGCGGATAAATCATTAAATATAATGTTACGTAGTCTGCGTCGATCAAGTGTACCTTCATCAGTTAAAAGATCCTTACCAAATGCACTCACGATAGCTTTTAATGCGGGTTCGCCGGGTTTGACAATGCTTCTGGCTATTACGTCCGAATCAATGACAGGTACGCCAAGTGTTTGAAATTTTGATGCGACAGTCGATTTACCGCTACCTATACCACCCGTTAAGGCAATACGTAATACGCCTGACATTCTAAATCACAGCATTAAGATAAGCTGACATGATATACGGTCCCCATAGCATCGAAACCCAGCCCGCTACTGCCAGATAGGGTCCAAATGGAATTGATGTATTTCTGTCATGAGAATTAAAAACCATTAAATAGATGCCGATGATAGCGCCTACGAGAGATGACAATATTATTATTAGCGGTAATGACTGCCAACCAAACCATGCTCCTAATAAAGCCAATAGCTTGAAATCGCCATGTCCCATGCCTTCCTTACCGGTAATTATTTTGAAGGTTATATAGACTATCCAAAGCGTGCCGTAACCGAATATGGCACCAAGTACACTTGATGTGAGATCGGTAAATACGCCAAAAAGATTAATTATGATGCCAAGCCAAAGTAGCGGTAACGTAATATCATCGGGTAATAATTGATGATCAAAATCGATCATACTTAATGCGATAAGTGACCATGTAAGCAATAATGCAAACAGGGTCTGTGGTGTCACGCCGTAATAGTGAGCAACTACGATTGCCGTTAAGCCGCTAATCATTTCAACCGCGGGATATCGAACAGATATTTGCTCTTTGCAGTTACGGCATTTTCCTTTGAGGAAAAGATAACTAATGACCGGGATATTTTCAATTGCGGTGATTTGATGTTTACAAGCAGGACAACGCGAACGCGGTAAGAATAGATTGAATTTTGTCTGATCTGCATTGTATTCAGAGTCATCAAGTTCAAGTAATTCGCAACATTGTTGTTTCCAGTCACGTTCCATCATGACAGGTAATCTTAGTATGACGACGTTTAAAAAGCTCCCAATCAGGAGTCCCAGCACAAACACTATACATAAATAGAAGGTTGGGTAAGTTATAAATAGTTCTAATATTGATGACACGAGTTGCCTCGAAATTATGGTAACCCACTAAATGTTATTTAGTGAGGAAAGAAACGGATTACGATTAATTGATTTTATTGTTACTAAACAACAGAACCCATTTTAAAGATTGGTAAATACATACCAATAACGATGCCACCGATGACAACGCCCAGAAAGCCCATGATTGCTGGTTCAAGCAAGCTGGTTAGTGCCTCAACGGCATCATCAACTTCCTGTTCGTACCAGTCTGCAACCTTACCCAGCATGGTATCAATAGCGCCGGATTCTTCACCAATGGCAACCATTTGCACAACCATATTTGGAAATAAGCCCGAATCACGCATACAAGACTGGAGCTGTGTGCCGGTTGCTACCTCATCTTTCATTTTCATGGTGGCATCATAGAAAACAATATTACCGCACGCGCCTGCGACAGAAGTCATGGCTTCTACCAAAGGAGTACCCGCAGCAAACATGGTCTCCAGGGTTCTGGCAAATCGAGCAATAGCTGCTTTTTCCATAATTTCACCTAATACAGGTACTTTTAGAATGGCACGGTCCAGAAATTGTTGTACAGCTTTTGAACGCTGTTTTATTTCCATAGCGCCAAATACGGTCCCACCTAAAACGGCAAATATCATGTACCAGTAGGCAACAAAAAAATCGGATGCATCGACCAGGAACTGGGTCAGTGCGGGCAAGTCCGCACCGAAATCCTTGAACAATTCGGAAAATTGCGGGATTACAAAGATCATTAAAATCGAGACTACGATGATAGCAGCAACGATAACTGCTGCAGGATAGAACAAGGCTGATTTAATTTTTGATTTTAATGCTTCGGACTTTTCCATATAGGTTGCAAGCTTATGTAATATCGCTTCCAGAATACCGGCGTGTTCGCCTGCTTCAACCAGGTTGCAGTAAAGGCTATTAAATTGTAAGGGATGTTTTTTTAATGCCTCGGTTAAATTATTACCTGCTTCAACATCACTCTTAATGTTTAAAATCAGTTCTTGCATGCCGGCGTTTTCGTGCCCGCGCCCTACAATTTCAAAAGCTTGCACTAATGGCACGCCAGAAGACATCATAGTGGCTAACTGACGGCTGAAAACAGTGATATCTTTGGGCGTGATTTTAGTTTTTCCACCGCCCCCTAATAGAGGCTTTGGTTTCTTTTTGCACTTGAGCGGATTAATTCCTTGCCGACGTACCATAGCTTTAACCAGTGCTTCACTTTGCCCACTGGTTTCGCCTTTAACGCGTTTGCCTGACTTGTCGGTACCTTCCCAGACGTACATGTCATTTTTCTTTGCTTCGGCCATAATGTCTACTCTACTGTTACTCGGTTAACTTCCGTTAGACTGGTGACACCTGCAGCTGCCTTCATCAGGCCTGACTTTCTGATATCCCAGATACCTTCCGCTGCGGCTTGGTCTGCCAATTGAACTGCATTGGCACCTTCTATAATCAGTCGTTTCATATCATCCGATATCGGCATAACCTGATAAATACCCGCACGTCCTTTATAGCCCGGATTATCTTCAGTTTCTTCGCCAGGTTCAAATAAACTGATGCCTTTCTCAATCATATCTTCAGGATAGCCTTCATCGCGCAAGGCATCATCCGGCATTTCAAATGGGACACGATTATTCGGGTTGAGGCGACGCAAAAGTCGTTGCGCGGTAATTAAATTAATACTGGTTGCAACGGCAAACGCTTGAATTCCCATATCCTGGAGACGGGTTAAGGTTTGTGGGCCATCGTTAGTATGCAAGGTAGACATCACCATATGTCCAGTTTGCGCGGCTTTGACAGCGATTGATGCTGTCCCCAGATCTCGAACCTCACCAACCAGAATAATGTCCGGATCCTGACGCAAGAATGCTTTTAATGCTTTTTCAAAAGTCATCCCTGTTCGTTCATCTACCTGAACCTGATTGACACCAGGCAAGTTAATTTCCACCGGGTCTTCTGCCGTTGAAATATTGATATCGACCTGATTGAGTATGTTGATTCCTGTGTAGAGCGAAACTGTCTTTCCGCTACCAGTAGGTCCCGTCACCAAAAACATGCCATAAGGCTTGTGCAGGTTGGTTAAGAACATTTCTTTCTGATGATCTTCATAGCCTAATTGATCGATCTGCAAAGCAGCAGCATCCGAGTTCAGAATACGCATGACGGTTTTCTCGCCGAATAAGGTCGGACAGGTATTAACACGAAAATCGATCGATTTTGTTTTAGAGAGTTTAAGTTTAATTCGACCGTCCTGTGGAACACGACGCTCAGATACATCAAGGCGCGACATAACCTTGATACGTGCAGCTATTTTGCTCGACAGACTCATCGGTGGTTTTGCTACTTCCTGTAAAACCCCGTCAATGCGAAAGCGCACACGATATATTTTTTCGTAGGGTTCAAAATGAAGATCAGAGGCCCCTTTTTTAATAGCATCAAGTAATACTTTATTAACAAAGCGTACCACTGGCGCATCATCGACTTCTGTATCATCTTGATCTTGCGGTCCATCTTCAGCGACCTCGAGATCATCAAGATCATCAAAATCTTCGCCATCCATGTCACCCAGGCCACCCTCGGCGGCTTCCAAGGCTTTATCAATATTTTTTGCGAGCTTATCTTCTTCAACAATAATCGCATCAGTGGTTAAACCTGTCGCGAATTTGATTTCGTCTAGAGCCTGAATATTAGTTGGATCCGAGACTGCGACGGATAATCGTTTGCCTCGTTTAAATATAGGTAGTGCGTGATGTTTTTTTATGAGTTCTTCTTTGACTAACTTGATGATATCCGGATCAATTTCCAGTAGATCGATATCTACCAGTGGGGCACCAAACTCCTGGGCGGCGGCTAAAGCAATACTGCTACTAGGTACGAGTTTATTTTCAACAACCAGACTAACAAAGTGTTTTTTCTTTTTAAGGGACTCTTCAAACAGGCTTTGGGCCTTTTCCTCATCGATTAAACCTTCGAGCACGAGTTTTCGCGCTAGTCCACTGAGATTTATTTTCTTTGTTGGTGCAGCCATTGCGGTATTCTTGACCCTTTAGTTATCAAGTATTTAAGTTAAATACTAGATTATATGACGCAAATAACCAACTGTTTTAGTTAATAAATAGCGTCCAATCCAATTAAATTTTTATAAATACTGAACCTTAATCAAGAATTGGTCAATATCCTCTATCAAGCTGCGTTTGTTTCAATCTCGGAGAAATTTAATTTCCCATCAAGCATTTCGATTTTGACGACGGATCCCGGTCCGTATTGGCCGGAAAGTATTCTTTCCGCTATCGGTGTTTCAAGTTTATCCTGAATGAGGCGTTTTAGTGGTCGCGCGCCATAAACCGGGTCGAATCCTGACAAACCGAGGTAATTAATCGCTTCAGGACTTAATTCCAGCGCAATATCCTGCATATTCAAGCGTTTGCGTAAACGGTCTACCTGAATTTCTGCTATTGCCGTAATTTGTTTCTGTAGCAAGGCATGGAAAACCACCACTTCATCAATTCTATTAAGGAATTCGGGCCGAAAATAATTACTGACTTCATTCAGAACGACTTCTTTCATATTGTCGTATTCTGAATCGGCAGACATTTCCTGAATCAGATTGGAACCGAGATTGGAGGTCATCACAATTACCGTATTGCGAAAATCAACAGTACGACCATGTCCATCCGTCAGGCGTCCATCATCAAGAACCTGTAGCAGGATGTTGAAGACATCGGCATGGGCCTTTTCAATCTCATCAAGCAATATCAAGCTGTATGGGCGTCGTCGTATCGCTTCGGTTAAGTATCCCCCCTGTTCATAACCAACATAACCCGGTGGTGCGCCTATCAATCTTGCGACAGCATGTTTTTCCATGTACTCCGACATATCGATGCGTACCATCGCGTCTTCACTATCAAATAAAAATTCAGTCAGACTTTTACATAACTCGGTTTTACCTACGCCTGTTGGCCCAAGAAAAAGGAAACTTCCATTAGGTTTATCCGGATCGGAAAGTCCCGCACGAGATCGGCGAATCGCATCTGAAACGGCTTTTATGCCCTGTTCTTGTCCGATGACACGCTTATGTAAAACATCTTCCATCGCCAGTAACTTTTCACGTTCACCTTCCAGCATCTTGCTAACCGGAATACCGGTCCAGTTTGCAACGACTTCGGCAATTTCATTTTCGGTTACCTTGTTGCGTAGCAAGGTCATTTCTTGCATGTCCGCCTGACTCGCCATATCCAGTTGTTTTTCAAGCCCGGGAATAACACCGTATTGAAGTTCAGACATCTGGTTTAGATCACCGGCGCGTTTGGCGGCTTCAAAATTTATTCTGGCCTGCTCGAGTTTTTCTTTGATGTTGTGTGTGCCCTGTAAGGCCGCTTTTTCCGAGACCCAGATTTCTTCCAGATCATTGAACTCACGCTCTATTTTCTTGATTTCATCTTCCAGTAAGGTGAGTCGTTTTTTTGAGGCGGCATCAGTTTCTTTTTGTAATGCCGCACGTTCGATTTTCATTTGAATCAGGCGACGTTCAAGTCTATCCATGGACTCTGGTTTTGAATCGATTTCTATACTGATGCGGCTTGCGGATTCATCGATCAGATCTATCGCTTTATCAGGCAGTTGTCTATCCGTGATGTAGCGGTGTGATAATGTAGCGGCCGCAACGATAGCCGGGTCGGTTATTTGTACATTATGATGCACTTCATAACGTTCTTTCAGACCACGCAAAATTGCGATGGTGTCTTCCACGCTAGGTTCATTAACAAGTACTTTTTGAAAGCGGCGTTCCAGAGCCGCATCTTTCTCTATGTTCTCACGATATTCATTCAGAGTTGTCGCGCCGATACAATGAAGCTCACCTCTGGCCAGGGCCGGTTTAAGCATGTTACCCGCATCCATTGCACCCTCTGCTTTTCCTGCACCAACCATGGTATGCACTTCATCTATAAATAAGATGATCTGGCCTTCCTGTTTAGAAAGGTCATTCAATACTGCTTTTAAGCGCTCTTCGAACTCGCCTCGAAATTTGGCACCCGCAATCAATGCACCCATGTCAAGGGATAACAGTCTTTTGTGTTTTAGCGACTCGGGAACTTCACCATTAATAATTCGTTGTGCCAGACCTTCCACAATTGCCGTCTTACCCACGCCCGGTTCGCCGATTAAGACCGGATTATTTTTAGTACGGCGTTGTAAAACCTGAATGGTACGGCGGATTTCTTCATCACGGCCGATTACAGGATCCAGTTTTCCTTTTTCCGCGCGCGCGGTCAGATCAGTGGTATATTTTTCTAAAGCCTGACGGTGTTCTTCTGCATTTGAATCACTTACTTTTTCACCGCCGCGTAATGCATCGATAGCATTGTTCAGTTTAGTTTTATCAGCACCACATTGTCGAAAGATATCTCCCAGTTTGCCTTTATCTTCCAATGCGGCTACGGCGAAGAGTTCGCTAGCGACATAGTCATCATTTCTATCCTGGGCGATTTTATCCATCATATTTAACAGTCGATCAAGATCTCGACTGACGTGTACATCGCCTGCTGACCCACTGACAGTTGGCATGGAACTCAGTAACTTGTTCAGTTCAGTGTCAAGCTTATTCAGGTTTACGCCTGAACTTGAGAGGATATGAGGCAGCGTGCCGCCTTCCTGTTTGAGTAAGCTGTGGGCCAGATGCACGGGTTCTATGTATTGATGATCACGACCAATAGCGATACTTTGTGCTTCTGCCAGCGCCATTTGTAACTTTGTGGTTAATTTATCCGGTCTCATTATTCCCAGCCTTGATTTTAGAAAAACTATTTTATAAATAAGGCCATTATGCAGTTATTCAAGTACCTTTAAGGGTGATAGGAACGGATTATTGCAAGCGTGCTATCTGTCGATAACACACCACCACTTTCGGCTTGAATCCTGAATATCAGTAAATACCAATATCAATATAGGATCGCATCAGTTTTTGAATGGCGACAACATAGGCAGCGGTTCTAAAATCATGAACATCATCATTTGTGGAGTAGACCTCTTTTAACTGCTGATAACTATTTCGCATCGTGTCATCGAGTCCAGATCTGACTAGATCGAGTTCATCAGCACCGTAGACCAACTCTTTTTGCATCCAGGCCTCTGATTGTTTTCCGGTTAATGTTTCCAGCGCCTGTAACATGTGTGCGCCACGCATTTCATCGTGACGTCTTTCCATACGACCAAAACGAATATGGGCCAGATTACGGACCCATTCAAAATAGGAAACGGTCACGCCGCCGGCATTAACATATGCATCGGGGAATATCATGATTCCACGTTGATGCAGAATATCATCAGCTTCAAAAGTGACTGGGCCATTTGCTGCCTCAAAGATCACTTTAGTCTTAATTTTGTCGGCATTCTCTTTAGTAATTTGCGCTTCCATCGCAGCCGGAATCAGGATGTCACATTCAATCTCTAAACCAGAGGCACCGTCTTCGGAAAATTTGGCATCGGGAAATCCCTTTATCGTTTTATGTTCGTTTATATGCTTTCTTACATCTTCAACACGCAGCCCCTCTTCGTTTATTAAAACGCCATCCCGTTCAATGATAGCGATGATCTTGCATCCATCTTCTTCATCTAAAAGTTTTGCAGCGTAGTAACCCACGTTTCCCAGTCCCTGAATGACAACAGTTTTTCCACCCAGTCCGGGTTTAAGTCCGGCAGACTGGACATCATCAGCATTGCGAAAAAATTCACGTATGGCATATACCACGCCACGACCTGTTGCTTCCGTTCGGCCACGAATACCACCATGCGCCACCGGTTTACCAGTGACACATCCGAGGTAATTAATATCTTCCGGGTGCAGCTGTTTGTAGGTATCGGTAATCCAGGCCATCTCGCGTTCTCCCGTTCCCATATCAGGTGCCGGGACATTCGTTGCCGGACTAAGATAACCTTTGCGGATTAGCTCTCGAGCAAAGCGCCGCGTGATCCTTTGCATATCATCGCGCGTATATTTTGAGGGGTCGATTAACAGGCCTCCTTTAGATCCGCCAAAGGGGACATCAACGATGGCACATTTATAGGTCATTAGCGATGCCAGAGCTTCTACCTCATCTTCATTGACGATAGGAGCAAAACGGATACCACCTTTGGATGGCAACCTGTGATCGCTATGGACCGATCGCCAGCCGGTAAAGACTTCTATCTTGCCGTTTATTTCTACTGGAAAACTGACTTTTATCGTGGAATTGCAGGTCTTGATTGAATTTGATGTGCCAGGGTCGACATTGAGTACAGACAAAGCCCGGTCGACCATGTAATTGACACTTTCGCTAAAGCTTAGTGATTTATTATTCTTTTCCATTTTCCTTTCCCCTATTATTATTTAACAGTACCCAGACTGAAGCTTTAAACAATTCTGGTGCTATTCGATCCAGATCATCGTCGCTGTTCGACCCGTAATGCCATCTCGCCGATATGAATAGAATAGACTATCCTCTTCATAGGTACACAAGCCACATTCATAAATCGAGCCAACTCCTGAATTTTCTAGGATAATCTTGACCAGATTATTCAAATTACAATACCAATGGTCTTCATTTACCTGCTCAAAGGCACTTTTAAGTCGTGCTGAGTGGGCTAAACATTTTGTATAGACATCGCTCCCTACTTCATAATATTGACTACTGATACAAGGGCCTATCCAGACCAGTATGGATGCAGGATTTGAAAATTCATTTATAGCCTTTTCAATTATCCCGCCGCAGATTCCTTTCCAGCCAGCATGTATGGCTGCGATCCTGGTGCCATTCGCATCACACAATAAAATGGGCACACAGTCTGCTGTCAATATAGTACAGATTTTATTTCTCATGCTTGTGTAACTGCCATCTGCAGAAAAGTTATCCCGGTTGACATCAAGTGAGATGATATTTGAACTATGGGTTTGGTCTAGCCAGATAGGCGCTGCAGGCAAGTTGAGATATTCGGATAAAATGTGGCGATTTTCTATTACATTTTCAGGATTATCTCCGACATGCAACGCAAGATTGAGATCGTTGTACGGCGACTGACTATGACCACCGAATCTGACCGAAGTCCCCGCATGTATTTGTGGAGGCGCTGGCCAGTGCGCCCAAATAAATAAATCATCAGTCTGTTGAGTCATAGTGATTCAGGGATTCGATTAAAGCTGCAATATCTGCGGGTAATTCAGCAGTGAAGTTCATCTCTTCTTTCGTAACGGGATGTGTTAATCCAAGTGCATAGGCATGCAAGGCCTGACGTTTAAAATTCATAATGATGTCGCGCAAGGACGAATCTACGCCCTTTCTTATAGAGTGATTGTTGCCATAAACGGGGTCGCCAACAATCGGGTGTTTGATATGTGACATATGCACTCGAATTTGATGTGTGCGACCCGTTTCGAGTTGTACATGCAAGTGAGTATAATGCTGATATCGCCTTATAATTCGGTAATGCGTTGTGGCGGTTTTACCACTATGAGTCACTGCCATTTTGATTCTTTGTTTGGGGTGTCGACCCATTTTGTTTTCAATGGAACCGCCAGCAGTGATTTGACCACAGACGATAGTCTGGTATTCGCGCTTAATCTCACGCTTTTGCAGTTGCCGAACCAAATCCGTGTGTGCTTCGAGGGTACGTGCGACAACCAGAATGCCCGTGGTCTCTTTATCGAGGCGGTGAATGATGCCTGAGCGAGGAATGGCAGCAAGGGATTTATCAAAGTTTAACAACGCATTAACGAGAGTGTGATTCGGGTTTCCCGCCCCCGGATGGACAACCAGGCCAGCAGGTTTGTTGATAATAATTAATGCCTTGTCTTGATAAACAATGTCTAAATCGATTGCCTCTGGCTGATGGTCTTCAACACTGTTAATTTCAGTGTCTATTTCGATCATATCACCAAGGTTGACTTCATCTCGTTGTTTATAAATTGATTTATTTACACTAACGTCACCAGCCTTAATCCAGGCCTGAATTCGTGAACGAGAATGATCCGGGTATAGTCGAGACAGGGCCAGATCCAGACGGTGCCCGGCAAGCTCTTCCGGGATGATTATTTTAAATTTAAGTTTAGACATGTGTATGAAGCTTTGCCCTCATGATAGGTTTAAGCTAACCTACATACTATGCGACATTTACTAACTTTTTTACTGATTTTTACCCTCACAGCCTGTTCAACCTTTCAAGATAAAGGAGATGACACTGACGGTTGGGATGCTGATCGTATCTATGATACAGCCAGAGGAGAACTGGATACCGGTTCTTATGGTAAGGCCATTGATCTTTACCAAAAACTGGAAACCAAGTTTCCATTCGGGGTCCACGCACAACAAGCATTGCTTGATTTGGCATATGCGTATTACAAGGATGACGAGCCTGAAGCGGCTATAGGCGCATGCGATCGTTTTATAAAATTATACCCTCAAAATGTACATGTTGATTATGCCTATTATCTAAAAGGCCTGACTAATTTTAACAGAGGCAAAGGCATGGCCCAGCGCTATTTGCCTACCGATGAATCACAGCGTGATCCGGGCGCAGCCTTTGCGGCCTTTCAGGATTTTTCAGCACTTGTTGAGCGGTTTCCAGACAGCCCATATGCGGAAGATTCAGCACAACGTATGCGTTATCTTCGCAATGTACTGGCAAAGAACGAAGTACATGTCGCCAATTATTACATGCGACGGGGTGCCTTTATCGCTGCGGCAAACCGGGCCAGATATGTAATTGAAAATTATCCCAAGACTCCCTCGGTACCCGACGCATTGGTGGTTATGGCAAAGGCATATCGGGTGCTTGAAATGAATGACCTTTCCGATGACGCGTTACGCGTGTTGGAGCTTAACTACCCGAATCATCCCGGCTTATATGAAGTTAGGGAGATAAAAGTCGTTAAGTAGTTAATCTTTTTCTTTATAGCCAGAGCTGATTGGATAACGTCGATCTCTACCGAAGGCTCTTTCTGTAATTCTTACGCCCGGTGCTGCCTGCCTTCGTTTGTATTCATTTCTATCCACTAAATTAACTATCCTATTAACAATTTCTGCAGCATAGCCTGTTTCAATGATTTTTTTGGGGTGTCGATCAAGCTCAATATATTGTTCAAGAATAGGGTCGAGGACCTCATAATCTGGCAATGAGTCTTGATCCAACTGGTCATGACGTAGTTCCGCAGTTGGTGGTCTGCTGATCACTCTTTCAGGTATTGCTGCTTGTTGTGTATTACGCCACCTTGCCAGCCGGTAGACCATAGTTTTCCAAACATCCTTGAGCGGAGCATAGCCTCCCGCCATATCACCATAGAGCGTGGCATAACCCACAGCCATTTCACTCTTGTTACCGGTTGTTAATACCAGTTTGCCACTTTTATTTGATACCGCCATAAGCAGTATTCCTCTGCAACGAGCTTGTATATTCTCTTCCGTTGTATCAATAGGTAAGCCTTTAAAACGATTTTCAAGGGCTTTATTAAACGCACCAAAAGGTTCTTCAATAGATATAATTTCGTACTCAACGCTGAGCATATTAGCTTGCAGGCAAGCATCTTCAATACTCATTTCGGCGGTATAACGCGAAGGCATAATCAAGACTTCTACATTTTCAGGTCCAAGCGCATCTACTGCGATGCTGAGTGTTAAGGCAGAGTCTATCCCGCCTGACAGACCAATGACCGCACCGTTGAATTTATTTTTATGTATATAATCTCTTACCCCAAGCACCAATGCGTTATAGATGCTTTCTTCTTCGGTTAATTGTGTGATAGCTATGGTATTTAATTTATGCTCGCTGGGGTTTTCTAAATTCAGTTGCACACTATATAAACTTTCCTCGAACTGTGGTGCATGAAAAATAACGTCACCATGATTATTCACTACCATGGAGTTACCATCAAACACGAGTTCATCCTGTCCCCCGACCAGATTGCTATACACAATATACATGCCAGAGTCTGCAGCTCTTTTTGAAATGATAGCTTCGCGTTGTGATAACTTGTTTTTATGGTAGGGCGATGCATTCATGTTAAACAGGATTTTTGCCCCGGCAGCTGAAACAGTTTCTGTAAATTCAGGAACCCAGACATCTTCGCAAACACTAATGGCAGCTTTATGCCCTTTTATTTCAAACAGACTTAATCCGCTGCCTTCTTTAAAATAACGTTTCTCATCAAACACACCATAGTTTGGCAAATTTTGTTTGTAATAGGTTTGTATAATGTTGCGATTACGAATGAGGCTACAAGCGTTATAGAGTTTACCTTCATGCAAGCATGGATAGCCCAATAGAACATGAATGTCTTTTGTGGCACTTACGATATTTTTCAGTGCCTCTTTTATATAGTCGTGAAAGGCAGGTCTGAGTAATAGATCTTCAGGCGGATAAGAGCTGATAGTAAGCTCAGGAAAAAGGATTATGTCAGCCTTATGAATTTGGCAGGCTTCACCTATAGATTTAATTATTTTTTCTGAATTACCTTCAATGTCTCCGACTGTGAGATTTAACTGAGCAAGGACTATAGTAATATTCATTTGAATAGGTATTTAATTAATCAATCTGTGTTTTAATTACGACCTTATATGCTGCATAGTAAATAGTATAATAATCAAATTAGCGCAGGCATTTAATATACAGGGAATAGGCATGAAAATAAAAAGGGTTGAAATATTGTTAACATTGTTCAGTACAATAATAGCAGTGATTTTAGGATTATTGTTAATACGTTGGTTGCAACCCTCTTTGTTAGGAATGCCTAGCGACATGGTATTAGTCAGTTCCAGTGAAAAGGTGGTGCCATATTATGAAAATATTTTTCGAAAGCAAGATATTTTATCGAATGAATTTATATTAAAAGATCCATTAGTTCGGGTACGGGCGAGACAGTTGTATCCTGATATGAATGCAATAGGTCCAAATGATATTCTAGGCTTTAGAAATGCGGCTGTGCCAAACAATGCAGATGTCATAATAATTGGTGATAGTCAGACATATGGCAATAATGCTCATATGGTAGAGAACTGGCCGCATTATTTTGCAGGGCTTTTGCCAAATGGAGTTTCAGTGTATTCAATGGCTACGGGTGGATGGGGCGCTGTGCAATATTATTATGCTGCTCTAAAAGCACCTGCCTTTAGTCCAAAAGTGATTATCGTTGCATTTTATACAGGAAATGATCCGTTAGAAACATATTCTATGGTATATGGTTCTGATGTTTGGAATGAGTTTATTTCAGAATCATCATTAAATAAAAATGATGTCCCACCTATAGAGTCATCTCTAACTGAAAATAAGCAGTGGGCAGTGACATTTTCCGATGGGGTAAAAACAGTATTTACACCAGCATTACGGCATAGTACAAATAAACAACATCCTGTTATAGATGCTGCTTATCAATCCATGATTAAAGTAGCCAATAAAATTTCAACTCATGCTGTAGAAGATAATATTCATGTTATTTTTACCCTTATTCCAACAAAAGAATATGTCTACGCAAAGAAAATAGAATATGAACGAATTGAAATGAATTCAGCATACAAGGTGCTTATTAGGGACGAAAAAACAAGGATTCAAGAATTTTCAAATGCATTAACTTCCATTGATAATACGAGCTACATTGATGTCATCAATGATTTACAAGAAGCAGCATTAGGAAAGGACGCCTTGTATCCGCCTGATTCAAATGGTCACCCTGTTGCAAAGGGTTATAAAGTGATTGGTGAAACAATAGCCCGCGGAATGAGCGATATATTGCAGCCTGCTGCCGCCAACGGACTGGCAGTCGTTTTAACAGCGGATGAGAGTATAAAGATACTGGTATTTATAGAAAATAAACAATACTGGTTTGTTGATGTGCCTGATGATTTAATCACATCTACTAAAATTGAAGTTAATCAAGTAATAAAGAAACGTGATTTAACCGGTTTTCTTTATTCAGGACATAAAAATATACAAGAGGTAGTTCGTGTTAAATAACTTTATTTTGATTTTTTTAATGATCAAATCCTATATGATATAGATATGACTTTCATCCTTGGTATCTCCGCATATTACCATGATAGTGCGGCAGCATTGATTCAAAATGGCATCATAATAGCTGCAGCACAGGAAGAACGATTTACAAGACAAAAACATGATCCCGCGTTTCCAGAACATGCTGTTAATTATTGTTTAACTGAAGCGAATATAAAATTGACTGATGTTGATTATGTTGTTTTCTATGATAAGCCAATATTAAAGTTCGATAGATTACTTGAGACTTATCTTGCATATGCTCCAAAAGGTTTCACATCCTTTGTAAAAGCAATGCCAACTTGGCTCAAAGATAAGTTGTATCTTAAAATAACTCTAAATCAAGAGCTTGCAAAAATTGCAAACTGTGACAAAAAAAGTTTGCCTCTATTATTGTTTACAGAACATCATCAATCTCATGCAGCCTCTGCGTTTTATCCCAGTCCTTTTGAAAAAGCGGCAGTTATTTGTTTGGATGGAGTAGGTGAGTGGGCAACAACAAGTGTATGGCTTGGTGAAAACAATAAGCTCACACCTGAATGGCAGCTTGATTTCCCACACTCTCTTGGGCTTTTGTATTCTGCGTTTACCTATTATACAGGCTTCAAAGTCAATTCTGGTGAATATAAACTGATGGGCTTAGCACCTTATGGCGAACCTTTATATGCAGATCTGATTTTGGAGAAATTAGTTGATCTAAAGAAAGATGGAACATTCCAGTTGGATATGCAGTATTTTAATTATGCTACTGGATTGAGCATGACGAATTCAAGGTTTGATAATTTATTTGGTGCTCCTCCAAGAAAACCTGAGTCTCCATTAACGCAGCGAGAGATGGATCTCGCAGCCTCTATTCAATATGTAACGGAAGAAGTAATAATTAGATTATCTAACACTGTTCGTAACGAATTAAATGTAGATAATCTTTGTCTAGCTGGTGGTGTCGCGCTTAATTGTGTAGCAAATGGTCGATTATTGAAGGAAAAAATATTTAAAGATATCTGGGTGCAGCCCGCTGCCGGAGATGCTGGCGGGGCACTTGGGGCAGCATTCTCAATATACTACGAGTATTTAAATGAACAGCGTAAAGTTGGTGAGACTGACAGTATGTCAGGTTCATATCTGGGACCAAGTTACAAAAATAATGATATTAAAAACCATCTTGACTCTATTGATGCAAGGTATATTCACATGCCAGATGCTGAATTATTTTTAAATGTTGCAAAATTGCTTGCTGATGGAAATGTTATTGGGTGGTATCAAGGTCGTATGGAATTTGGTCCGAGGGCACTTGGGAATAGATCCATTCTTGGTGATCCACGTAATGCAGAGATGCAATCTAAGATGAATTTAAAGATTAAATACCGTGAATCATTTCGTCCATTTGCACCATCTGTAATCTATGAGCATGTGAGTGATTATTTCGAAATTGAGCACGATAGTCCTTACATGATGTTTGTTGCCAATGTTAATAGAAATCGGAGATTGATTATTAGTGAGCAGAGTGAAAAAGTAATTGGATTAGACAAGCTCAAGCAGCAACGTTCGGATATTCCAGCGGTAACGCATATAGATTATTCTTCACGTATTCAAACTGTTCATAAAGAAACAAATGCACGTTTTTATAAATTGCTTAATGAGTTTTATAAAAAAACGGGGTATTCACTGTTGGTCAATACGTCGTTTAATATAAGAGGAGAGCCCATTGTTTGTACTCCTGAAGATGCTTACCGATGTTTTATGAATACCGAGATGGATTATCTCGTTTTAGAAAATTGTTTACTACAGAAAAGCGAACAACCAAAAGCGGCAATGAACGAAGAATGGATAAATAATTTTGAACTAGATTAGATTATGGAAAAAAGCAATAAAAAAGAATTAACGATCTTTGGGTTAATGATGGGAGCATTCATTATCTTGATATTTGGTATTATCCCAATGATTTTTTTTAATACAAAAATCATTGTTCTCCCTTGGTTATTGGGTGCTGTTTTTATTATCCTATCGCTTATAGTGCCATTAGCTCTGGAGCCTGTTTATAAAGCATGGATGAAATTCGGTGCAGTTATGCATGCGTTTACAACACCGATATTACTAGGCATAGTTTTTTATTTTGTTTTAACCCCAATAGCTATTGCAATTCGTATTCTAGGAAAAGAAATAATGCAATTAAAACCGGACGCTAATAAAGTGTCATATCGTCGTGAAAGCCTATGTAGGACAAAGGCTTCTCTAGAGAAGCCCTTTTAATATGATTGAGTTGATAAAAGATTCATGGCTTTTTATGCGCGAACGTAAAAAATTCTGGCTTGCACCGATTATTATTGTCTTAATGTTATTAGGTGGGTTGATAGTCATTGCTCAGGGATCTGCGGTTGCGCCTTTTATATATACGTTATTTTAATAGTTATTTAGCTATTTGAGACGAGCAGCAATTGCCGATCCGAGTTCGCTAGGAGATCGCACGGTTTTAACATTCGCTTCTTCCAGTGCGGCAAATTTATCATCGGCAGTACCCTTCCCACCGGAAATAATAGCACCAGCGTGCCCCATTCTTTTTCCTGGTGGGGCCGTAACACCAGCGATATAACCGACGACTGGCTTGGTTACATTTTCCTTAATGAACTGAGCAGCTTCTTCTTCCGCAGTTCCACCTATCTCACCTACCATGATGATTCCCTTGGTATCAGGATCTTCCTGAAACAGTGCTAAACAATCGATAAAGTTAGTGCCATTGATAGGATCACCGCCTATACCAACGCAGGTACTTTGCCCAAGTCCATTCATTGTAGTTTGATGTACTGCTTCATAAGTTAGCGTACCTGAGCGCGAAACAACGCCTATGCTGCCCACTTTGTGAATGCGGCCGGGCATGATTCCAATCTTGCATTGCCCCGGTGTTATAACTCCCGGGCAGTTAGGTCCAATAAGGCGTATATCAGAAAATTGATCAATATAAGCTCTCGCTTTTACCATATCGAGTACGGGTATCCCTTCTGTAATACAAACAATAATGTTAATGCCAGCTTCAGCAGCTTCAGTTATCGCTTCGGCCGCGAATGGAGGAGGCACCATGATCATGGTCGCATTTGCACCGGTGTTACGCACGGCGTCTGCAACCGTATCGAATACCGGTCTATCCAAGTGCTTGTCACCGCCCTTGCCCGGTGTTACGCCGCCGACTATTTGTGTTCCATATTCAATTGCTTGTTCAGCGTGAAATGTGCCTTGTTTGCCAGTAAAGCCCTGTACGATTACCTTGGTGTTTTTGTCGATTAATATAGCCATTATTTTGCTCCTCCCACAGCCGCAACTGCTTTTTGTGCTGCATCAGTGAGATCATCTGCTGCAAGAAGTGTAAGACCACTCTCAGCAAGCTTCGCTTTACCCTCGTTAACATTAGTGCCTTCTAACCGCACAATAACAGGGACATTCACACCCACTTCTTTTACTGCTTGAATTATGCCCTCTGCAATTAAATCGCATCGAACGATACCACCGAAAATGTTCACTAAAATAGCTTCAACATTTTGATCGGATACAATTAATTTAAATGCCTCGGCCACTTTTTCTGCCGTCGCACCGCCCCCAACATCAAGAAAGTTTGCCGGTTTCCCACCATGCAGTTGGATAATGTCCATGGTTGCCATTGCCAGCCCAGCACCATTGACCATACAGGCTATATTGCCATCCAGAGTGATATAGTTAAGGTCAAATTGACGTGCGATATTTTCTTTTTCATCTTCTTGACTAGGATCCCTGAGCTCTTCGAATTGGGGATGTCTGAAAAGGGCGTTGTCGTCGATACCTATCTTTGCATCAATAGCGACCAGATTACCTTGCTTATTGATTATTAACGGGTTGATTTCAACCATGCTCAGGTCTTTTTCTGTAAATAAGTTATATAAAGCTTGCAGTATGGCCGATAGTTGTTTTCTTTGTGCGGCATCGAATCCTAATGCAAACCCGATGCGACGGCTTTGGTGACCTTGCAAACCGATGATGGGATCAACGATGACGCTGATAATTTTTTCAGGCTGGGTTGCGGCAACTTCCTCAATATCCATGCCACCTTCAGTGGATGCCATTATGGCAACACGTCTACTTGCTCTGTCTACGACCAGACCCAGATATAATTCAGAAGCTATTTCAGACAGGGATGCAACCAATACACAGTTGACGGGTTGCCCATGCGGGGCGGATTGTTTAGTGATGAGTTGTGAACCCAGTAATGAGCCAACAACAGACTCCAGTTCAGCTTGTCCCTTCGCTATTTTTACACCGCCAGCTTTGCCTCTACCGCCGGCATGAACTTGTGCCTTGACTATCCAGCCATCACCACCCAGTTCTGTTGCAACCTGCTTCGCTTCCTCAATACTTCGTGCAGGCTTGCCGGAAGGCGTGGGTATGCCATAGTCTTCAAATAGTTGTTTAGCCTGATATTCATGTAGGTTCATATAGTGTCCTTAGCCGAGATGTTTTGTGCGGGAGTGTATTTTTTTCTTGGAATGATAATCAATATAACCGTTGATTTGAATTAATTATATTGTTTTTTCCGAAAATCAATTGACTTATCATTATATTGACTGGTTGTCTACGTATGATCTTATATCATAGATCTCACAATATAGACCTTATAACGAGTATAATTGAGCTGTCAAATAGATGGTGCTAGAGAACCGGTTGTAAAATTTAATGGCTAATATCAATAACAATCATCAAACCCATGATCATCAGAAATCCATAAATTGGCAGGCATTAGCCTATTTTAATTATTATCGGATATTACTTGCAGGCCTTTTTCTCCTATTAGTATATATAGGTCAATTACCTCAGCCATTAGGCATATTGGACGAAAATTTATTTTCCATCGTCAGCCACACCTATTTTTTTCTCGGAATATTTTTTAGTTATTTTATAGGCAAACAATATCCTCGATACAATCTCCAGATTGCAGGGCAAGTGCTGGTGGATATTATTGTACTAAGCTTACTCATGTATTCGAGCAATGGCCTTAGTAGTGGCTTCGGCATGCTAATCATCATTGCGGTAGCGGGCGGCAGTATTCTGCGAGAAGGCAAGATCGCAATACTGTTTGCCGCTATTGCCACCATCGCAGTATTAAGTCACGAGTTATATATTCAGTTCTTCAGATATACCGATACATTTAACTATACACATGCGGGAATTTTAGGGGCGACTTTTTTTATTACCGCAATTATTGGTAATGTACTGGCCGCACGAGTCCGTCAAACAGAGGAGTTGGCCAAGCAACAGGCAATAGAAATTAATGAATTGGCAAAACTGAACGAACATATCGTGCAACGAATGCAGTCAGGAATAATTGTTCTCGATAGTAGTATGAATATTCTTTTAATAAATCAATCCGCGAAAAATCTATTAGGTGAACAGGGACAAAATACCAGTAAGATATCTCATTTTCTCAATCATCATATAGCAACTCATATTAATGATTGGCTGAACAATAATGGTAAAC
Source organism: uncultured Gammaproteobacteria bacterium (assembly GCA_938084745.1). Taxonomy (GTDB): domain Bacteria; phylum Pseudomonadota; class Gammaproteobacteria; order Eutrophobiales; family Eutrophobiaceae; genus UBA7359. The sequence continues at coordinate 51,487 of CALKEZ010000046.1, forward strand.
AAAATGTAATAATCAAGATGCAGGACGATGAAATAGAGTTACAGGCATCCTTTATAAAGTTAAAGCTTCACACCAATTATCAGGTATTGATATTCCTGGAAGACATTGCGCGCTTTAGACAACATGCACAACAATTAAAGCTTGCTTCGCTCGGACGCCTAACAGCGAGTATTGCGCACGAAGTCAGAAATCCGCTGGGGGCGATTAACCATGCGGGACAATTACTACAGGAGTCTGAAACCTTGAGTTCAGAAGACAAACGACTGACCGAAATAATTAACGATCACTCACTTCGTGTAAATAATATTATTGAAAATGTTTTGAGCGTGAGTCGCAGAGAGCAAACGACTCCCGAAAAGTTTGAGGTTGTTCCCTGGCTGAAAAATTTTATTATTGAATTTAAAGCCCGGTTTAATTTATCAGAACAAAGTATTCTGTTGAATGTAAATACCAGTGATATTCTGGTAAAAATGGATCCGTCGCAATTATATCAAGTCATCTGGAACCTCTGCGAAAACGCGATGCGCTATAGTGAAGGTGTTCCTTTGATTAAATTGGTCTGTGACATAAGTAGTGAAACTAACCGTCCTTATATCGATATTATAGACTATGGTTCTGGTATAAGCGACGCGATTAAGGAGCAACTTTTTGAGCCTTTTTTTACAACCGAAGTTAAGGGTTCCGGTCTGGGTTTATATCTTGCTCGTGAACTATGTGAAGCAAACCAGGCGAGCTTGAGTTTACATTCAACATCAATGGAAGGTACCACTTTCAGATTAAGCTTTATGCACCTTGATAAACAAACAGATTTGATTTGAAGATGACACAACTAGCATTGATTATAGATGACGAGCCTGATATTCGGGAATTATTAGTGATTACGCTCGAACGGATGCAGATCAAGTGTCATTGTGCAGAGAACTTGTCAGTGGCACGTGAATTATTACATAAATACAAGTTTGATCTTTGTTTGACCGATATGAAACTGCCCGATGGTGATGGGGTCGAGTTCGTTAACGAGATACAGGCCAGCTTTCCACAAATACCTGTTGCGGTAATTACCGCACATGGCAGTATGGATAGCGCAATACAAGCGTTGAAGTATGGGGCGTTTGATTTTCTGACAAAACCAATCGACTTAAAGTCATTGCGAACAGTCGTGCAAAGTGCTTTGAAAATTAAGCCTAAACAAACGACTGTAAAACAAACAATAATTGGTGATAGCAAAGTTATACAGGAATTGCGAACAACGATTGAAAAGGTAGCTCGTAGTCAAGCGCCAATCTATATCAGTGGTGAATCGGGCACAGGGAAAGAATTAGTTGCACAGATGATTCATTATATTGGACCGAGATCTGATAAACCATTTGTCCCCATTAATTGTGGCGCGATTCCAGATGATTTAATGGAAAGTGAGTTTTTTGGGCATAAAAAAGGAAGTTTTACCGGAGCATTGTCAGATAAGGAAGGTCTGTTTCAGGCTGCAAATGGCGGTACTCTATTCCTCGACGAAATAGCTGAACTGCCACAACATATGCAGGTTAAATTACTTCGTGCGATTCAAGAAAAGGTGATCCGTCCAGTTGGCTCTCAGAACGAAATAAAAGTGGATGTCAGAATATTGAGTGCGACGAACTACGACTTGTCTGAGCGCGTTAAACAAAATATGTTTCGTCAGGATTTGTTTTACAGAATTAATGTCATTGAATTAAAAATTCCGCCATTAAGAGAAAGAACAAATGATATCTCATTGTTGGTTGAGCATATTCTTGAAAAAATGGCTCAGGTTTCAGGCAATAAAAAACAGGAATTAAGTGGTGATGCGAAAAAATTACTTGAGTCATATCAGTTTCCGGGAAATGTCAGGGAACTGGAAAATATACTTGAACGTGCAGCAACATTATGCAGTGATGATCTTATTAGCATAGAAGATATTCAACTTTCAGAACCTGTCAAAAAAGTAGTATCTAACAACGCTGCGCTGGATTCAGTACTGGACGATATAGAAAAACACAAAATCATTGAGGCATTGGAGAAAACACGATGGAATAAAACAGCTGCAGCGAAATTACTTGGGATCAGTTTTCGTGCATTACGTTATCGTTTGGAAAAGTTAGGTCTAAATTAAATTTACCAGGAGCATTAATCAGGCAAGCTAAATCGTTATATCGTCCCAGAGCTTGTTCTATTCTTAAAGGTATACACTATAATATCCGAATAATGACTTCAGCAAAAAAAGGCATAAGCTGACGGCTGCTTGAACACGGGCCTATTTTTTAGGAACACATCGATCTGCTCTATTGGTGCCGAAAACAATATACACTTGTTTATTCAAGCGATGGTTAGTTTTGGTAATGGATATACAAGATTCAATTCAGAGTACTTGCTTTGTGAGTCGAAATATTCTCTGAAATGCCAGGGTAACACAATCACATAATCTGGCCTGCGAGCAATTATTATTTGTTCATCAACAATGGGTATATTTGTGCCCGGAGTATAAGCGCCATACTTATCTGAATTAACTTCACCAATAGATTCAATCATTGATGGACCAATACCACAATACTGAAGAATTACATTACCTTTTGTGGAAGCACCCAGAGCCGAAATAGTTTTGCCATTGGATTTTGAATTTTCAATAAATTTCAAAAGAGCATCCTTTGACTCCGTTACACGTAACGCAAAATCGACATAGATTTGCAAATCATCTAGCCTTTGACTTATCTCTGAATCTAATACCTTCTGCACCGAGCTTGTTGCAGTCATGTTGCCCATGGTTTTTTGTGCTGTTACAGAAAAACTTCCCCCATTCACATTATTTAACTCAACATCAATAATCTTCATCCCAACATGTTCTGTCATCCACAATATCTGTGAAAGAGAATAGTATTCCAGATGTTCATGACATACGGTGTCATAAGAGTTGGTAATTAACATTAGTGGCATATAGCTTTGTTCAAACACCCAAATCCCATCATCTTCTAATATATCTACAATTTCTCTCATAAATGCTAATGGATTCTCAAGATCGTAAAACATAGAAAATGTTGTAATTATTTTAGCTTTTTGACCTTTACTTATTTCTAAGTATTTTGCAGCGCTGAAAAAATCAGAAATCAATTGAATGTTGTTGGTATAATATTCTTTGAATTTGCTGGCCGTAGGATCAATGCCCACGAGATTGCAGTCATCTAAGTTATAATGTTTAAGCGTTGTGGCATCATTACTGCCTATATCTACAATAAAGTCTTGTTTGTCGATTATCCCCAGGTTTTTTATTTTTTCTACTTTAGATTTTAGATGATCGACCATAGACGGGTTCAGTCCAGAGCGATATCCATAGTTTGCACCATAAATTTCATCCATTGGGTATGTATGAGCGAGTTGTAGAAGGCCGCACTGTCCGCTACCTACACATTTCACTAATGTTAGAGGTCCGCTCGTGATTTGTGCGTCGATACTTTTAGGGAATACACCGGTAAGTACTTGTTCGCCTAATTCAAGCACAGTAACCAGATTGTCATTACCACAAATTCTGCATTTATTAATTGATTTTAACACGCTAAATCTTCTTTAATTTAATTGTTCCATAAAATCGTTTTTAAAATATTTATAATATAACTAACTACTTCAAGAATTCATATTCATGCTCAACAAGTTCATGCATTATTTTTCTTACTGATTTCTTGTTGCTCCAGCCTAGATACCTATTAATTTTTTCAGGATTTCCGAGTAGACTCATGGAGTCAATAACTCTGGCCTCTGTTTTTTGAGTTTGCACATAATCATTGTAATTCAAATCAACGAACTCGAAAGCAGCTTCGCATAAATCACGAACTGAACTAAGTTTGCCAGATGCTACGACATAATCGTCCAGATTTTCAGCACAGGTCATTTTATACATTGCATCTACATATTCTGGCGCATAACCCCAATCTCTCTTTGAATCCAAAGAATTCAAGGAAAGTTCATTCGTCAAGCCAAGCTTTATGCGCGCAGCGGCATGTGCAATTTTTTTCGTAACAAAATCGGTTGTTCTGCGAACACTTTCATGATTAAAAAGTATTGCTGAACAACACCTAAGGCCATAAATAGAGCGATATATTTTCACCATATTGTGAGCGTATAATTTGGCAGCACCATAGGGACTTTGAGGATTAAAAGGCGTTTTTTCTGTTTGCGGTACTTCACTTACATCACCATACATTTCACTGCTTGAAGCTTGGCAGAATACTATTTCATCCACTCGTTTAGACCGTCTGATGGCTTCCAGTATTTCTATAACGAAGACCCCATTTAATCGATGGGTTTCGTACGGATGATCAAACATTCCACGTCCCGATGTTTTTGCAGCGAAATTAAAGAATACATGTGGTTTATATTCTTCTATGATTATTCGTATCTTGTCAGGCAACTTATAATCAAATTCAAGTAACTCATAATTTTCGATATCACCATCAATTTTTTGCGCTTTTGCATGGGTTAGATTAGAAGTTAG
>CALKEZ010000047.1 GCA_938084745.1 uncultured Gammaproteobacteria bacterium
CCGAGCCTGTGCCTGCAGCACCAGTCGAACGCTATACGGTGGTTGTTAATGAAGTCCCGGTGAAAGAATTATTATTTGCGTTGGCGCGGGATGCCAAGGTTAATGTCGATATACATCCCGAGATTACCGGTGTCGTTACCATTAACGCCGTAGAGCAAACCCTGCCACAGATTTTGAAACGCATCGGCCGGCAAGTGGACATGCGCTATGAATATGATGGCGACAATCTTTTTATCTCTAAAGATACGCCATTTTTTCGTACCTATAAGGTTGATTATGTAAACCTGTCCAGAGAAACCTCAAGTACCAGTGCAGTTTCGACTCAAATCTCCTCCACCAGTGGTGGTGATGCTGGTTCCAGTGGCGGTGGTGGTAATAATTCCACTACCGACGTTGAAACTGAATCGAATCATTATTTTTGGGCCAGACTGGTTTCTAATATCTCTTCTTTGATAGGTGAGGAATCGAGCAGTGGTGGGTCCGGTGGTGAGGTGAAAGGTACTGAGGCTGTGATACCTAATCCTGAATCAGGTCTTTTAACAGTGAGAGCTACAGCTGATCAGCATGAACAGATACAGTCTCTGGTTGACCAAATTCTTGTCAGCGCCAAACGTCAGGTGTTGATACAAACAACGATTGTTGAAGTAACACTTAACAAGGACTACCAAGCAGGCATAAATTGGTCATTTATAAATCAAAATGGAAAGTCTGGTGTTAACTTTGTATCAACAGCTTTGGATGCTACACCGATTGCTGGAGCTTTAAGTTCATTTGTCATTCAAGCTGTCGATAATAATCCTGCGCGTGAGGAGAGTTTGACAACAACAATAAAATTATTAGATGAATTTGGTGACACGAAGATACTGTCAAGTCCACAGATTATGGCCCTGAATAGCCAGACGGCTTTACTTAAAGTTGTAGAGAATATTGTTTATTTTGAGGTTTTGGTTGAACCTGGTGTATCAAATGCACAAGGCCCGGGTGAGCCAGCTGTAAATACGACTGCTAAAACTGTACCTGTAGGTATTGTTATGGCAGTTACGCCACAAATCTCTTCTAGCGGTATTGTTTCTCTAAATGTTAGGCCAACAATATCTCGATTTATAAAAAATGTTTTAGATCCCAACCCCGAACTCGCAAAACAAAACCAAGAAAACCCAGTGCCGCAAATTGCTGTCAGAGAAATGGAGTCTGTTTTGAGATTAGCTGATGGACAAATAGGTGTCTTAGGTGGACTTATGCAGGATGAAACAAAGGACAATGATGCTGGCTTACCCGGAATTAAAGATGTGGGTTTTTTTGGCAATCTTTTTAAATCTAAATCTGCGGAATACTCTAAAACAGAATTAGTTATATTCTTAAAACCTACAATCATAGATAACCCAAGTATGGATAGTGATCTGGAGCTATATAAAAAATATTTATCCAAGGATTTCCAGAGCTCGAACATCAAACTAAACCAGAGAGATGACGCCTTGTGAGTTTGTTGATGGACGCCTTGAAAAAGGCGGAAGAGGAAAAAAAGAAAGCTGCAAAGCGACTTGAACAAGTCGAGACTAACGCACGTATTGATGAAACTGAAGAGGACGATTCAGAAAAGAATCTGAATATTAGTGGCGAATACAGCAAGCCCAGTCGTTTGACAGACACCATGAAGTTGTCGCTTGAGCCACTCGATATTCAAAATCGAGAAAAGGCTGCTCCGCAAACTGGAGTCCCTAAGATTGAATTTCCCGAGATTGAAGCTGCCGAGCCAAAAGATATAAAAGAAGCTACAGGGCCAACAGATATAAAAGTAGAATCAAAAGAGTTAAGAGAAGATAAAGATGTAAAAAAAGAAACAACCTCAGAACTCTCCATGGAAGATATTGGTTTTACTGAAGACATCACCATGGAAAACACCGTTGCCAATGCTGCAATTCCAGAAGAAGCACTTGAAGAAACGCAACAAGCCATTGATCTCAGTGATACGACCATTATAGAAAACCTTGATGATGATAATTCTGCAGCACCGTTTGATGATACGTTTCATGGTGTCTTGTTTAATGCGGATGAAGAGAATGAGGATTTTTATGAAGAAACGCTCCCCGGCATCCCTGCTCATCAACTTGTCCAGGATATGGGTGGTGGTAAACATCAGCCTACACCGGTAGCCGCGCAAACAGTCTTCACAGCTGGCCGATCGAAAAAAAGCAGTCGATCCAATTGGGGTATCTTTGCTGTACTGGCACTACTGGCTTTTGGATCATTTGGTGTGTTTTATTATTTTACAATAACGCCTGTGGCCAGAAAATTACCGTCTCCGGCTGTGGCCAGGGGTGTTGAATCGACAATTGTGCCAGGCGCAGCGTTGTCGCAATTTAAAGCGCCCGATGTTAACAGTGGCACCATTATTGGGAAGCCGATAGACGATGCAGCAATAGAAGCTGTTGAGAACATTATCAGCATTGGTGAACCGCTAGCGGAGACTTCTACCGAAGAATTGCTTGTTGAGTCCGAAGGTGAAAGCAGTGCCGAACCAAAAGATGTAACCTTACAAACAGACGTTGATGAGACTTTATCTGTTGATGCGGATAGCACTGATATTGCTGCTGTTGAGACACCAACACCAAAAACCATTGCAGAAGTTGCGGCGAGAGAACAGCCAGCAGTGCCAGAAGATAATATTGCGATTGATCCGCCGGCGAAGTCTTTTATCGCGCCTGATATGGAAGAAATGAAGATTAGTCGCAGTAAAACGCCGTTAAAGCAAAATGCCATGGTCAGCGAAGCATTCAAGGCTTATAAGTCTGGCGAGCTTGATTCAGCTGAAAAACTTTACCAAAACGCATTACAAGATGATCCTGAAAATCGTGATATTCATCTAGGACTTGCTGCAATCGCAATTAACAAAGGTGATAGAGAAAGTGCTTATGCGCACTATACAATGCTTCTGGATACCAACCCGGATGATGCACTTGCGTTGAGTGCTTTAATTTCATTATCCAATAGTTCAGATCCGGTGAAGGATGAAAGCATTATAAAGACCTTGATGTACAAGGAAGGCAACGTGCCATATCTGTATTTTGCACTAGGCAATATTTATGCAAAGCAGTTGCGATGGCCAGAAGCACAAGAAGCTTTTTTTAACGCTTATACCCATGATACGACCAATCCGGATTACGTCCTGAACCTTGCGGTTAGTCTCGATAAGATCGGTCAATATGCTACGGCATTGGATTTTTATAATGTGGCTATTGAGTTGGCTCAGCGTTCCCCCGTCAGGTTTAGTGTGTCATCGGTGAACGATCGGATTCAGGCGCTCAATAAAGTTGTAGAAAAAGCATTGTGACCGGCGCTCATAAAAAACATCTTCGACTGGGAGAGATTCTGGTTGCCAGGGGTGTGACTACACCTGATCAGGTCAAGATTGCTTTAACCGAGCAAAAAAAGAGTAACGAACATCTCGGTAAAATTATGGTGCGTCTTGGTTTTGCAACCGAGTCGATTATTCGTGATGTTATCGGTGGTGTTATTGGACAGGAAAGTGTCGATCTGTCTAATGCAGTTGCTGATGGTGAAGCTGTTGGTTTAATTCCGAAACAAATGGCCCGACGTTTGCGAGTGCTTCCACTAACCTATGATGGTGCACGCAAGATATTAACCATTGCTATGGCGGATACGTTTAACGTTGTGGCACTGGATCAAATCAATACTCATCTTGGTGGTAATGCCGAAGTTATTCCGATACTTGCCGGTGAAGCAGAAATCGAAAAAGCCATTGATAAGTTTTATGGTTTTGAATTATCAGTTGATGGGATATTGAATGAGATCGAAACAGGTGAGATAGATTATCAAAGTCTGGATGCTGAAACTGCTGAATATAGCCAACCCGTGGTACGACTCGTTAATGCATTGCTTGCCGATGCAGTAAAACGCAATGCATCAGATATACATTTTGAACCGGAAGAAGGTTTTTTACGGTTTAGATACCGTATAGATGGCGTCATGAAACAAATACGCAGTTTACATAAAAACTATTGGTCGGCTATCGCGGTTCGAGTCAAGGTTATGTCGGGGATGGATATTGCCGAAACACGCGCGCCTCAGGACGGCAGGATTTCATTATCGCTATCTGGCAGGAAGGTTGATTTTCGAGTTTCTACTTTACCGACAGTGCACGGTGAAAATATTGTGCTTCGTGTACTGGATAGACAAAAAGGTATTGTGTCTTTTGATCAGCTGGGCTTGAAAGAAGACGCGCAAAACACGCTTAAACTAATGGTCGCACGACCGGAAGGTATTATTCTGGTTACCGGGCCGACGGGTAGCGGTAAAACAACCACGCTTTATTCCATCCTGAGTTACCTCAATACCGAGTCGGTAAACATCATGACTCTTGAAGACCCGGTTGAATACCCGACAACCATGATACGGCAAACTTCTGCCAGCGAGACGTCAAGGCTGGATTTTGCCAGTGGTATTCGATCATTAATGCGACAGGATCCCGATATTATTCTGGTCGGCGAAATTCGTGATGAAGATACCGCTAGTATGGCTTTTCGTGCGGCTATGACTGGTCACCAGGTGTTTTCTACGTTGCATACAAACTCAGCGCTGGGTTCTATTCCAAGGTTACTGGATATTGGGGTTAAGCCAGACATTATTGCCGGCAACATCATCGGCATCATCGCGCAAAGGTTGATTCGGAGTTTGTGTAGCAAGTGTAAAGTCCCCGGTCCGCTAGGCGATCTGGAACGTAACTTACTCGGTTTAAAAGTCACCGATAAACAGAAAGAAATCTACAACTCAAAAGGTTGTGATGTTTGCGGCAATGATGGCTATAAAGGTCGTATCGCGTTACAGGAAGTTTTGCATTTTGATTCCGATATGGATGAGTTGATTGCCCGTAAAGGGACGCAGCGTGACTTATTGCGTATGGCCTTATCAAAAGGCTTTCGGACATTGGCAGATGTTGGAGCCAGTCGCGTGCTGGATGGGTCGACGAGTCTGGAAGAAATGTCGCGAGTTATCGATTTAACCGCCAGATTAAAAACAAATTAGGCGATGGAGTTTTATCAATACAAGGCAATAGATGAAAAGGGTCGAATTCATAATGGCTCGGTTGATGCCGCTAATGTTGCCGACCTTGAGATGCGTCTGGGAAAGTTGAGTCTTGATCTTATTAACTACAAACAGGTCAAATCAAATACGAAGCGAGTTGCCGGTTCTGGTGTTAAACGTCGCGATCTGATTACCTTTTGTTTTCATCTTGAACAAACCTCGCGCGCAGGTGTTCCCATTCTGGAGAGTTTACAGGATTTAAGAGACAGCTCTGATAATCCCCGATTGGCAGAAGTCACCAATGCCATGATCGAATCGATTGAGGGCGGTAGTACATTGTCTGAGGCGATGATGCAGTTTGAAGATGTCTTTGGGAAAATATTCACCAACCTGGTCAAAGCGGGTGAGCAATCCGGTGAAATCAGCCAGGTGTTTCTAAAACTGGGTGAAAGTCTTAAATGGCAAGATGAACAGGCGGCCCAAACTAAAAAATTACTTATGTATCCCTCGTTTGTCGGGATTGTTGTTGGCGGTGTGGTGTCTTTTTTAATGATATATCTGGTGCCACAACTGGTCAGCTTTGTAAAAACAATGGGACAGGAACTGCCCGCACATACGAAGGCATTAATCTTTGTGTCTGATATATTCGTCAATTACTGGTACCTCTTATTAATATTACCCTTCGCTATTGTGGGAGGTATCTTTATTGGCATAAAAACCAGTCCGGCGTTTCATCTGAAATATGATGAACTGGTATTAAGAGTTCCTGTTATTGGGCCTATCCTTAAAAAAATTATTTTGACCCGGCTAACAGGCTTTTTTGCCATTATGTATGCTTCCGGAATTACTATTATTGATTGCATCAGAACGGGCGAAGAGATCGCGGGTAATAAAGCGATTGCCAAGGCCATGCATCAGGTTGGTCAACAGATTGCGGATGGTATGACATTAAGCGATAGTTTCGAGACAGCAGAATTATTCCCGCCACTGGTTCTACGTATGATTCGAGTGGGTGAAACTACCGGTGCACTGCAGGATTCGTTATTGAACATTAGTTATTTTTATACACGTGATATCAAGGAATCAATCGAGCGACTTCAAACAATGATAGAGCCCGCCATGACGATTGTGCTCGGTGGCATCATTGCATGGGTGATGTTTTCGGTTTTAGGACCAATTTATGATCTCATTACTAAAGTCAAAATCTGAATTTTTCAACAGGCGCGCACTTTATATTAGCGCTGATAAAATGTCGGTGTATCACTGGCATAAAGGTGAGCTTGGCTCTTCATATTTATTCGATCTGGATGAGGCAGGGCGCGCTAACTTCAAGCGCTACCTGGAAGAGTCCGATAATACGCCAATGACAATATTGGTGGATGTGATTGAAGAAGAGTTTCGTCAAGAAACTATTCCCCATGTTTTTGGCGCAGACAGACAAGCGCTGATACAACGAAAACAATCTCGTTTATATCGCGATGCCAAATATTTTTACACACAGGATCAAGGTCGGGAAGAAGACGGGCGCAGAGATGATCATTTGTTAATGATGGCATTAACGAATGATGAAATAATAAAACCCTGGTTGTTATTGCTGGACGAATATAAGGTCCCTCTAAAAGGCATTGTTTCTGTACCGTTACTGCTTCAGTCTTTTATTAAGGCCTTGCCGGATATATCGAACCATGCGCTTATAGTCACGATGCAAAGTATTAGCGGCTTGAGGCAAACATTTTTTAAAGATAAACAATTAAAAATAAGTCGTCTTTCAAAATTACCCCGATATGGTACAGAGCCCTACGCGCCAAAAATTATTTCAGAAATAGATAAGATTCAGCGCTATCTGAATAGCCTTCGCTTGATACCCAACGACACTGCCCTGGATGTTTATTTCATTGCCGATAAAGGAACGCTTGATGCTGTGGCAGATGAAAAAATATCGCTGCCAATGTTAAACAGGCACTATATTGATATCGCGACACTCATTGACTCAACTGATAAAGAAAAGGCCCAGACGGTTCCTTTTTGTGATCAAGTATTATTGAAGCATTTGCTTAAGCAGCAATTAAAAAATTGCTATGCATTGCCCAAGGAGATGCGTTACCTAAAAACGCGTTACTTACGTCATGCGATGAATGCCTTGAGCGCAGTGCTGGTGATTTCCAGCATCATATATAGCGGCTTGAATTTTATGAGTGGCTTAACCAGCAAGCAGGAAAGTATATCGTTTAAAAGTAAGTCAGACTTTTATCAATCACGCTATGACATTGCCAGAGAGCGCTTGCCCCAGACCCCGGTTGAGCCAGACAAAATCAAGGTTGCGGTTGAAGCGGCCGCGACATTAAGTGAATTTAAGTCGACGCCATACGAGATGCTGAGTTTCCTTGGCAGGGGTTTGGCGCAATACCCGGATATAATGCTGGACGATATGGATTGGCGGTTTAGCATGGATCCTGTTAATGGTACTGCAGCATCCAGCGCAAATAACAAGCTGATGCCAACAGTAATGACAGGAGAAACAAAAGAATTCAAGTATTATCAGGTTTCGAATATTAAAGCGCACATTGAACCGTTTGATGGGAATTACCGGGAAGCAATTTCGTTGGTTAATAAGTTTGCTGAAACCCTGCGCGGCGATGATTCAAGCTACGATATTACAATTGAATCTTTTCCCTTGGATATAAGTTCTTCCGCAACCTTGCAAGGGGATGCAGAATCAGTTGGTAAAGCAGCATTGTTTTCATTGCGAGTAGTGATTGGAGTGAAATAATGGAAAGCAATGGTGAAATAGACTGGAGTATTCTGAAAAACGCAATCATTTTGTTTTTTACTTGCGTTGTTATCAGTGGCGTTCTAATCGGAACTAGTTATTATTTTAATGAAAACCTGAAGAAG
>CALKEZ010000048.1 GCA_938084745.1 uncultured Gammaproteobacteria bacterium
TTAGCGCGCATGGCAAACATAGTGCCGCGTTTTAATACCTGCAACTTCACACCCATTTCAAACATATCGACCGCTGGCGCCATCGTCACATCCGCCTGCCCGGTATTGGCCAACATCTCTCTGACAATATCGGAAGAACCGGATTCCTTGCACGCCTGATTCACGGTACCGGTGACAATATAAGCTGCGCCCATGGCAAATGCACCAAGAGCTGACGCGGGTGTTGCTATGCCGCCAGCCGCACCGACGCGTAAGGGTTGTTGATAATTATAGGTCGCCTGGTATTGATCACGTAGTGCCAACATCGTCGGTAGCAAGGTAATCGCCGGGCGATTGTCGGTGTGGCCACCGGAGTCGGCTTCGACAGTCAGGTCTTGTGCCATTGGAATCTGTTTGGCCAGTTCGGCTTCTTCTTTACTGATCGCGCCTTGCGCCAGTAATTCGTTCAATAGTTTTTCTGGCGGAGGACTAAACCATTTGCTGGCCAACTCAACCCGGGACGCCTTGGCAATGATCCGGTTCGGCACAACAATATGGTCTTGTTCATCTTTATGAATACCCGTGACGCGATAGCGGACGACCGGCAAGGTGAGCTTCATATAGGCCGAGGTTTCGACCAGATCGATACCATAACGTAGATACAGATCGACAACTGCATCTTCATGGCCCTTCTCATTCGGACTATAGATAAGATTGAAGCAATAGGGCTTGTCGGGTAAGGATTCTTTTAAACGTTGGATCGCTTTTTCGACTTGCGGCAAGGACAAACCGGCCGCGCCAAACGATGCCAACATACTTGCCTTAGCGATGGCTTCAACCAGTTCGGTAGAGGCAATCCCGTTAGCCATGGAACCGGTCATGTACGGGTATTTGATGCCGTAGTCCTGGCAGAATTGTTTACTTCCGAGGGCACTGATCGGTTGTGTCGGGACAAACGCAAGACACGGATAACTGCTTTCAGTATCAGTACTGGCATTGACATGTATCGAGCCACCGAGGGCAATCTTTACATTAGACTGGTCTTTCACGAGTGAAAAAGGAACATCAAGGTGGCGTAGCTGTTCCGGTAATTCGTTTAGATCGCTTAATTGGCTGCTGTTATCGGATTGCCAATAACAATGGACAGATTGTGCATCCGCAACCCTGTTGTCTGCCGACGCAATAATGTCAGAAACTGAATTCATTCTAGTCACTCGCTAAGTATAAGGTGTGTAATATGTCAGAAAATATTCAGACAATTAAGCGCAAATTATTTTTATAATGGGGCATTCAAGATTGATTATTTGCATCCGTATAAATCAGGTTGTAATGTGCGCATCCCGAGTCACCCCAAAGCGCTGAATCATAGCATTTTTTCAAATATAAAAATATAAAGTAAACTATTGTTATTTAAGAGATAATTGTAATTAATGAAGTCGAAAAACGATTTTACAACGAATATGGATGATGCGGCCTATCAAAATGAGATTTTGCAGCATGTTTCCCGCACGTTTGCCCTAACCATTCCCCAATTACCGGAATCGCTCTGTAACGTTGTTGCCAATGCTTACCTGTTATGTCGAATCGCCGACACGATTGAAGATGACAAATTGATGTCAGCCGAGTTGAAGCGGGAATATGCAGAACGGTTTATCGCCGTCGTCAAAGGCACTGATGCTGCGGAAGGCTTTGCCGAAGATTTGTTCCCCCTGCTATCCCCCACGGCGACCGAAGCAGAGCATGATTTGATCGCAAACACGGCGCCCGTCATTCGCATTACCCATAGCTTTAACCAACGCCAACGCGCTGCGCTCGAACGCTGTGTCTCTGTCATGGCTGAAGGAATGGTGCGTTATCAGGATGCCGAAACGCTTGATGGCGTCGCCGATCTGAAGGACATGAGTCAATATTGCTATTATGTGGCCGGTGTCGTAGGCGAAATGCTGACTGAATTATTTTGTGATTATTCTCCCGAGATAGATGCCCAACGTGAAGAACTGATGCCGCTGGCAGTTTCATTTGGCCAGGGCTTGCAGATGACCAATATTCTAAAAGACATCTGGGAAGACCACGAACGCGGTGCCTGTTGGTTGCCGCGGGATATTTTCGATAAACACGGGGTTGATATTCGTCACAAGCACCCGGACAGATCGGATGCCGGTTTCAATGAAGCATTGATTGAATTACTCGGTGTTGCCCACGCGCACATCAATAATGCCTTGCGTTATACCCTGAAAATTCCGGCCCACGAAAAAGGATTACGTCGTTTTTGTCTCTGGGCACTGGGGATGGCGGTATTAACTCTGGAAAAGATCAGACAAAAACCGGACTTTACCGATGGTCAACAAGTTAAAATCAGCCGTCGCAGTGTCAAGACAACAATATTTTTTACCAGCCTGTTTGTGGGCAATGATCGTATGCTGAATTATCTGTTTAACTTCAGTGGCCGTCGTTTGCCTATGGCTAATATTCATGAGAAACTCTGAGTCTAATCAGCGTCATAGGCCTTATAACGTTGACACATACAAGGGGATGAGGATGGCTATAAACAATAATTTATCCACGTTACTGTTTATAACATTGCACCCCGACTTGATAACCCTACGAACTGCCAAGCAAAAGTAATGACCCTCGATACCGAAAACGACAACATGGGCAGTCACCCGATGGATGAATCTCATTCCTCCAAACTGACCAGCAATCTGGATGAAGCAATTTTATCCGCGAAAAATAAACTGCTTGAACAACAACATGATGATGGGCACTGGGTTTATGAACTCGAAGCCGATTGCACTATTCCAGCTGAATACATCTTGATGAACCATTTTGTTGGTGAGATTGATGATGAGACCGAATTAAAGATCGCACAATATTTACGTGATCAACAAAACGAAGAAGGCGGTTGGTCTCTCTATACCGGCGGTGATTTTGATATCAGTTGTTCCATCAAGGCTTATTACGCGCTAAAACTGGTGGGCGATGATCCGCACGAAGAACATATGATTCGTGCAAAAAACATGATCCTGAATCATGGTGGCGCGTCACATGCCAATGTATTCACGCGTATTACTATGGCCTTGTTCGGACAGGTGCCCTGGCGCGCGGTACCGTTTATTCCTGCAGAAGTTATCATCCTGCCGAAATGGTTTCCTTTTCATATTGATAAAGTATCTTATTGGTCACGAACAGTGATGGTGCCACTCTTTGTTTTATGTACGATGAAACCGCTGGCCGTCAATTCACGTGGCATTGATATTCGAGAACTCTTCATTACACCTCCGGAAGACGAACAACATTATTTCAAAGTTACGACAACATTAAGTCGTGCATTCTTGCTGCTTGATCAGGTTGGTCGACTGGCAGAAAAACTGGTGCCCAAATTTATTCGTCAATATTCCATCCGTAAATGTGAACAATGGTTTCTGTTACGCATGAATGAAGAATATGGCATTGGCGGTATTTTTCCGGCCATGGTCAATGTCTTCGAATCACTGGTCATTCTGGGTTATCCAAAAGAACATCCTACCCGCCAACAAGCGCGACAGGCCATAGAGTCTTTACTCACCAAGCGCGGCAACAGTATGTATTGTCAACCGTGCTTATCGCCAGTTTGGGATACCTGCCTTGCGGGTCAAGCCATGATCGAGACCGAGACCGAAGCTAACATCACGCCAGAAATTGAACACGCACTTGATTGGCTTAAAGACCGTCAGCTCAGTGATGAACCGGGTGACTGGCGTATTGCCAGACCAAACCTGGCCGGCGGCGGCTGGGCATTTCAATACAGTAATTATTATTATCCCGATCTGGATGATACTTCGATGGTTGCCTGGGCAATGCATCGAACCGGCAAAGATAAATATTCAGAACCGATAGAACGCGCAGCGGTCTGGGTTGCCGGTATGCAATCCAACGGCGGTGGCTTTGGATCATTCGAGGTCAACAATACCCAGTATTATTTGAACTCTATCCCGTTTGCAGATCATGGGGCATTGCTCGACCCTCCCACTGCTGACGTATCTGGACGCGCAATTGCGCTCCTTTATCTGGCCGATAAAGAAAAGTACGCGAGCAATATTGCCGATGCCATTAGTTTCATAAAATCAGATCAGGAAGAAGATGGTTCCTGGTTTGGTCGTTGGGGTACTAATTATATTTATGGTACCTGGTCTGTATTAAGCGCACTCGAAATTGCAAAAGAAGACCCACAACAGGATTACATCAGGAAAGCCGTTAAATATTTACAGAACATGCAAAATGAAGATGGTGGCTGGGGTGAAAGCAATGATAGTTACTATCCGCCGCGCCATTATCGCCCTTACCATAGCACCGCCTTCCAAACGGCGTGGGCATTATTGTCATTATTGGCTGTTGGTGAAGCCGAAACGGAAACGGTTAAACGTGGCATTCATTATTTAATCTCGAATCAATCAGCGGATGGTCATTGGTATGATGACAGTTATACGGCGCCCGGCTTTCCTCGCGTCTTCTATTTAAAATACCACGGCTATACAAAATATTTCCCGTTATGGGCTATGGCTCGCTACCGCAATATTCTCCAAGGGCATTCCTAATAATGCATTTTTTTCGCCATTGCTGCGGCTTTGTCGTGCTCGAATCCTTATGTATCATTCATACACTCCGGTTCTCCGCGCGAAACACCCTTGCACTAACGAAAAAACTACTATTTTTAGAAATACCCTACGATAAATCTTGAGCAGACTCGGCATCATTGTAGCCTTGCCCGCTGAGGCAAAGTCGCTTTATGGTAAGAAATTAAATTTAGGGTTGCCGATAGAAATTCAGAAAGATATTTTTTTATGTCTGTCCGGGATTGGTTATGACTCTGCTCAAATTGCAGCAAAAAAGTTATTGGCATTAAAGGTAGATGCCTTGATTAGCTGGGGCGTTGCCGGCGCAATCGATAGCAACGTCAAATCGGGTGATTTGATTTTGGCAAGAACAATTATCAATGAGAATAATCGTTACGCAATATCAGTCGATTGGCTTGCCAGGGTAAGCGCACATTTACAACGGTCACCCTTTACCGTATCGATTGGCGATATCGCTTCAAGTACAAAAATTTGCGCTACCACCGCAGATAAAAATGCGTTGTCAAAGCTAACCGGTGCCGTGGCAGTTGATATGGAGAGCACGGCAATTGCTGAAGTTGCAGCAGCCGATAAACTTGATTTCCTTGTCATTCGAACGATAGCAGATAATGCCAACACAGCTATCCCTGAAGCTGTATTAAAACATACAGATAATCTTGGGCAGCCGAAAATATTTGATTTTATGTTGTCGTGTCTATTACAGCCGACTCAGATTAAAGAGTTATCCCGTTTGGCCAGCGGTTACAAAATGGGCTTGAAAACGTTATCGGTTATTGCGAAAGATTTGAAAAACGAACATTTTTTTCATTCTGCTGCTTAATTGATTTGTGCGCTTGTCATAAAATACTAACTGGTTTATAAGGGCCACATTATTAACTTAAATCATATTATCGCTATGAAAATAAGTAACGAACAGATTCAGGAATTCAAAGACACCGGCTTTCTCGTCATACGTAATTTATATAATGCAGAACGCATGCAGGAGATTACTGCATGGACCGAAGAGGTTACCAATTATCCTGAAGTACCCGGCAAATACATGATGTATTTTGAGCAAAGCAAGCGTGAGCCCGGCAAACGCATACTGTCACGGATGGAGGATATCGAACCGTTTCATCAAGGTTTTAGTGAGCTTTTCGTCAGTGGCGAAATACAACAAATTACTTCACAGTTATTTGCTGATAAAGCAGTGCTGTTTAAAGATAAGATCAATTTTAAAATGCCCGGTGGTGATGGTTTCAAAGCGCATCAGGATGTGCAGGCAGGCTGGGATCGTTATGCAAAACTGCACATTACAGCATTGGTCAGTATAGATGCGTCAACCATAGCAAATGGTTGTCTGGAAATGGCTAGTGGACATAATAAAGGGTTGATAGGTGAAGCATGGAAACCGCTTGAAGAAGATGCGCTGGATTATATCTCGATGACTACCAATCCTGGCGACGCTATCTTTTTTGATTCTTTTGCGCCACATCGTTCAGGCCCCAATATGACTAATGAGAAACGAAGAGTGCTTTATGTGACCTACAATGCCGCTGCTGAAGGCGATCATCGTAGACAATATTATGATGATAAACGTCTTAGTTACCCGCCAGACATTGAACGCGATGCTGACAAGGAGTACGTGTTCAGGGTCTAACCTTACTAACAAGCTCATTTGAGCTTGTTCATAATCGGATAATAAAATAATGAATACAACTCATACATCGACACTCGAACGTATGATTCTTTCCTGGCTGCAATTCATAGAAAAAAACCGACTTGCGGTCATTATCACTATCACCGCACTGGTAATCGCATCCGTATTTTATATCAAAGACAACCTTGATATGAGTACCAGTACCACCGATATGCTCTCAAGCGAATTGCACTGGCGACAACTTGATATTCAGTATGAAAAATTATTCCCGCAATTTTCAGATAATATTCTCGTTGTGATTGAGGCAAACACGCCCGATGAGGCGAGTGATGTCGGAGAAACACTGTATTCCGTTTTTCAACAAAACGCATCTTTACTGAATGATATCTATTACCCGACACAACTGCCCTACCTTCGCCAATCCGCTTTTTTGTTTCTCGATCTTGATGAATTGCAGGATTTAGCTGACCGCCTGGCCTTGATACAGCCCTTTCTGGGAACCTTGGTCGCAGATCAAAACTTGCGTGGTTTATTTAACATGCTCAGTGATGCCATACAAGCCAAACTCGATGGCGAAAACATCGACATCAAACCGTTGCTACTCGAGATTAACCATGCCTTCGAAAATGAAAGCTACCAGGTATCGTGGCAACGGTTAATGAATCCTGATAGTGAAACGGAAAATGTTTATCGGGAATTTATCATTCTGCAGACTAACGATGACAGTCAGTCATTACTGCCCGATGAAGACATCATTCAACATGTCAAGGCAACCATAAGTTCAATCGATTTGGGCGATAGTACATCAATCAAGATTAGATTAACCGGCGGTACTGTCATGTCTTATGAAGAACTGAAAAGTGTTTCTGAAGCGAACATTCAGGCGATCGTCATCTCCCTGATTCTGGTTGCCATAATATTATTAATTGGACTGGGCTCGATATGGCTGGTGTCTGCCTGTTTGCTCACCCTGTTGTATGGATTAATCGCGACGACTGCTTTTGCTACGGCAACAGTAGGTGAACTAAACCTGATCTCGGTTGCCTTCGCAGTACTTTATATTGGTCTCGGCATTGATTTTGCCATTCACTTATTGCTGCGATTTCGGGAAGAAAAACTCTACTCATCAAATAACAGCGATGCTTTAAGGTTAGCTGTTCAACATATCTCCAAGTCATTAATGTTGTGTGCCATTACAACGGCTATTGGTTTTTATTCCTTTATGCCGACTGATTATCTGGGTGTAGCAGAACTGGGCTGGATAGCAGGCAGCGGCATGTTCATCAGTTTGATTTTCACTTTCACCTTATTACCGGCGCTACTGACTTTCATGCATTCCAGACCAATGACAACGAGCGACAATAATTATGATGGCCGATTATTTAAAATTTTAATCAACATCCCCTACAACTATCCAAAACCTATATTACTAGTCACGCTGGCGATAATTATCAGTCTGATTTTACAATATGGAAAAATCAGTTTCGATTCCAACACCCTGAATCTTCAGGATCCGGAAAATGAATCCGTACAAACCTACCGTGATTTATTGAGGGATAGCAAATCATCACCCTGGAGCGGAAACTTATTAATAAAAGGTAATGCTGAAGCACAATTAGCGAAACAAGAACTGGAATCTCTTTCTCTGGTCGATAAAGTCGTTTGGCTAGATGATTTTATTCCCGAAGATCAGGAAGAAAAATTATTTATTATTGATGACATGAGTTTGTTATTAGGCACATTAACGACGACAAAATCATCGACAAAAATTAATGATGAACAGCGTTTAAACGCTATTATCAATTTGAATCAAAAGCTGAAGACAATAGCAAAAGACAGCGAGGATAGTGACCTGTTATTATTAAAAACCAACCTGGCTGGTCTTTTAACAACGCTCAATACTGACCCGGATAAAAATCAACTTTCCAGGCTCGAACAAAAATTACTGAACAGTTTCTCCGGCAGGATGCGTGCCTTGTCTGCAGCATTAAACGCAACAGAAGTTACTCTGGAAGATATTCCCTCGGCAATTCGTGATCGCTGGTTTAGTGACGGTTACTACAATTTGGATATATTGCCGGTTGAGGATCTCAATGACAATACGGCTATGAAAAATTTTGTTACCCAAATACAAACATATAATAATAATGTGATCGGTTCGCCAGTTGTCAGTATTGAGGCAGGGGATGCTGTTATTACCGCGTTTAAATCTGCATTCACTTATGCTCTGATTGCCATCGCAATATTATTAGTTGTCCTAATAAAAACAAAGAAGGATGCCTTTATCATTTTAAGCTCCGTTATTATTGGCGGCGTTTTTACTTTTGGCTTCATGCTGCTGTTTGATATTCCATTGAATTTTGCCAATATTATTGGTCTGCCGCTCTTGCTTGGAATCGGCGTTGATAGTGGTATTCATATTAGTGATAGATTTCGTAAAGAGCATACGAAACAAAAGAATATCTTCATGACCAGTTCTTCCAGAGGCGTTATCGTCAGTTCACTAACCACTATCTGTAGTATTGGAAACCTGGCCTTTTCGTCGCATCAAGGTACAGCCAGCATGGGTTTATTATTGTCTCTAGGCCTTGTTTCAATGATGGTTTCTACTATGATAATACTGCCGGCTTTTTTAATATGGCAAGATTCATCAAGTGCTAAATCATGAATGATCATAATAGACCTTGGGGTGCGCGTATGGCTCCCAATAAAGGCGGCTGCACAAGTGAAGTTATTGCACCCGGCATCATCACCCGACAGGAAGATTACTTCTTTTCAATGCTCACAGTATCGAGCGCGTGGTTAGCAAAAGACTCTCTGCTATATCAAAAGTCATCTATATGAAAATATTAATCACTGGTGCTAACGGATTTGTTGGCTCTGCCGTATTGCGCCTTTTAATCAATGCTGGACATGATGTACGTGCCCTGGTCAGGCCCGGCTCAGATCGACGCAACTTTGATGGCATCGAACTGGAGGTGATTGAAGGCGATCTACGCGACCCAGCATCGCTGGAGCGGGCTGTTGTCGGATGTGATGTCTTGTTTCATATTGCTGCTGATTACCGTTTATGGCTACCGAATCCGGACAGCATGTATCAAACAAACGTTAACGGCACCCGCAACTTAATCATTGCAGCAACAAAAGCGGGAATAGAAAAAATAATATATACCAGCAGTGTTGCCACGCTGGGCATTAATAATAATGGTCTTCCCTCTGACGAAACCACACCGGTCACGGTTAAGGATATGATTGGACACTATAAACGTTCAAAATACCTGGCAGAACAAGAGGTGTACAAACTGATCAATGAGTTAGCCAGTCCTGTCGTGATAGTTAATCCCTCAACGCCAATAGGTCCGCGTGATATCAGGCCGACGCCAACCGGTAGAATTGTATTAGATACTATTCGTCATCGCATGCCGGCCTATGTCGATACAGGGCTGAATATTGTGCATGTGGATGATGTGGCAAAAGGGCATCTATTGGCTTGGGAAAAAGGGAAAATTGGTGAGCGTTATATTCTTGGCGGAGACGACATGACACTGGCACAGATATTAGAATACATTTGCATCAATCAAAATATGCGACCGCCAACCATCAGGCTGCCACATAACCTGGTGTTGCCAATTGCCTGGTTTATGGAACGGATTGCCAGTGTAACGAATAAAGAACCGCGTGCTACGGTTGAGAGTGTCAGAATGTCTAAAAAGATGATGTATTTTTCCAGTGAAAAGGCCATAAAACAATTAGGTTATCGTTCAAGACCCGGCATCGAAGGATTAAAAGATGCTATAGCCTGGTTTAATCTGGAAAATTATCCCTAAATCATGTCATAAAAATTGTACCGTCCCTGGTACAGGTTCATCCATGACAACTTTCCTGAAATTACAATAACAACAGAGTTCCTTGTTGGCTTAACTATAAGTGCTATAACACCGAGTAACTATTCTCTTAATCAAGGAAATTATTTGAAGGTAGACACACCTAATCCAGAGTAATCACTTTAGTTAAATAATTCTCTAGATGTAAACATAGAAGCACACAATGATAATTGTGTGCGTTTAAAGACCGGGTGTCTTATGACACCCGGCTTATATGACGAAAATTATACCGCTTGTCCGATAAATCGTGCATTTACCAGAAAATGCACCCAAATACTGGCGGCATACCCCAGAGCAATAGCCCAAGTCCACTTGAGATGCGCAAAGAAAGTATAAATTCCTCTGGCTTGTCCCATCACAGCTACTCCGGCAGCAGAGCCGACCGAGAGTAGAGAACCACCCACACCAGCGGTTAACGTCACCAGTAACCATTGTGCTTCATCCATATTCGGCATCATGGTCAATACAGCAAACATTACCGGAATATTATCGATAATGGCCGAGACGATACCCACCAGAACGTTGGCGGTTGTCGGTCCCAGATCGATATACATGAATTGTGATAACGCGGCGAGATAACCCATCGTGCCCAAACCACCGACACACAGTATGACACCATAGAAAAACATCAATGTGTCCCATTCAGCTTTTGCTAATATATCAAAAATATCAATTGTTTGTTCTTCAGCATGGTCACTGGCACTAATCGATTCTGCTCCTAAAGGACCCGCACCGGGTTTGTATTTGTATTCTTGTTTTTTCCGTTTCAGTGCGCGCATGGTCTTAATCTTTAGGTAATAGCCAAACAATTTAAGGAAACCCAAGCCTGTCATCATGCCGATAACTGGCGGTAGATGTAGAAAGTTATGCGCACAAACCGCCATGGTGATAGTTAAGATAAACATGCCAACAACAATAAAAGCACCTTCTTTCATTATGACTTTTTCTTCTATCGCCTCTGGTTTTTCTTTAGCAACAAACATTGACATGATCACCGCAGGTATTAGCCAGTTGACCAGGGATGGGACGATTAAGGCAAAGAAAGTTGCGAAAGGTATAACGCCTTTTTGCCAGACCATTAAGGTGGTGATATCGCCAAACGGACTGAATGCGCCACCCGCATTTGCAGCGACAACGATATTGATACAGGCAAGTGCAATAAACTTGGTATTAGTGCCCCCCACTGCCATCGCGACCGTCGACATTAGTAATGCTGTAGTCAGATTATCGGCTATTGGAGAGATACAGAAAGACAGGACACCTGTTATCCAGAAAATATTGCGTAGGGAAAAGCCTCGTGATACTAGCCAGGCACGTAAAGCATCAAATACATTACGCTCGGCCATGGTATTGATATACGTCATAGCCGCTAATAGAAACAAAAACAATTCACCAAACTCAAGCAGATTATGCCGGATCATGATTTCAGCAGTATGTTTATCGCCTGTTTGTGAATAAACAATAGCAACAAACATCCAGATGATGCCCGCGGCAACCATTACCGGCTTAGATTTACGTAGATGAAGCTGATCTTCAAATACAACCAGACTATAGGCGAGAACGAACACAACCAGACAGACAATACCTGCCCAATGAGCAGTAAAGTCCTGTAAATGTGAACCTTCTGCAGCATAAACATTATTTGGGAGTGATAAAAATATCGATAAGATTGAAATCGAGATGACCTGTCCGAAAAGTCTCATTAAATTGCCCCTGTTACTGCTTTGCAGCATTTTATTATTATGTATAAAAAGATGATAATCATGCCACAAATATGCGTAGTATTTAAACAGTTAGTTCATCTTTATCAGGCTAATAGTCTTTAACTGTTGATATGCTATTTACATCACGAAGCTTGACTAATAATTTAACTCACTGGTTCCATTCATACTCCACATTTAACTTACTACCGTTTTTATCGTATTCAAGTTTTCGACACATACTTTTAAGTAAGGCAATGCCTCTTCCGGAGCCTGTGTTATTTGTGTCCAGACTACTTTCAATACTCTCACTATCAAACCCATCACCGCTATCTTCGATAGTAATAGAAATGACACCCTTAGTACCTTCGGCATAACTACTGATATCTATAGACAGACTTGCGTCTTTAAGCTCTTCCAGATTGGACTGCCGCTCTTCATAGTATTTCATGAATCCATCAGGGTTATGTTTGATAGATGAATCAAGCTCAAGGATGCCGTGCTCTAATGCATTTGAATACATCTCGGTTAATACCATAAATAATCTGGAATGGTCATTATTCAAACCTTGTATGTCAGAAATAGTTTGCAAGATAACAGGAACTGGATTTACATTACGTAATACATCCTCTTCCATATCCAGCCGAAGACTCCAGTTCATGGGGCTTAAGGATGTTTGTTTATGCTCATCTTCAATAGTAATATCAATCTTCGACTTGTCACAATTTATCTCAACAAATGAAATATCGTCAATCAATGCAGCGTCGTTTCGGAAGTCTTCCAGGTTACTTATCACATTATCAAAACGTTTATCTGGTTCTGTTATGGAAAGTGATTCAATCAACCTTTGTTCACCGAACATAAGACCATCAGGATTACAACATTCTGTTATACCATCCGTATAAATATAAATTCTGTTATTCGTGGTAAACATGGTTTGTTCTAATTTAATATTGCTTTTTGATATTTCCTGTATGCCAAGAGGCATATCCATAGAAGATATTTTTTTATTCACGACCCCATCGTGATTTGTTAAAAGAACACAAGGCATACCGGCATTCCACACCTTCATGTTTTTATATCCATGTTCTATTTCGAGAAATACTGCACAAAAAAATCGATCGGAAGGAAACAGACGAAAGAATTTATTATTTATCTCGGCAATGATAGATTCCAGGTCGAGGCCTTTCTTGACCATGGCATAGAATATTTCGCAGACTGTACGTCGTCAAATGATATGGCACAAATCATCTAAAAAGTTAAGAGAGACTTTTATCTATTATAGTTCTGTTTTATTGGTTCACACATAATTTTAAATTTTCTTTTCTCCTCTGTTGTAATGTTTCATGTTTAATCCT
>CALKEZ010000049.1 GCA_938084745.1 uncultured Gammaproteobacteria bacterium
CAGCAATCAGTTAAATTACAGTTCTCTAACTTCAAGGATGATGAATAGTTATGAGTGTTGCAGTCATTTATTCACGCGCACAGGACGGCATCAATGCGCCATTAGTCACAGTCGAAGTGCATCTCTCACGCGGCTTGCCCGGGTTTACCATTGTGGGACTTCCGGAGACTACCGTTAAAGAAAGTAAAGAACGCGTTCGTAGTGCTATCCTCAACAACCAATTTGATTTCCCGTTAAGCAGAATCACCGTCAATCTGGCACCGGCCGATCTACCAAAAGAAGGCGGTCGTTTTGATTTGCCTATCGCGCTGGGTATTTTAATCGCATCGGGACAACTGCCCGAAAAAGGCATACTCGGGCATGAAGTCATCGGTGAGTTATCGTTAACGGGTGAATTAAGATCGATACATGGCGCACTGCCTGTCTCACTGGCGGTGCATGAAGCACAGCGCAGCCTGATACTGCCGATGAAAAATGCAGATGAAGCCGCTTTAGTTGAAGGCGCACGCTGTAAACCGGCACCGCACTTACTGGACGTTTGTGCGCATATCTGCGGCACCCGGCAGTTACCGGATCATCAAGCCGCACAAATAAGCGCAACCACCTATTACGACAAAGACCTGAATGATGTTTACGGGCATGAACATGCGAAACGGGCTCTTGAAATCGCGGCAGCGGGCGGACATAACCTGCTTATGGTTGGCCCTCCCGGGTCCGGTAAAACCATGTTGGCCGAACGCTTACCCGGCATTATGCCACCAATGACAAATGCACAGGCACTGGAAACGGCAGCAATCGCCTCGATCAGCAAGAAAGGATTCGACGCGACCTTCTGGCGCCAACGTATTCTGCGTTCCCCGCATCACTCGGCTTCTGCCATTGCGCTGGTCGGCGGTGGCAGTCATCCCAAACCGGGTGAAATATCGCTCGCCCATAATGGTGTCTTGTTTCTGGA
Organism: uncultured Gammaproteobacteria bacterium; assembly: GCA_938084745.1. GTDB lineage: Bacteria > Pseudomonadota > Gammaproteobacteria > Eutrophobiales > Eutrophobiaceae > UBA7359. Next base: position 956 of record CALKEZ010000049.1, read on the forward strand.
TGAGCTGCCCGAATTTAGCCGTCACGTTCTGGAAGTGTTGCGCGAACCGCTGGAATCGGGGCGCATTGTCATATCCCGTGCGGCCAATCAGGTCGAATACCCGGCAAACTTCCAGCTTATCGCCGCGATGAACCCCTGTCCCTGTGGCTATCTTGGCGATGCGAGCAGCCGCTGTCGTTGCACGGAAGAACAGATTAACCGTTATCAATATAAAATATCGGGCCCGCTACTTGACCGTCTCGATATGATTATTGAAGTCCACAGCATTCCCGAGGCAATCATCCAGCAAACAAGGGATAGCAGAGCAGAAACCAGCACGATGATTCAGCAACGCGTTATCACGGCGTTTAATAAACAAATCGAACGCTGTGGAATATCAAACTCGGCATTAAATACCAGTGATATCGAGCAATTCTGTGTCCTCGGCGACACAGATAAATCATTACTACAAACAGCAACAAGAAAATTAGGCCTCTCCGGGCGTGCAATTCATCGAATTTTGAAAGTCGCCAGAACCATTGCTGATATATCGGCTAGCGAGAATATTGAAACCAGGCATCTGAGCGAAGCAATCAATTATCGAAAGAAGACGAATCCGTCACAATCGCTCATGTAAGTGCTACTTGAACCTGAATCTGTAATAGGGTGAAATAGCACTATGGCTGAAAAACAATATGACATCAGTATTATGGCTGAAACCGAATATGTAACGGACCAATCCTACCCGGATGAGGAACGCTATGTCTTTGCTTATACCATTACTATCACCAATACCGGTCTCACCGCCGCTACCCTGTTACGACGACATTGGCTAATTACCGATGCTAATTGCCGGGTTCAGGAAGTCAGGGGGGATGGTGTTATCGGAGAACAACCACACATCATGCCCGGTGAATCATTCCGATACACCAGTGCCGCCGTTTTAGAAACTCCTGTAGGTTGTATGCAAGGCACCTATGAAATGGTCGCTGATGATGGTGTGGATTTCGATGTACAAATTCCCGTTTTCAACCTGTCCACGCCAAACACACTGCATTAACCATGAGCACCTACGCGATAGGTGACCTTCAAGGGTGTTATTCAGAGTTAAAAGACTTACTGGATACCATTAATTTCGATGCCACCAAAGATCGATTATGGTTCGTCGGTGATTTGGTCAATCGCGGACCCGAGTCACTCGCCTGTTTGGAATTTGTTAAATCACTCGGCGACTCAGCCCGCAGCGTTCTTGGCAATCATGATCTGCACTTGCTCGCCGTTGCCAACAATATCCGCAAACCACATAAAAAAGACACACTTGATGAAATTCTGAATGCTGATAATGCCAATGAGTTGCTCAGTTGGGTAAGAGGTCTGCCCTTACTGGTACATGATAGCGAATTGGACTTCACCATGATTCATGCCGGCTTGCCACCGCAATGGTCGCTGGAACAAGCCCGGGAACTCACACAAGAAACAGCCGCCATGCTGCGCAGTGGTCATTACCATGATTTTCTAGCTCATATGTATGGCAATGAACCTGTCAGCTGGTCTGATTCCCTAATCGGCCATGATCGGTATCGCTACATTATCAACTGTCTTACCCGTGTTCGATATCTGGATAGTGCGGGACATTACGACCTGTCAGAGAAGAGCACCCCAGGTAAACAACCCAAATCCTTAACCCCCTGGTACGCAGTACGGAATCGAAAGACGAAAAATAACAAGATCATCTTTGGTCATTGGTCAACGGTCACATTGGGAGAAGAAACGAATTTCAGACAGCATAATGTCTATCCATTGGACACGGGATGTTTATGGGGTGGTGACATGACGGCGATGCGGCTGGAGGATGAAAAACTGTTCAGTGTGCCTTCCCGACAAACGAAGCTATCAAAAGCATAATACTGGTAAGCAGGATAATTGATAAATCATAAATATCGATGCCGTATGACTATAATCAACACTATGTCGATCACCAAGATTACCTATAAAGATTACAGATCATGAGCACGAGTCACTCCGAGTTCCTGAAGCACGTACAAACCAAACGTGAAGAACTTAACAAGATAGTCGCACTGGCACACGAAATCGAATGTATGATCGATGGCCTCAAGTCAGTTGTGCAATTAAACAATATTTCCATTGAGCTTCCTGACGACATTCGTGACTTTATTATTACCATCAGCGATAACATCCGTGAAGATTCGTCCAGTAGTATCAAAGAACTTATTCACAGTCTCGATCATCAGGTACATAAATCACTGAATGCGATCCTGAATAAAGCGCTAAGCGATATCTCCAGAGACATGGACAATGAAGAAATTGAAGTGTCATCAAAAAAACTCAATAACGTCATTAAAGATTTCAGACAAAATGTTCACACTACTATCGGTGCACGGCTTATATTAAAAGATCGTAATCTTGTAACCCCGCCTTTTAAATGCGACGTCCCTATCAATACAATCACGGAGACCATCACAAAGCTTGATCATCAGGAAAAAATATTACGTTCAAAAATAGTCGAAAAAATTGATGAAATGATCGCTGAATTTTCTGTTTTTCTGGAAAATGAAACCATCCCGGAATCCATGAAAGCACATATGCTCAAAACCAAAGATTTGCTTTCAGAAAGAAAAAAACAACTTCAGAACGGGGAAACATTGTCCGACATCACCATATTCATGGATACCATCGAAATTAAAAGCGATGAGCCGATCATGCCAGCAAACATTAACGAAAACCGGGTAGAGCCAGCTTATGCCCCGCAAGAAAAGCAAGAGACACAGCAAAAAAATGGCCTATTACAAAGACTGATGATCTGGATATCGACGCCTATGGATATTAAGTGGCGAGACACAAAATACTATAACAAGAATAAATGAGTCATCATAAAACTCAATACCCAAAATCAATAACAATGTAATGTCTCATTTAAATGGAATTTAATTTTTCAAGGAAATACACTTATGAATAGAATATCGACATATAATTAAAGTCGTTCTGTATTGAAAAAATCATTGTCTATTACGCATAAAAATATCTATGCCATGGTAAGCCTGATTCCGAAAGGGCGTGTTGCTACCTATGGTCAAATCGCAAGACTAACTGGCTTTCCACATCACGCGCGACAGATAGGACATGCACTGTCTCTGCTAAAGGAAGATGCTAATGTACCCTGGCATCGTGTTGTTAATGCAAAAGGCAAGATTAGCCCCAGAGGTCTGGATGGTTCTGATGATTATCAACGCATCTTACTGGAAGACGAAGGTGTTATTTTTAACGATGCAGGCTGTATTTCACTAACACAATTCCAGTGGCAGACTGGACACTAAAACCACTAGCAATAATTGATTAGCCCTTATGAACAACATGATCGAAGAGAAGGTTCGCACTGAAATAGAAGAGCTGCACAAGTTTTTTGTTGGCTGGTTTTCAGGATCGCTAGCTATTGGCAGCCTGGATAGCGAATTCCTTGCTCGCATGGATCCTGAATTTCATTTGATTGCGCCAGCGGGTATATTGCTGTCCCTGAATGAACTGACTGACAGTCTAAAAACTAGCTATGCTGCAAGTCCCGAACTCCGCATTACTATCAGGAATGTACAAGTACGTCGCGTATTGGCCAATGGTATTATTGCTACCTACGAAGAATGGCAGACCAATGCGCTGGCGTCTTCATCATCCGATAATGCACGTATCTCCACCGTGGTTTTCAAAAAGGACAAAGCGTTGCAGTGGTTGCATGTACATGAAACATGGATGTCTGCGATTGTGCAAAGTGCGGGATCCTGTGACTTTTAGTCGATGAATTAATTTCTTTCTAACACGACAAAACTGTAATCAAATTCATTCTTATCATCAGCGTTATGCGTTTCGCGGCTCATTTCGTTCCATTCATGCCGATCAAATTCAGGAAAAAAAGTATCACCTTCAATCTCCGCATCAACTTCGGTTAAATACAACCGTGATGCCTTACCCAGTGTGGACTGATAAATTTCTGAGCCGCCGGTAATCATGACTTCTTCAATATCCCGGCAATGCTCAAATATAGCTTCCAGCCTATTTAACACCGTACACCCTTCTGCACGGTAAGTTTCGTCACGCGTAATAATAATATTCTCTCTACCCGGCAAAGGCCTGCCGATAGACTCATGTGTTTTGCGACCCATGACGATGGGCTTGCCCATGGTGATGTTTTTGAAGTGTTTGAGATCCGCTGAAATATGCCACGGTAGGGTATCGTTTTTGCCGATAACACGATTGCGATCCATAGCAACAATGATAGATAGTTGCATAGTCAGTCGTTAAATGTTTTTAGATTGAGTATTTTCAATATCGCGCTGCATGTATTCTAACAAACCATCAAGGCCATGATTCTTGGCAATGGCACGATATTCATTTCGATAACTCTGCACCAGGCTTAGGCGTTCCACGGTAAAGTCGTATGCAAACCAGACTGACACAAACCGTTTCATTCGATATGAAATCGGGATTTGTATATCCGACCTGTCTTTAATGATAATTGTATCAACCGTTGCATAATCTTCATTATCGGAACTGACCGAAACATAATCGATTCTTTCTCCCGAATAGCGTTTGAGGCGCGCCCAATAGGTATTGAGCACGATTTGTTCAAACAGTGAAATAAATTCCTGCTTTTGTTTTTCGCTGGCAACATTCCAGTTGGTCGCTAATATGCGTCTGGACATTTCTTTAAAGTTGATTCGTTCTTTAACCAGATCG
>CALKEZ010000050.1 GCA_938084745.1 uncultured Gammaproteobacteria bacterium
AATTAATATTCCAGTTCTCTTAACTAACGCGCTACGCGCGGTCGTTCTCGGACTCCTGTCCTTCACGACACTTATGCCTCCATGCATGTCGTCTACCAATTCCGCCACCTCGGCATATTCTAAAATTGGCACCAAATTTAACATTCCAGTTTTCTTGACTAACGCGCTACGCGCGGTCGTTCTCGGACTTCTGTCCTTTACGACACTTATGGCTTAATGCATGCCGTGTCTATCATTCCACCACGCCAGCATGTGCTATAGTATTCGAATCTTAAGAATCGCGGACTTTACCCAGCCACTACATTATTGTCAATCTATCAAATACGATGAGTAAAAAAACAAAAACAGAACCGTCTTCAAACAAGGTTTTCGAATTGCCCGAACGTGAAGCCATTATGGCCATTTTGCGTGAAGCAGGTCGGCCGCTTGCACGCAAGCAACTCGCGGAAGCATTTATCATTCGTGACCCTGAAATTCGTCGTGCTTTAGGCCGACGACTCAAGGCGATGACGCGTGATGGTCAGTTAATTCGTAATCGTCGTGGTAGTTACGGCCTGATTGAAAAGATGGATCTGATTAAAGGTCGCGTGATAGGGCATCCCGATGGCTATGGTTTTGTCGTTCCCGATGAAGGTGGTAAAGATTTATTTTTATCTGCGCGCGAAATGCGTACGGTTTTAAATGGTGATCGTGTTCTGGTACGCCAGGTTAATGTTGACAAGCAGGGCAAGCGCGAAGGCGCACTGGTAGAAATACTGGAACGTGTTAATCATAAACTTGTCGGGCGTTTCTATGAAGATAACGGTATTTTTTATGTCGTTCCTGACAATAAACGCATTAACCAGGATATCTTAATTCCTCCCGAAGCCAGAAATAAAGCAAAGCATGGTCAGTATGTTGTTACGAAAATAATGCATCAGCCTGAAAAGCACCGACAGGCGATTGGTAAGGTATTAACTATTATCGGTGATGGCCTGGATGCGAGTATGGCGGTTGATATCGCTATACGAAGTTATGAACTTCCATTTGAGTGGCCTGCTGCAATCGATAAAGAGATTAAAGGGTTAACTGAAGAAGTAGATTCAGAAAATATATCAGACAGAGTCGATAGCCGTAATATTCCTTTCGTTACTATCGATGGTGAAGATGCCCGTGATTTTGATGATGCTGTTTTTTGTGAAAAAGATGGTAATGGTTGGCGACTCTTGGTTGCTATTGCCGATGTTTCCCACTATGTGAAGAAACTAAGTGCGTTAGATGACGAGGCACGCCTGCGCGGTACGTCTATTTATTTTCCCGATCGAGTTATTCCGATGTTGCCAGAAATTTTATCCAATGGTCTTTGTTCGCTTAAACCTGACGTTGATCGTTATAGTCTGGTGTGTGAATTAAATATCGATGCCAATGGCCGGGTGAAGCGTTCTTCTTTTTTTAAAGGGATTATTAAATCAGTTGCGCGTTTAACCTATACCGAGATGGCGTCGATTGTAGTGGAGAAAAATAGCGATGCCAGAAAAAAACGTGAACAACAGACAGGTCATTTAGATCACTTATATCAACTCTATAAGTTGCTGCATGCAGAAAGACATAATCAAGGTCTGATTGATTTTGCTTCACTGGATTCACGATTTGAATTCGATGACAAAGGGAATATAGAAGCGATATATACCGTAGAGAGGAATGAAGCTCATCGTTTAATAGAAGAGATGATGTTAGTGGCTAATGTCGCTGCGGGTGATTTTCTTGAGAAAAATGAAATCCCGGGTTTATACCGTATTCACGAAACGCCTAAAATTGAAAAACTTGAAAATGTTAGAGCATTATTGTCCCAGCTTGGTTTGTCGTTAGGCGGAGGTGAAGAGCCGACTGCCAAAGATTATGCGAAGCTGGTTCAAATAATCCGAAAACGCGATGATGCTCAAATGCTGGAGACAGTTTTATTACGCAGCATGCCATTGGCAAGCTATAGCATGATCAATGAAGGACATTTCGGTTTAGGTTTTCCTATCTATGCCCATTTTACCTCACCAATACGACGCTACCCTGATTTAATCGTGCATCGAGCAATAGTGCATATTCTGGAAGGCAACCCTGCAGCAAATTTTGGTTATTCACAACAAGCCATGCTGGAATTGGGTGAGCACTGCTCAATGACCGAACGCCGTGCTGAAGAAGCCTCGCGTGATGCAGCACAGCGGCTCAAGTGTGCTTTTATGCAAGACAAGGTTGGCGAGATTTTTAATGGCATGATCAGTTCGGTTACGTCATTTGGTTTGTTTGTTGTGCTGGATGATCTTTATATTGAAGGTTTAATACATATCAGTAATCTCCCGGCTGATTATTATCATTTTGATCCGATAACACATACCTTGCGTGGTGAGCGGGGTGGTAAGGTATTCAAGTTGGGGCAAAGACTGTCAGTATTATTAACCCGGGTTGATATTGAAGAACGAAAGATAGATTTTGAATTAACTGAAAATGAGTAGACGAACAGAACGAATATACGGTTTGCATGCCGTTAAACAGGCACTGGAGAATTCACCCGACACGATCCTGAATGCCTGGTTTCAGCAATCACTGGAATCAGATGCTATTCGTGCCCTGCATGATGCTATAAATAATCTGGGTTTATCGATTCAGTCTGTGTCGCGTGCCAGTCTGGATAGGATGACGAAAAATCAAAATCACCAGGGCGTCATGCTGGAGATTCGGCAAACGAGTAAAAAAACGGAGCATGACCTAGACGACATACTGGAGCAACATAAGGATAATCCTGCCTTATATTTAATTCTTGATTCAGTGCAGGACCCTCATAATCTTGGTGCTTGTATCCGGACTGCGGCAGCAGCAGGGGTAACCGCTGTGATAATTCCGAATGATCGTGCGGCCAGCATAAATGAAACCGTACGCAAGGTTGCCAGCGGGGCGGTGGAAAATGTGACCGTTATTAGTGTCGTTAATCTGGTTCGGGCGTTGAAGAAAATAAAAGAAGCGGGCGTTTGGGTCGTGGGTACGGCGGGAGATGCCAAACAATCAATTTATGATCTGGAACTGACTGGCCCCACCGCGATTGTGATGGGCGGCGAGGGTAAAGGTATGCGCGAATCGGTAGCCAAGGAATGCGATTATGTGGCCTCTTTGCCAATTAATGGCCCCATCGAGAGCCTGAATGTGTCTGTCGCCACAGGTGTGGTGTTATATGAAGTACTTAGACAACGTAGGCACTGATGCGTAGTAATGGCACACAAAATAGACCAGGAACAGGGTAGATTGGTATTATTTGTCTGAATTTTCCTAATTTAGGTCGTGATACATTGCAGTAGGCAAACCAATCCATTAGAATCGCGCCACTTTATAAGTCCTTGCCTCACCCAGAATCAACCGGGGAGGCTCATAACCAAGGGGATACACAATGAGACATTATGAAATCGTATTTCTGGTCCATCCGGATCAGAGCGAGCAAGTTCCTGCGATGATAGAACGTTATCAGAGCATCGTCACCAGTAATAACGGCACGATCCACCGTCTGGAGGATTGGGGCCGTCGACTTTTGGCATACCCGATCAATAAAATCCACAAGGCGCATTATGTTCTTATGAACATTGAATGTGACGCTGAATCTCTACAACAACTTACCGATGGTTTTCGTTTCAATGATGCTGTTATTCGTAATCTGGTAATCAAGAAAAACGAAGCCGTCACCGAGGCTTCACATTTGATTAAAGCCAGAGATGAAGAAGAATCTCGTCCAGAACCAGTTTCCAGATCTAATGCCGATGCAACTACTGCAACTACCGACAATGATACTGCTGCTGTGAAAGAGGCGGATGTAGAAACTACCAGTCAGGAAGAGACGGTTGCAGAGTCAACCGAAACACCTGCATCAGAAGTTTAAAGAGAGGATTATAAAATGGCCCGTTATTTCAAACGTAAACGTTTTTGTCGTTTTACTGCCGATGGTGTGAAAGAGATTGATTATAAAGATCTTAATACATTAAAGAATTATGTGTCTGAATCAGGAAAGATTGTTCCTAGTCGAATTTCTGGTACAAATGCGCGTTATCAAAGACAGTTATCAACAGCTATCAAGCGTGCGCGCTATTTAGCATTGATTCCTTATTGCGACGCACATTAAGCAAGTATAAATATAAATAGTTCATCTGCTAATGGGTGAACGATTTAAACGTTGAGACCAATAGTTATTGGTCAAGCAGTAATTATTACTAAATTGATCGGCAACTACATACTAAGTGGCAGATTCCAGGCCGTTGCAGCGACAACCTTCAGTGCACTGGTTTCGCTCATATTGCCGCCATTTGCCTTTTTGATAAGTGGCTCAGTAGTCGCCTTGATAACCCTGAGAAAAGGGGCTGCTAATGGTTTTCAAACATTGGCTGCAAGTCTACTGGTATTATTTGCTTTCTTGCTGATTGCGAATCTACCATTACAACTTGGTTTGGCTTACGCGCTGATTGTGTGGCTACCCGTTTGGCTTGGTGCGGCAGTGTTACGCTATTATGAGCAACAGGGTTTTCTCCTGCTGGTTGTTAGCTTGCTGGTAGCGATGTTAATAGCGGCAACCTATATCATGGTTGATGATGTATCTGCCTGGTGGCAACAGTGGTTGTTCTCGATGCTTGAGAAAACCGTTCCGGCAGAAAATATAGACGAGTACAAGACTATACTGGAACCGGCAGCCAGCATGGTGAATGCTATGATGATGGCCGGTTTAATGTTGAATATTGTGATGAGTGTCTTGTGTGGAAGGTGGTGGCAATCAAAGTTGTTTAACCCCGGGGCATTTCAAAAAGAATTTTATGCCCTGCGTTTACCATCGGGAATATTGCCAGTAAGCGCCATCACGGTGTTATTGGTATTTATCCTTGCTGAACCACTGCGGGATTTTTTCAGGGATGTAGTGGTCGTGTTGATGTTTGTGTATTTGCTACAAGGCATCTCAGCCGTACATCGTAATGTTGATAAATTTAAACTATCAATGGCCTGGATTGTTTCGATGTATTGTTTGTTAATATTATTGCCACAAATGGCATTATTTATTGCCTGTTTAGGTATGACCGACGTATACGTTGGATGGCGTAGAAGAAAAGTTGGCTCGTAATATGAATCCAGAGACGAGTCTGTGAAGAATCTGTTATTATAAAATTGTAATGAATTGAGGTAATCTGATGGAAGTTATATTGCTTGAAAAAGTGCATAAACTCGGCGAGTTAGGGGACCAGGTCAAGGTCAAGCCTGGTTTTGGTAGAAATTATCTTATCCCTAGTGGTAAAGCCGTTTCTGCAACTGCTGATAATATCTCCAAGTTTGATGCTCGTAGAGCAGAACTTGAGAAACAGCAACAAGAGTCACTGGCATCAGCGAATACACGTGCTGAGAAACTGAATAGTGTCAGTATTTCTATTGCTCGCAAAGCTGGCGCAGAAGGTAAATTATTTGGTTCAGTTGGTACCATTGATATTGCAGAGACAGTCACTGCCTCTGGTGTTGAATTGGCTAAGCACGAAATCAGACTGCCAGATGGGCCGATACGCAGTACAGGTGAGTTTGACGTTGATGTACAACTTCATGCCGATGTATCTGCTATTATCAAAGTGAGTGTTGTTCCGGAAGAAGAAGTCTGATTTCTCAATCCGGCACAGTAAATTAATTCTTCAATAGCCTTTAACGAAGGCTATTCACTGTTTTATTTGGGTCGATTCTCGATCCAGGAGAGCTGATGCAGGAACCGGGACAAACATCCTTCTCGAGTGATGCTGAGACATTAGCATTAAAAATCCCACCGCATTCTATTGAAGCTGAACAAGCTGTATTAGGTGGTGCATTTCTCGACAAAGAAGCCTGGGACAAGGTTGTTGAGCGCGTTCGCGAAGAAGACTTCTACCGCAAAGATCACCGTATTATATTTCGTGCTATCAGCCAACTGAGTGATGAAGGTGAGCCTTACGATATTGTAACGGTAGCCGAGTGGCTGGAAAACCACCAGTTACTGGATGATGCCGGTGGTATGCGTAAGCTGGCGGCGCTGGCCGAAAATACACCGAGTGCAAGTAATATCAGTGCCTACGCTGATATTGTCCGAAAACGTTCCATTCTCAGGCAGTTGATCTCTGCAACAACCGATATTAACGATACCGTTTTTAATCCTCAAGGTCGCAGTAGTGAACAAATCCTGGAGTTTGCCGAGCAAACGGTTTTTGAAATCGCAGAGCATGAGAACCGCGGTAAAAAAAGCTATCAATTCATCAAGGAATATCTGAAAGACGCATTACACAGGGTTGATGAATTATTCCATAAAGATAGTCCTATCACAGGAATTGCCACGGGCTATGATGACCTGGATTTAAAAACGGCAGGTTTCCAACGTTCAGATTTAATCATTGTTGCTGGTCGTCCGTCGATGGGCAAAACGGCTTTTGCCGTTAATATTGCCGAGCATGCTGCAATTAAGGGCAAGCATAGCGTTGCCTTGTTTAGTATGGAAATGCCGGGCGAACAATTAGCCATGCGAATGATGTCTTCCTTGGGCCGCATTGACCAACATAAAGTCAGAACCGGCAAACTGGATGATGAAGATTGGCCACGTTTGACCTCTGCAGTAGGTATATTGCAGGAAACCCGAATGTTTATCGATGATACACCCGCGTTGACCCCGGCAGAATTGCGCGCACGTTGTCGTCGTATATCACGTGAACATGGTCTGGATTTGGTTGTCGTCGATTATCTGCAATTGATGCAGGTTGCTGGCACATCCGAAAACCGTGCGACCGAAATTTCCGAGATATCACGTTCACTGAAGGCCATGGCAAAAGAACTCAAGGTTCCTGTTATCGCTCTCTCACAGTTAAATCGAAGTCTGGAATCACGTACAGATAAACGGCCCGTTATGTCTGACTTGCGTGAAAGTGGCGCCATAGAGCAGGATGCCGATGTTATTTTGTTCATCTATCGGGACGAGGTCTATGATGAAAATAGTGCGGATAAAGGAATAGCCGAGATCATCATTAGTAAACAGAGAAACGGCCCTATCGGAAAAGTGAGGCTGTCTTTTCTGGGGCAATATACACGTTTTGAAAACTATGTTGAGGATTATGCACATCCTTCGGTTGGGGATTATGAATGAGTCGACCATCAAGGGTAGTTATCGATAAACAGGCACTCAAGCACAACCTTAAACACGTACAATCATTAGCCCCGCATTCAAAAGTTATGGCCATCATCAAAGCCGATGCCTATGGTCATGGACTCGTCCGGGTTGCGGAAACACTTAGCGATGCTGATGCCTTTGGTGTCGCCTGTCTGGAGGAAGCACAGCAACTACGCTCCGCCGCAATTACAACGCCAATCGTTTTGCTCGAAGGTCCACACAAGGCTGTCGATTTAGCTGCCATTGATAAACTCAAACTTGAGATCATTGTCCACAATGAATTTCAATTAGATATGCTAGAACAAGCTGAGATCAGCGAACCACTTCAAATCTGGATAAAAATTGATACGGGCATGCATCGGCTAGGATTTCCGTTGCATAAAGTAGCCGATGTTTTGAATCGTGTTGCTAATTGTAAAAATATTAAAACATCGTTCAGATTGATGACACATCTTGCCACGGCAAATGAACAAGATAATCCACTAACCCAAACACAATTAGAAAAATTCAAACAAATTTGCAATGGTCTCGAAGTAGAAAAGACCATCGCAAATTCTGCTGCGGTGATTAGCCTGCCCGAAACTAACGTTGAATGGATACGACCCGGTCTGATGCTCTATGGTGTGTCTCCTATGGTTGATAGTTATGCCGATGAATTAGGATTAAAACCGGTGATGACATTAGAGTCCGAGTTGATTTCAATTCATCAATTACAACAGGGCGAACCTGTGGGCTATGGTGCTACCTGGCGTTGTCCCGAGGATATGCCCGTAGGCGTAGTTGCCGCAGGCTACGGTGATGGCTTCCCCCGCCATGCAAAATCAGGAACGCCGGTGCTGGTCAATGGCGTGCGTTGTGCACTGGTTGGTAGAGCATCGATGGATATGTTGACGATTGATCTCAGGAATCAACCCGACGCCAGGATTGGCGACCGTGTTGTTTTGTGGGGAGAATCTTTACCCGTCGAAGAAGTTGCACGCCACGCCGATACCATTCCCTATGAATTATTATGCGGTGTGCATAAACGACTGGAATTTATCGAACGTGAATAAAACAAAAATCCAGTTTCAATGTAATGAATGTGGTGCAGAAACTCCAAAGTGGGTCGGTCAATGCCCGGAGTGTATGGCCTGGAATACATTGCAAGAAAGCATCATTGAAAAGAAATCCAGCGCTAGTAACAATCGTTTTCGGGAGCATCTTGCCGGGCCAGCCGAAGTTTGTTCCCTTGATGCTGTTGAAATGTCAGAGACGCCAAGACAGGTAACTGGATTAGCAGAATTGGATCGAGTCATGGGTGGTGGCCTTGTTAATGGATCAGTGACGTTAATTGGTGGTGATCCTGGTATCGGTAAATCAACCTTGTTATTGCAGACATTAGCCTGTTTGGACGATGCCTCTGGTGTGCCAAGCTTATATGTGACCGGTGAAGAATCTGCACAACAGGTGGGACTGCGTGGTAAGCGCTTAGGGTTGTCTTTAGGTTCATTACGAATTTTAACTGAGAATCATCTTGAACGAATTTTGAATGTCGCCAGCAAAGAAAAGGCGAAAGTGATCGTTATAGATTCAATTCAAACTGTCTATAGTGACATGCTGCAATCTGCACCGGGTTCTGTTGCACAAGTCAGGGAATGTGCCGCGCAATTGGTTCGATTTGCAAAGCAAACTGACACAGTATTATTTCTGGTTGGCCATGTCACTAAAGAGGGTGCATTAGCCGGGCCAAGGGTATTAGAACACATGGTCGATACGGTGCTTTATTTTGAAGGTGATAGTAGTAGTCGTTATCGTGTGGTCCGAGCTGTTAAAAACCGTTATGGCGCAGTGAATGAATTAGGCATTTTTGCGATGACCGATAAAGGCTTAAGAGAAGTCTCTAACCCCTCGGCTATATTTCTATCACGGCATGATGATCATGTATCAGGTAGTGCCATCATGGTAACAAGGGAAGGTACTCGACCGATGCTAGTTGAAGTGCAGGCGCTAGTAGATCAATCGCACCTGGGCAACCCTCGACGTGTTGCGCTTGGACTGGAACAAAATAGACTGGCAATGTTACTTGCCGTGTTACATCGTCACGCTGGTATTTCAATGAGTGACCAAGACGTGTTTATTAATGTTGTCGGTGGGGTACGCATTGCCGAGACGGCTGCTGATTTGCCATTACTGTTGGCAATAATTTCGAGTTTCAAAAATAAACCATTGCCGAATGATATGATAATGTTTGGCGAAGTTGGCTTATCTGGCGAAATCCGCCCAATTCAAAATGGTATGGAACGCTTGAATGAAGCTGCCAAACATGGTTTTAAACAATCACTAATACCAACTGCAAATAACCCTAAAGGGGCTATAACGGACATGAATATTCAAACAGTGACGCATGTATCTCAAGTTATGGAAAAAGTAGGGTTATAATCGTCAGCGTTAGTGTGGCAACATATTTTCAATTTCACGGTCAAGTAAACCTTGTTCTCCAAGATTCAATTCAATCAATCTTCGTAGAACCGTAATACTATCCAGATCAATCTGGTCGCACTTAAACCCGAGTCGTTTCTCTTGTGTATGTGAGAGTTCAACATTCATTCTTATTTCGGCGTCACAATTATTCAATTGTATTAGTAATCTGAAATGTTCGTTCTGTCCGGGATTCCAATTATCCGGCTTTACAACAAGTGCGCCTTTTAGTGATATATCAATCAATGTTGAGAGCCATTCATTGTTGGCGTCATACAATGTTGCTGCTGCATCGAAATTAATTCGATTGAACTGACGTTTATCCGATTTCATGGTGCCTATGCAATTACCGTTCTCGAGAGTAGATGAGCAAATCTAATGCAAAATTTAGTCCTGAAAATCAGGCGAGGATTTCCTCAACGACTTCTTCCAGGCGTCTTAATCGTGCCATTTTTATTGAGTTTTCAGATACCTGCGTTATTTCCGCAAGATAATTATCAATCTTTAAGGTGATGCCTGATTCCGGTATGTGTTCCAGGCGTTCCAGTAACAGACCGTTTAGGGTCTTTGGTCCTTCCGTTGGGAGGTGCCACTTTAATTGGCGGTTTATCTCGCGCAGGTGTACCGAGCAGTCAATTAAATAGGAACCGTCCTCCTGCGGTTGAATGTCAAGATTAAAGGTTTGCATATCCGTAGTGAATTCACCCACGATTTCTTCCAGTATGTCTTCCAGCGTAACCAGGCCTTGAATTACGCCATATTCATCTACCACTATGCCGAATCGATGTTTGTTACGCTGGAAATTCATCAATTGCGTGTGCAGTGGCGTGCCTTTGGGTACGAAATAACTATCGATAATGATTTCCTGTATAGCCTCTTTAGTCACCTCTTTTTTGTCATTCATAATTCGCGGCATACGCCGGAGATGGACGACCCCGATAATGTTATCGATACTGGATTGATACACGGGTAAACGGGTATGTTGGCAATGATTGATCTGTTCCATGATTTCTTTTATTGGGTCGTCGAGATCGATAGCCGCAATTTCGTTACGTGGAACCATGATGTCGTCAACGGTAACATTTTCGAGTTCAAGGATATTGAGCAGCATGCGTCTATGACGTTGCGGTATTAGCGCGCCTGCTTCGCGTACTATCGTTCTTAATTCTTCACGCGAAAGTGGGGTATCTTCCTGCTCATCTAATCTGACACCTACCAGGCTTAATAATCCATTTGAAATCCAGTTGACTAGCCAAACAGCGGGATAGGCAATTTTCATCAATGGCGCGAGGATATAACAGGCTGGGAATGCGATCGACTCAGGGTTAAGTGCGGCAAATGTTTTCGGCAATACTTCAGCAAAGATTAAAAAGATAATGACTAGTACGAAAGGTGCCAAGGCCACACCAAGATCGCCGAACAGGCGGATTCCGATCAAGGTCGCAACAGATGCCGCAATAATATTTACCAGGTTATTACCCAGTAATATTAAACCGATTAAACGGTCTGGGCGTGATAACAGCTTCTCAGAAATAATGGCACTACGTTTCCCTTCCATTGCCATATGACGTAGCCGATATCGGTTTAACGAAATCATGGCCGTTTCGGAACTTGAGAAAAAAGCAGAGAGTATGATTAAACAGAACAGGCTCCCAAAGAGAACCGATAGCGGAATATTGTCCAAAAAATTGTAACCTCAGAAATTAACAACGTGTATTGTGCTGTATTACCCTACGCCTGTGTCAAGTTATTCAAGGATTTTAGGTGCGTTAGACGCGTTGCAAAATCACTTCAAGGACAAACTTTGACCCGAAATAGGCCAGTAATAGTGTCGTAAAACCACCCAGAGTCCAGCGTATGATTCGCTTGCCGCGCCATCCAGCCGACCATCTGCCCCAGAGTAAAGTGGCATATATGAACCAGGCCACTATGGACAATATTGTTTTATGGGCAAGATGTTGAGCAAACATATCATCGATAAACATCATGCCAGAAGCCAGACTCAGGCTTAACAGAAAAAAACCAACCACAATAATCTGAATTAATAGCTCCTCCATCACTTGCAGAGGCGGTAATGAATTCATGATCAAGGCGGCACGTTTGGATTTAATGAGTTTTTCCTGCGTAGCGAGCATTAATGCCTGTACGACGCTGATCATCAACAGGCTGTAGGCGCAGATTGACAGCAGGATGTGGATGCGTAACCCCGTCGACAGGGACTCATGTAAGAGTCGTCCACTGGGAATAAATAATTCCAGTAATATTGCCAGCGCGGCAATTGGAAACAAAATGACAAGCAGGTTGACCAGTGGTCGGTAGAGTGAACTGACCAGGACTATTAATACCACCAGCCATCCCACCAAAGACACGGCATTGAAAAAACCAAAGTCGAGACCATTACTGAGGACTATCGATTGATACAGGAAATGCCCATGTAAAAAGGTCGCGATAACACCTAGTGTCAGGGCAATCGGACGAGTCTTGTTAAAACTATTCGATGAACTGAAAATGTTGGCACCTAATAAAAATGTAGATACCAGATATAACAGAATGGCTATAACGGGTTGAAGACTCATAATATTTACTATTATCGATAGTGAGGGTAGATGATTGCATATTCTGACGGGCTGTAGAAGCGTTGATTCTCCCCAAAATTTGTTAAGGATGTTTTTAAGTTATTGAAGTAATGAGCTAGAATAGGCGGTTATTTCCATTAATAGTCTAAAATAAGTTAAAGCATTATGTTTGATACCCTTTCCGAAAAATTAAGCCGGGTTTTTAAAGATCTTCGTGGTCATGGTCGTTTAAGCGAAGAAAATATCAGTGATGGCCTGCGTGAAGTGCGTATGGCTTTGCTCGAAGCCGATGTTGCTTTACCGGTCGTCCGTGATTTTATTCAACATGTACGTGATCGCTCGCTCGATAAAGAAGTTCTTACCAGCCTGACGCCAGGGCAGGCATTAATCAAGATCGTCAATGAGGAACTGGTTGCCCTGATGGGCGAAACCAATGCGCCATTAAACCTCAAGACACAACCGCCAGCAGTTATATTGTTGGCTGGTTTGCAGGGTGCCGGTAAGACCACTACGGCAGCAAAGCTGGGTCGTTTAATCAAACTAAAAGAAAATAAAAAAGTTGCTGTTGTCAGTTGTGATGTCTATCGTCCCGCCGCTATTAAACAACTGCAAACGCTGGCAAATGAAAATGATTTAGTCTGGATAGAAAGTAATGAAAATGAGAAGCCGGAGACAATTGCGGCTAACGCTGTAGATACGGCACGACGGCAACTTATTGATGTATTGATTGTAGACAGTGCCGGTCGTTTACATATTGATGACGAGATGATGCAAGAAATTCAGTTGGTGCATAATACGATTAAGCCAGTTGAAACATTATTCGTCATCGACAGCATGATGGGGCAGGATGCGGTAAATGCAGCGGCAGCATTTAATCAGGCCTTACCCTTGACCGGTTCTATCTTAACCAAGACCGATGGTGATGCACGCGGTGGTGCGGCGTTAACCGTCAAACATGTTACCGGTAAGCCCATCAAGTTTATCGGTACTGGCGAAAAGAGTGATGCTTTATCCGCATTTCATCCGGAACGTATAGCCTCACGTATCCTGGGTATGGGCGATGTCCTGAGTTTGATAGAAGAAGTAGAAGAAAAAACAGATCAGGCTGAGGCACTCAAACTGGCCAAGAAACTAAAGCAAGGTAAAGGCTTCAATCTGGAAGATTTTCGTGAACAGTTAAAACAGATGAGTGGTATGGGTGGAATAGCCGGGATGCTGGATAAAATACCTGGAATGTCGCAATTACCACCCGGTGCAGCCGCACAGGTAAATGATCGTGAGTTTGTTAAGTTGGGCGCCATTATCGATTCTATGACGCGCAAAGAAAGGATTTCGCCAGACGTGATTAACGGTTCGCGTAAAAAGCGTATTGCTGCCGGATCGGGCACACAAATACAGGACATCAATAAATTGCTGAAACAATTTAAGCAGATGCAAAAGATGATGAAAAAAATGTCTGGCAAGGGCGGTATGGCCAAAATGTTGCGTGGTATGGGCGGTAGGATGCCGCCTGGCATGCCTTTTAAATAATCATAAAATGTTATCTTCAAAGAATGGCAGAAGGGTTTAATAGTTAAAAATAATGACCGACGAAACAGAAAAGTCAGCACTTGATTACCACCGCTTTCCTAAACCCGGAAAGATAGAAATATCCGCAACCAAGCCTCTCGCAAATCAGCGTGATTTAGCATTAGCCTATACCCCCGGCGTCGCCGAGCCCTGTATGGCTATTGCCGCTGAAAATAAACTTGCCGCAGATCTTACCGCACGTGCAAACCTTGTTGCTGTAATAACAAATGGCACTGCGGTGCTTGGTCTGGGTGATATTGGTCCGCTTGCGGCAAAACCGGTTATGGAAGGCAAGGCGGTACTGTTTAAAAAGTTTGCCGGTATTGATGTCTTTGATATTGAGATTAACGAAAAAGATCCGGATAAACTGGTTGATATTATTGCCAGTCTTGAACCAACATTTGGTGGTATCAATCTTGAAGATATCAAATCACCGGAGTGTTTTCTGGTGGAAGGCAAATTGCGCAAACGACTCAAGATTCCGGTGTTCCATGATGATCAACATGGCACAGCGATTATCGTGGCGGCAGCAATGATCAATGGCCTGAAGATTGTCGGCAAAGATATTTCGGAAGTAAAACTGGTGACTACCGGTGCCGGTGCTGCAGGTATTGCCTGTCTTAAACTGTTGGTTAAGCTGGGTATGAAAAAGGAGAATATCATCGCCGTTGATCGTGAAGGCGTCATCTATAAAAATCGTCGTATCGATCAAACACCACATAAAAAGATGTTTGCCAGTAACACCAAACTCAGAAACTTGTCTGACGTTATGAAAGGTGCAGATGTTTTTTTGGGGTTATCAGGTCCGGGTGTATTAAAGCAAGAGATGGTTCGAAGCATGGCTGAAAACCCACTGGTATTTGCGTTGTCCAATCCTATCCCGGAAATCTTGCCCGAGGAGGTCAAGGCTGTACGTGAAGATGCGATTATCGCGACGGGTCGTTCGGATTATCCCAATCAGGTTAATAATGTATTGTGTTTTCCGTTTATCTTTCGTGGTGCACTGGATGTTTTGGCAACAACCATCAACGATGAAATGAAAATTGCCATGGTTTATGCCCTGGCAGAAATGGCCACGGAAGAAACGCCAGAGGCAGTTTTAGCGGCCTACGGTGGAGAAGAGCTTAAGTTTGGCAGAGACTATTTAATACCCAAACCTTTCGACCCAAGATTAATCGTCAAACTTGCTCCGGCTATAGCACAGGCCGCTATGGACAGCGGTGTTGCAACACGTCCGATAGAGGATATGGAAGCATACCGACAGCATTTATCACAGTATGTGTTTGAATCAGTCATCTTGATGCGACCGTTGTTTGCAAAAGCGAAAAGTGATCCAAAACGACTGGTTTACGCTGAAGGCGAACAAACCAAGATATTACACAGTGTTCAGTCAGTGTTTGATGAAGGTTTGGCAAAACCAATCTTGATCGGTGATCCGGATATTATAGAAAACAGAATTAAACAAATGGGGCTTCGGCTTAGACCGGGAATTGATGTAGAGATAGTCAATCCACTCGAATATGTAGAGAAAATTAATCTTGAACTGGATGGTGTGTCACAGATCAATACCGCTGTTGCAAGCATGATGGTTGAAAATGGAGAGGCGGATGCGCTTATTTGCGGAACTGATGGCAACTTCCATGCGCACCTTGCGCACGTCACGGAAAAACTCGGAATCAATGATGAGTATCAGCAGGCTGCAGCAGTTAATGTACTGCTATTGAAAAAAGGCGCGTTCTTCATCTGTGATACCGCTGTGACGGTTAATCCCACAGCACAACAAATTGCCGATAATACCTTGCTGGCGGCAGAAACTGTTAAGCGCTTTGGACTGACCCCACGCGCAGCTTTACTCTCATTTTCCAATCGAGAAGATAATCTTTCCGATACCAATAATAAGATGAGAGAAGCATTGGCGATTATTCATAAACAGGATCCTGATTTGGAAGTGCAGGGACCTATCCGTGCAGATGCTGCCTTATTAAGTGATATCCGTAGAAGAGTATTGCCTTATTCCAGACTGGTCGATAATGCCAATTTACTGATCATGCCGAATATTGATGCGGCAAAGATTGCTTACGACATGGTCAAAATACTCGGCGAGGGGACATCCATAGGTCCCATACTGGTAGGGCTGAATCATCCTGTACATATTCTGACGCCTTCATCAACCGTACGGCGTATTGTGAATGCCAGTGCTATCGCTGTTGTGGATGCGCAGATTAAAGCGAATGAATCGCGGTCTTTACTGGAAGCGGTTTAATAAGTAGTAACGTTCAGAAGTTAAACAGTCTTCTTTCTGGTTTTAACATGAAGCTTGCCACGATTGTGGTGATGACAATCACTGTAAAACAAACCAGGCTCCATTCAGCAATACTGAAACCGATAAATCGCCAGTGCACCTCGGCACACTCGCCAGAACCGCTCAGGATCATTTTCAATGCTTGCCCTAATGGGAATACTTCAAGCATGTATTCCAGCCCTGGCCCGCATTCCGGTACCAGTTCGGGTGGTAAATGCTGTAACCAGGTTTGTCTGCCTGCTACCCCGGCACCGATTAATGCCGCAATGATCAATAGAATATTGTAAACAATACGAAAGGCGTTATGTGGGTTATGGATAGTCCCGATGAGTGCAATGACCGTAATTGCGATATATGCCATCCGTTGAAACGCACAGAGTGGACAGGGCTCCAATCCTTTTACATGCTCCAGATAAAGGCCAAAGCCAAGTAAGGACAGGCATATAATAAAAAGAAGTAGATAATAAAGTCTTGATGTCAACATAGCGTCATAGTGTTGTTATAAGTTATAAAGAGCCCATTCTGCTTACCGACATGGTAATTAATACGGCATAATATCGCGAAGAAGCTAAAAATAAAAATTTCTATTAATAATCGTTGCCATGATTGCTATCAGGATCTTTGAAATAACCTTTCCTATCTTTGCGATAGTTATCGGCGGACTCCTGTACGCCAAAAGATTCAGACCGGATATGACGTTAGCTAACCGCTTGAACATGGATATCTTCATTCCCTGTTTGCTGTTTAGTGTCATCTACGAGAAGGCAGGTGTCTCGGGTTTATTTGGGCATCTCGCTCTGGCAGTTGCACTGGTTATATTATTATCCGGTCTTGTTGCCTTGATTGTCTCCAGGTTGCTACACATTGATCCGAAAAGCTTATGTCCACCTATCATGTTTGGTAATGCCGGAAATCTGGGCTTGCCATTAGTTATGTTGAGCTTTGGTGAGACTGCCTTGTCTGCTGCCGTAATTATTTTCGTCATCTGTAATTTCTTTCATATCACTATTGTTAATTATTGGCTCAATAAGCAAGCAAGCCTGGTTAAGGTGATAGCGACGCCAATGATAATGACGGTGTTGATAGCCATGACACTCAGCCTACTAAAAGTTGAACTATCCACGACCTTGCTTGAGCCGATCAGAATGTTGGGTAACGTCTGTGTGCCATTAATGTTGTTTGCCCTGGGTGTTCGACTGGTTGATATGACCTTATCACAGTGGAAACTGGGAATGTTAGGCGCTTTACTCGCACCGGTTTGTGGTATCGCAATCGTGCTACTTATCAGTCCATGGCTGGAATTAACACGATTGGAACAAGGCGCCTTATTCTTGTTTGGCGCTTTACCGCCAGCAGTAATGAATTTTATGTTTGCTGAACACTATGATCAGGAACCCGCCAAGGTTGCCGCAATGGTGTTGTTCGGTAATGCATTTAGCATCATTTCTATACCGTTGGCGTTGGCTTATGTATTACCGCGATTTTCTTAGTCCAGGTTTGGTGTAAAACGAACTTCGTCTTTCAGTTAAACGACATGTTTAATTAAATTGAGACCTGAAAAACTCAGCGATTCTCTTCTCAGTCCAATACTTCACATTGAAAGGTGAACTGCCATAAATAAACCCGACATGGCCGCCGTGTTCGGTGAGTTCCAGTGTGACGCTTGGCGATAGCTCATCCTCGTTGGGGAGTGCTGCCGCGTTCATGAAGGGGTCGTCTTTGCTATTCAGGATCAATGTTGGTGTGGTGATATGTTTGATGAACTGTTTGCAACTTGATTTCGTGTAGTAGTCATCGACATTTTTGAAGCCATTGAGTGGCGCCGTGACGTTATTATCGAATAAAAAGAAGTCGGTCCATTCATCCAGCTTGCTCAAGTCTATTGGTGCGGGTTTGTCTTTAAATTTATCGCGGACTTTCTCACTGAGGCTGTTGATTAAATAGCGTTGGTATATTCTGGAGAAGCCGGTTTTTAATACACTCGCGCAGATGCTTAAATCAAACGGGATTGATATCGCCATTGCCACTTTAAAGGGTGATTTTTTACCTTGTTCCCCGAGGAATTTAATAAGTACATTTCCGCCGAGTGAAACACCTATTGCTGCCAGATCACGATCCGGGTAACGTTTTTTTATTTCGGAGGTGAGTGTATTGATATCACCGGTATCTCCCGAATGGTAGCTACGATCCAATCGGTTCTGTCGACCACTGCAGCCGCGAAATTGCATTAGCACACCTTGCCAGCCACAGGCATTAATGGTTTTTAAAATGCCGTTCACATAAGGCGAGTCTATTGAGCCTTCAAGTCCATGCAGTAAGATGATTAATGGTTCGCTGTCTTTTTCTTCGGTCCAGACCAGATCAATGAAGTCACCATCAGGTAATTCAAATTGCTCGTTGTGGGTTTTTAGTGGGACAGGTTTATAAAACAGATTGGAAAACATCGACTGCAGATGGCGATTGCGACACCACCATGCAGGTTTAAACTCGCTGTTAATGATTTTGTGTGTGTTGATGGAGGAAAATCCTTAGTGATTATTTCTGATCATCAATATGTCGTTGCAAGATACCTTGATAATGTTCGATACGTCGGTCACGGAAATAGGGCCAGATGCGTCTTGTTTGTTCTGTTTTATCCAGATCTATTTCAGCGATAATAACGCAGTCGTCTTCGGGTGTGGCCTTGGCGAGTGTTTCGCCCTGTTGGCCAGTGATAAAACTTGAGCCCCAGAACTGTGTTGCATTGTCATTACCGCCATCAAGATCTTCCAGACCAATTCGATTACTGACGATAACGGGCAGGTTATTCGCAATCGCATGCGATTTTTGGATGGTTATCCAGGCATTACGTTGCCGTATTTTTTCCTGTTCTGTTTCAGCCGGTTCCCAACCGATAGCACTGGGGAACAAGAGTAACTCCGCCCCGGATAACGCCATGATTCGTGCTGCTTCCGGATACCATTGATCCCAGCAAATCAAAACTCCCAAACGACCAATTGAGGTATCAATCGGAATGAAACCTTGATCACCGGGAGTGAAATAATATTTTTCATAAAAGCCCGGGTCGTCTGGTATATGCATTTTTCTGTAGATGCCTGCAAGACTGCCATCTTTTTCAATGACTATAGCTGTATTGTGATAAAGACCTTTCGCTCGTTTTTCGAAAACAGTAGCAACGATAATAATATTATGTTGTTTTGCAACAGCCTGGAGTGCTTCTGTAGTCTTCCCGGGAATAGGCTCAGCCAGATCGTAATTGTCTGGATCTTCGGTAATACAAAAATAAGTCGACATGCTCAGTTCCGGTAGCAATACGAGGTCCGCACCTTGTGTCGCTGCCTTTTCTATACCAGCGATACCGGCTTTCAGGTTTGCTTCATAGTTTTCACTACAAGCATGTTGAACAACAGCGGCCTTAATCTTACTCATTAATGTAACACTCCCGCTGGAAGTTGCATGGTTGCACAATGCAAACTGCCAAATTGTTTAATCATTGCTGTTGAGTTAATCCCGATAATACGTCGTTCCGGGAAACACTGCTGCAACATTTCCAGTGCCTGTTTATCTTGCGGCACATTATAAACTGGAATCAATACAGCCTGATTGATAATCAAAAAATTTGCATAAGATGCGGGCAGGGTTAGTCCTTCATGTTCAATATTGTCTGGCATCATCAAGGGTATCAATTTATAGGGATGGCCATCGGCTTGTTTTAATGACTTTAATTCTGCGGCCATTAGCTTAAGTGAATCATAATCCGGATTGCTTTCATCATCACAGGCACAATATACAATCGTCTCGCGATCGACAAATCGGGCAAGGTTATCTATATGACTGTCGGTGTCATCGCCACTTAAGCTACCATGATCGAGCCAATGTACTGTGCTGGCACCAAGATACTTTTTTAATGACACCTCAAGTTCCGCTTTACTTCTATCCGGGTGTCGTTTCAATAAGCACTGTGAGGTTGTCAGTATCGTGCCATGACCATCAGACTCAACGCTGCCACCTTCGAGGATGAAGTCGCAATCAGCCATTTTATTTTCATCAAAATAGCCTTTCTGGTGGAGATGTCTTGAGACACCATTATCTAGTTCGGAGTTGTATTTGTTGCCCCAGCTATTAAAGGTGAAGTTTTGTAACTGCAGGCTGCCATCACAACGAACGGTGATTGGGCCATAATCCCTGCACCAGGTGTCATTCGTCTTGCATACACTTAAATGGTAAGTGCCCTTTGTGATGGCACTGTCATTGAATAAATTTGCGATCGATTCTTTATGTTGCTCGTCGTAACAAACGATTAGTAATTTTTCGTATTGGCTAATGGCCTTGCACATGTCCAGATAAACCTGTCCAATTTCATCAAGGTTATCTTTCCAGTCACTTTCCGAGTGTGGCCAAGCCAACAGAATACCGGACTGTGCCTCCCATTCTGCAGGCAGTTCAATTTTTTCTTCATGCGTCGATAGCATAGGGCAGTTCCATGATTGAAACATCATGCACACATTTAGTGTCAGCAAACAGCGGTTCGTTTATTTTATCTGATTCGATGACCGCCAGGGCGTAACATAGGCCGTCGGGATGGGGTCCTGAATTGATAACCGTGCCGATTTTGTTGTCTGATTCTTTTAGATAGATAAAGTCACCAACAGTTAATGATTGAGACGTGTTAATTAGCTGCAATCGTTTTTTTACTTGTCCACGGTAATGTAAACGTGCGATGACTTCCTGCCCTGGATAACAGCCTTTTTTGTAACTCAAAGCCTTGAGTGCGTCGAGGTTCAACATTTGTGGTAAATACTGTTCCTGCGTTGCGGAGGTAATCCACGGTAGACCAGCCAGGATATCCAATAGACTCCATATCAAACTACCCACCAGCATAAACTGATTCTTGAGTACGTTTAGCTGATTGATTAATGCCTCTACGCTGCCGGTAAGCAGGTAACGACCAGAGCCATCAGGGTGAGAAATGATTATCAACCCATCAAACGCATAAACGGCGCCGGGCTCTGTTGGAATGTTTTCATCTAATATAGCGAGATCGCTGGTATTAGCGAGACCAAGCAAAGGTGATGACTCTGAAATATCATTTATAGTGACGTCAGAACGCATCACGAACATGGTCAGTCTTTTTTGCACAAACGCTTTTAACTCGCGCTTGAAAATTAACAGATAACTTGTACCGGTATTAATAATCAAAAAGTTTGTTATCAATTGCCCTTTGGGATTACACCATGCGGAGAGTTGTGCTGCAGGCTGATCAATCAGATTGAGATCATTGATGAGTTGACCGTGTAAAAACAGATGTCGATCGTTACCCTCAACCGCTAGCATTGCAAAGTCGGACAGGGGCGAGATTAAAGCGGTTTCTTTAAGGTTCAGAGCAGATGTATCAAAGTCAATAACATCATCTTTTATTGTTGCGCCTTGTTGTAACAGGAAGGCTTGCCAAGTGTCTTGCATAATTGTGGGTTAGCCTATGTGTCTGGATTCACAGATACGTGTAATGATTTTTTTTAAGGCAACATCTTCCGGTTCACCTTTGCCCATTATCCAGTTGAGAATATCCAGATCAGGTTCATCCAATAGCTGCACAAATGCTTTTTTATCGTCATCAGCAAGCGTTGCGTATGACTGCTCGAGAAACTCCGTCAATACAATATCCATTTCCCGTATTCCACGCCGGCAACGCCAGAGAAGACGGGAACGTTCGGCTTCCATTTAAACGGTACGAGACACCATCAGTTTTTTGATCTCGGCGATTGCTTTCGCCGGGTTCAAACCTTTGGGACAGGTATTGGTACAGTTCATGATGGTATGACAACGATATAAACGGAATGGATCTTCCAGATCATCCAGGCGTTCGCCGGTATATTCATCACGGCTATCGATTATCCAGCGATAAGCCTGCAATAAAATAGCAGGGCCCAGATAACGGTCACTATTCCACCAGTAACTCGGACAGCTGGTCGAACAACAGGCACAAAGAATACATTCATAGAGACCATCGAGTTTTTCACGTTCTTCTTTTGATTGAAGTCGCTCTGCATCAGGCGGAAGTGCCGATTGGGTCTGCATCCACGGTTTAATAGAGGCGTATTGTGCATAGAAGTGGGTCAAGTCGGGTACCAGATCCTTAATCACAGGCATATGCGGTAGCGGATAGATGGCAACCTCACCATCAAACTCATCAATGGCTTTGGTACATGCCAGCGTATTCGTGCCGCCAATATTCATGGCGCAGGATCCACAGATACCTTCACGGCAAGAACGTCGAAAGGTCAGGGTTGAGTCGATTTCATTTTTGATATAAATGATTGCGTCCAAAACCATAGGACCACAGTTATCAAGATTGATCTCATACGAGTCGAGTCTTGGGTTTTCACCTGAGTCAGGTTCCCAACGATAAACACGGAATGTTTTTTTATTCGTAGCACCTTCAGCATGAGCAAAGGTTTTGCCAAGTTTAACTTTAGAATTTTTAGGTAATGTAAATTCAGCCATAGCGGTTCTCTAATTATTTAATAGACACGTTTCTTGGGTGGGAACACTTCAACTTCGTCAGTCAATGTAAACATATGTACTGGACGATACTCGAAACTGACTTCACCTTTATCACTGAATGAGGCCAATGTATGCTTCATCCAGTTTTCATCGTCACGTTCGGGGAAATCTTCTCGTGCATGACCACCACGGCTTTCCTGGCGGTTGTAAGCGGAATGGATGCTGACCATGGCACAACGCAAAAGATTGTCGAGTTCCAGTGCTTCAACCAGGTCGGTATTCCAGACCATACTTTTATCGTCGATTTTTATCTGTGAGTAAGACTCCCAGATGTCGGCCATTTTATCGATACCCTGTTTCAGGGTTTCGCCGGTACGAAATACAGCAGCGTCATTTTGCATAGTACGTTGCATGTTATTACGAATTTCTGCAGTCTTGATTGAACCCTTGTTGTTACGTAGCTTATCGAGACGGTCCAGACCTTCCTGGCCTGCATTCGGCATCGATTTATGCGCTTGTCCCGGTTTGATATTTTCAGCGCAATAATTTGCAGCAGAACGACCAAACACAATCAAGTCGAGTAAAGAGTTAGAGCCTAAACGATTGGCGCCATGAACCGATACACATGCCGCTTCACCAATAGACATTAATCCTTCAACGACTGTATCCGGATCGCCATTCTTTAAAGTAACTACCTGACCATGGTAATTGGTCTGAATGCCACCCATGTTGTAATGCACGGTTGGAATAACCGGGATAGGTTCTTTGGTTACATCAACACCGGCAAAGATATGAGCCGATTCAGCAATGCCTGGAAGACGTTCATTAATTACTTCCGGACCTAAATGTTCTAAATGAAGGTGGATATGATCTTTATCCTTACCGACACCACGACCTTCACGAATTTCTATAGTCATGGAACGACTGACAACGTCTCTTGACGCCAGGTCTTTCGCCGATGGCGCATAACGTTCCATGAAACGTTCGCCTTCAGAGTTGGTAAGGTAACCGCCTTCTCCACGCACGCCTTCGGTAATTAAACAGCCAGAGCCATAAATGCCGGTTGGATGAAACTGGATGAACTCCATATCCTGCAGCGGTAAACCGGCACGTAAGACCATGCCATTACCATCACCGGTACAAGTATGTGCCGAGGTCGCGGAGAAATACGAACGTCCATAACCACCCGTTGCGAGTACCACCTGGTGTGCACGGAAACGATGAATCTTGCCGTCTTCAAGGTTCCAGGCCATAACGCCACGACAAACACCGTCATCGTCCATGATCAGGTCAAAAGCAAAGTATTCGATAAAGAATTCAGCTTCATGTTTTAAGGATTGTTGATAAAGCGTGTGCAGGATTGCGTGGCCGGTACGGTCAGCAGCTGCGCAGGTACGTTGTGCAGTACCTTCACCGTAATTTGTCGTCATGCCACCAAACGGGCGTTGATAAATTTTGCCTTCTTCAGTACGCGAGAAGGGCACACCTTGATGTTCAAGCTCAATCACTGCGGGGACCGCTTCACGACACATATACTCAATCGCATCCTGATCACCTAACCAGTCTGAACCTTTGACCGTGTCATACATATGCCAGCGCCAATCATCTTCGCCCATGTTGCCCAGCGAGGCACTCATGCCACCTTGAGCCGCAACAGTATGACTACGTGTTGGAAACACCTTGGTGATACAAGCAGTTTTAAGTCCTTTAGCGGCCATACCAAACGTGGCTCTCAGTCCGGCGCCACCGGCACCGACCACGACGATATCGTATTTATGTTCAATAATTTCGTATGAATTTGTCATTATTATTTACAGTCCTAAATAAACCTTTAACACGGCAATTGCAGCACTTAATCCCGCCAGCAATGCCAGAAACTTGATCAGAATCAGACAAGCAATTTTTTGCCACTCAGATTCGATGTAATCTTCTATTACAACCTGCACACCCAGTGCTGCATGGTAGTAGAGCGAGATTATAAACAGCAGCATTAACACGGCTTGCAATGGGTTAGCTAACCAGGCAACGACAGTTGCATAATCGGCACCGGTAACGACGACCAGCGAATAGATAAACCATAGACTAAGTGGAACCAGGGCAAGGGCTGTCAGACGTTGTGACCACCAGTGATGCACACCTTCTTTTGCTGAACCTAAACCGCGCACGCGTCCGAGAGGGCTTTGTAAACTCATAACGCACCTCCCAGCAGGAGGGTCACTACTGTCAATATAATACTGCTGATAAGAACAGCGTAACCGGATTTATAGGTCGTTGATATCTCAAGACCCATACCAACATCCCAGAATAAATGCCTGATGCCATTTGCCAGATGGAAATAAAGTGAAAATACAAAGGCGACAAGTATTATTTTTCCATACCAGGCAGTGATATGTTGATGCAGGTTGTTGAATGCGACCTCACCTGAAGCAAGTCCGACTAACCAGCAACTAAGTAGCAACGCACCCAGACTAAGGAAGACACCAGTACCTCTGTGCGTAATCGATAAGATCGATGTCAGTTGAGGTTTATAGATTTGTAAATGGGGTGATAACGGTCGTTTCACCGATTCCATGATTGATATCCTCTAAAGTAATTTATTGTGTTTTGACCTGTTGTAAATACAGGTCGTGTCGATTAGCTATATTTACTAAAAGTCGATGCAGCGCCCTTTTTTCTCCCAGTCACCATATCGAGTTGGCTCCGGACCTTTAGGACCACCGATTTCTTTTAAGCTGGTTTTCTTGGCATCAGACTGTGAGTTAGTATTGTCCTCTTTACGCCTGTTTTTATCCGGTTTATTAGTATTATCCATTTTATTTATTATTTCGATACGATGTATAAATAACGTTTTTAGTAATGCTGCATTGCAAGGTGGTGATTCTAAGGTTATTTAGAGCAAAAATCACGTTAGAATGTTCATTTAATGTAATGGATTTCAACACTACTTAAAATATGTCATGGACAGACGCGAAAACCCGTTTTTACTAACAATTAGACTGCCTCTAAAACCGTCGCCAACAATCGTTAATGCGACTATTTTGGTGCATGTTTTATCAATGTTTCTGCCCTGGTTAACGGGTTTAGCCTTCACCATTAAAATACTTCTGACAATTTGTTCAGCTTTTAGCTTACTTTATTTGTTGTATCGATACCGTTTGTCCTCGACGAGACAAGATGTAGCAGAATTGATCCTGAATCAGGAAGATGATTGGCTGATAAAAAGCAGTAACGGTGAGATACATAGCGCTACCCTCGGAGACTCGCTGTTTGTGCATCCCTTACTAACGATTATTTTATTACGATACGCTGATTCCAGTGAATATTTTATGTTTACGCCCGAGAATACAGATGCTGATTCATTTAGACGCCTTCGTGTCCGACTTCGGTTTAAAGTTGATGTGGATAAACAGCTTAGTCCCTAGCTAAAAAAATGTGTCCACCAGGCAATCCATAGCTTTCTGATGGGCGTTAGACTTGTATTAGTATTTAAAAGTCGGCATCCGTCATTCAGGATTTCATTACAGGTCTTAAGGGTGAGACGGTTTAAAATCAACGCGTGCTGATTAACCGCCTTATCATCTTCTTGTAAATCGTTATAGATGTTGTTAAGTCGTGATATTAACTCCAGTAATAATGGCGAAAAAATCTCTGTCTGCTGTATCGTTTTGTTTTGGGCATCGTTACGTAAACTATAGAGTTGCTGATGTTTGATAATGTTAGCCGGAATAATACAGCGAGTCTCGGTGATGTAGGTATTTGGCTCTTGTAGGCAACGTATAAAATGATAAATAGCGCCCATGTCACGGAATCGTTTTATCGAAACAGCAGAAGGTTTTTGTAACTGCTGCGAACATTGGTGCCAAACTTCACCTGCAGTTAAATCATATAAAGTCAGGATGTTATCCAGGGTTTCCATTTGCTCGATAAATAAAAATTGCTCATGACTTTCGATTATGGAATTGAAGGCTGATTTTAACTCGTGATCTAGCAGAATTATTTTTTTTAAGTGTTTCGTGATGGGGTGGCGTGGTTGTTCAGTAAACAGTCGCTCAATCTCTTCTTGCCACCAATGCAGTTTTACTCGTGCAATACCCGGGTCTGAACATTCGCTGATAACATCGCTGAGTTCATAGAGAAACGCATGCAGACCGATAATGATGTTTTTATTTTTTGCTTGTTCAAACAGTGTTGCATAGTAGAGATTAGAGCCATCAGGAATAGCTTTATTGATACAATAGTCGCGTTCTAAAGTATTACTAGATACAGAGTTCACTGAGTTTATTGCTTATTTCATGTGGGCTGGAGACCATGCCGTCTGCACACCAACTGGCAGGGTCATCATCTTTATCGATATAACCATAGAGTGCGACCAGCGTTTTTGTTCCGGCACGTCGTCCTGCTTCTATATCACGTTGAGCATCGCCGATATATATCGTCATAGCAGGGTCTGATTGCATCAGTTTACACGCATGTAGTATGGGGGCAGGGTGTGGTTTGCGATGTTCCAGCGTGTCACCGCTAACAACACAGGCGGCACGTTTATCGAGTGACATAGCGGCTAGTAATGGGTCTGTTAGCCATGAAGGTTTATTCGTTACAATTCCCCAGGGTTTGTTGGTATTTTCAAATGATACCAATAGCTTCTCCATCCCCTCAAACAATTGTGTTTCCCTTGCAATGTTAGCGCGATAATTATTTAGAAACTCCTCTCGAATAGTGTCAAAGCCAGCGTCGCCTTCCTCCAGATCAAAGGCGAGTTTGATCATCGCATTACCGCCCAAAGAGACAGTAGGACGAATAATTTCTTTAGGCAAAATGGCAAGATCATGTTTTAAGCGGATAGCATTAAGGGCATTTGCCAGGTCGTCTGCGGTGTCTGCCAATGTGCCATCAAGGTCAAAAAGGATATGTTCAATCATGTTTTTATTAACGGGCTATCGTATCGAGTAGATAATTTACATCAGGCTGACTTGTTAACAAGCATTGACCGGTGATGGGGTTATATTGCATGCCGGCCAGATCATTCATTTCAAGATGATTTTCTTTACACCACAAGACCAATTCGGACGGACGGATAAAGTTTTTGTATTGGTGTGTGCCTTTCGGGAGTAATTTAAGCAAGTATTCACCCGCTAATACTGCGAGTGCGTAAGCTTTAAGATTGCGGTTGATGGTAGAAAGCATGATATGTCCGCCGGGTTTAATCATGCTGCTTGCTGCCTGAATAATGGATGCTGGCTCAGGCACGTGTTCGAGTAGTTCCATACAGGTAATAACATCGAATGTATCTGCATGATCTCTAGCGTAGCGCTCTGCAGTATTGACAACATAATTAATCTTGAGTTTGTTGTCAGTTGCATGTTGGGAGGCAGCGA
Organism: uncultured Gammaproteobacteria bacterium; assembly: GCA_938084745.1. GTDB lineage: Bacteria > Pseudomonadota > Gammaproteobacteria > Eutrophobiales > Eutrophobiaceae > UBA7359. The sequence continues at coordinate 27,949 of CALKEZ010000050.1, forward strand.
GGATGTTTTCCTTGCTTGCATCCAGCCCTGTGACGCTAGCACCCTGTTTAGCCATTGCTTCAGTAAGAATGCCCCCACCGCAACCGATATCCAGTACATGCGCATCTTTGAGAGAGACGTGTTTGGTAATGAAATTTAATCGCGTTGGATTTATATCATGTAACGTTTTAAATTCACCATCAGCCAACCACCATTGGTTTGCTCTGGAAGAAAATTTTTCCAGTTCGATTAAGTCGATATTTTCACTTTCTGTCATTAATTTAGGTCAACAATATTCTTTCAGTTATGAAATGAGTTTAACTTGTTAGTATAAGATATTGAATAGAAAGTTTTATATAGTATGGACAATAATAAAGTCCTTTTCTGACTCATCCGCTGGTCATTGACGATCCGTTTTCATGTAACCATAATGCTAATCTGATTTTGGGGTATTTACTATTTTCATAGTTTTATATGAATCAACACGATAAGGAATAATAATGAATAATATATTCGTGGCCAGGTTAAAAATATTATCAGTGGGTCTCAGCATGATTTTACTGTCTGCATGTGCAACGACGGGTTCTTTGGATGAGCGTGATCCGTGGGAAGGCTTTAACCGAGGCGTTTACTCTTTCAATGAAACGATGGATACAGTCCTGTTTGATCCACTCGGCAAAGCTTATAACTTCATCATGCCCGAGTTTCTGGATAAAGGCGTGACTAACTTTTTTAGTAATATTGCCCAGATCCCTGTTATTGGAAACGATATACTGCAATTTAAACTGGATCAGGCCGTCAATGATACGGTTCGACTCTTTCTCAATTCTACGATTGGTTTACTCGGCTTTTTCGATGTTTCAACAGAAGCGGGCTTGCCATCCAGTAAAGCTGATTTTGGCCAAACATTAGCTCAATGGGGTGTAAACTCAGGCCCCTATCTGGTAGTGCCCTTTTTTGGTTCTGCCACCATCCGGCATGTTGCTGGCTTTGCTGTTGATGGCGCATTAAATCCGATTGTCTATATCGACAATGATACGACCAAGGCCGGCCTCTTATCACTTAATTTTGTTGACGTGAAATCTGATTTACTCAGTGCGGTAGATTTGCTGGAAGAAGCAGCGGTTGATAAATATGAATTCACCAAGAATGCTTATTTTGAAAAGCGGTCAAACAAGATTAATGGCGGAGAATTTACCGATTATTCGGAGGAATAACCCCCTCGTTACATTTCTAAAGTTAACTTTTATTCCATTACTAGACGGGCATCATCGATGCCCAAAGCGTTAGCAAAGTCGATTAACTTCTGTTGTCGTAACGCCGCTTTTGCACTGTCGATACTCTCCAGCGCCTTTTCTTCCAGGAACTGCTTATAGATAGAATCGTGCATACGCTGCATACGTTTAGTTTCCATGGCTGACGCCCGTTCTTCATCGGTCAGAGCAGACCAGGCATCGAGAAACATGGTCAAACTATCCTCATCCCAGTTCCTTTCAGTTAAAAAGTCAGCAATCAAGGATTCTCCCGCGAGGTTCGTGTCGTTGCTCACTATCTCTGGTTCTGAATATGCTGCTATTGCTGAAGAAGATGTCTCGACGTTAGTTGTGCCGGGTGGTTTAGGATAAAAAAGAATTACAGCAATAATCAACGATAGAACGATGACCACACTTATCGCTATAAACATTAAGGGCGAATTCTTGCTAGATGTTGTTTTTCCAGATTGTGTCGCATTACTCATTCCACTTTTAGGTGTTGATATATTGATGGAAGTAGCGTCTTCGGTTCTATCTCTTTGTATCGTCTCGGTCGCGTCCAGATCTTCAACGCTTGCTGGCAAAAGTGGAGGTGCGTAATTATTTTCAGTAACTGTAATTTTACCGGCGGTGATTGCAGTTATAAGTGAAGTACGCGACTTACGATAAGTCTCTTTATCGATTACTCCTTTAGCATAATCCTTAGCTAGTTCACGTAATGTTTGATTGCTCATATCAGCCCTTACTCCCTTAATGTTTGATTGCTCATATCAGACCTTATACTTTTAAATTATTAACCACCATCATCACGGATCAGGCGAAAACCTGTCGCATCATCGGCATTACCATCATGACTTCGTTCGAGTGATATATCACATTTAGAATGTGCATCAGTATATGCACCGCCTACTGCAGTTGTGGTATTGCCATCAATTACCCATTCTTGCACATTGCCGACATAGTTTTTCAATCCCCAGCCATTAGATCTGCCTGATTTCACACTCACCACACCTGTACCTTTGATGAGTTTTTCACCAACAGATACACGACAATTAAAGTCTTTGTTTGGCTGATCGCCGGCAGCGTTCGCGGCATACTCCCATTCTGACTTGGTGGGAATCCGATAGGTTTTACCGGTTCGTTCTGTTAACCAGGCAGCATAGTCTTTCGCCTGTTGTAGCGTAATACCGGTCATGGGTTCGTTCTTTCTGGCTGGGTCCTTGATGGGTTGGCAGGTGCCACTCAAGATACAATACTTGCTCCAGTCACTGACTGAAACTTCATATTTACCAATAGCAAATGATTTTTCAGCGCCATCGCCGTTAGGTACGACTACCATCAATGGACCACGAGCTGATGGATGTATCATGTCAAAGCATATCGCCTTAGCACGTTTACCGTAACCTGCGAGTCGTGAGGTACACTCAGAGTCACTCGAGATGGGCTTCCACGGTGCAGCCTCAGCAGTTGCGCCACCACTTGCCGATGCAGCCACATTAATCTCGTCGAGTGATTTTTCAGCTGTTCTAATCTTGGGTTTAGGTGTCGGTTTAACCTTCGCTATCAGTTGATCCAATTCTGTTTCAGCGTTGCCATACTCGGGGCTATCTGTCCAAAGTCCACGTGCTCGTGCCAAGAGATTCCTGGCGGCACGTAGTTTTTCATAATCTTCGCCCGCGGCTGCTTTATCCTGAAGATAAAGCTCATAAACACTGTTAGCTTCTTTTATTTTGGTTTCAAGAGTCTGTGAGAATCTTATAAAATCGGGATGTGCTGTAAACTCGTCCGCAGCAGCCTGCTGTAATTGTGTCGCCTGGGTGAATTTACCGGCCAGAATTGCTGCATTAGCTGCGGCAAGACCATCCCACGGTTTAAGTTGTAACGCGTTCTTTAATTCAGCAAGAACAGCATTTGCAGGGAACAACCCGGCAGCACTTTGCGCAAGTGCTGCTGCCGCGTTTTCATCAGTGGTTCGAAGTGCGTTAATTCGTTCGGCTAATATGCTTGACGCTTCCTTACTAAACTCGGCATAACGCGCAGGATTGGCATTCTCGATTTGACTTATTTTTAAGCGTACATCTACCGGGAATGAGAAATCGGTTTTAAATACTTTACTTAATTCAATGATATTTGCTTCAGCCTGGTATTCATTTTTTAATGAGCCTAGTAGGGCGTTGTTTTTATCAACTTCAAGACCCTTGGTTACAAAAGCGTAGGCTGTTGCATAGTCATTTGTAGCGGCTTTACTTTGTGCTAAACGAGCATAGCTATCACCAAGCATTTGAGGCGCATCAAACGCGATATAATTATCGGTTTCAGGGATGTCCGCTTTTAATTGTTCAAATAATTTTTCAGCTTCAACAATATTGTTAGCTTCAGTAAAGGTCTTGAAGTCACTCTTGTTGGCAGCGACGCGTGCTTTTCTGTCAGACTCTTCACGGGCATTGACAACGGCATTGCGCATTTCGGTCAATTCCTGCACGCCAGGGGCAAAGCGTTCACCTACGTCGATATAATTATCAGCGGCATCAAAGCGTTCTGCTCGTAAGGTTTCATTCGCTTTGGCAATGTAAAGGTCTGCAAGTTGATTACGGAATTGTTCCAGATTAGAACTAATACTTTCATCTTCCGTTACCAGGCTGCTCAGTTCCTGAATATCTCTTAATAAATTTGTTTCCCATTGAGCATTATCAAGCTGAACATCGGCAAGTGCTGCTTCAACGTTGCTAATATCGGTATTTGCCAGATCAGTTATTGCTTGTTTACGGGCATCACCAGTGAGATGAGCCAGTTTAACTTTTGTTAATTGTTGATTAAGTTGCAGACCATTCATCAAGTCGCCAAAGTCAGCCGCAAGCGCTTCTGCATCACTGCGTGAACCGCTCTTTAAAATAGTGTCCAGTTCAGTTTGGATAACCGGTTTAAATGATTCTGACAGTGACGCAATGAGTTCGCTATTCGGTTTTAGATTGGCAAGTTCAACAATAGTCGCTTGTTGTTGCTTGTAATCGGTCAAAGACGTTAACTGACCTTGTACGACACTTAGATCTGATTCAAGTTGAGCCACTTTTTGCGCACGCAGTATCTTGGTTTCCAAATCCGATAATCGCGCATCACCCTTTGCGGTAGACAGCCCTGATTTAACCAACTCAAGTGCCGCATCAAAATCGTTAGCTTCAAATTTGTCCAATGCGAGTAGTCGATAAGCATTGCTTGGTCTTGGATCCGTCAATAAAGAATGTCCGGGTTCTATACGTCTGATCTTTTCCAATATGTTTTTGGTATTATCAATCAGGCTCGGATCTTTTAATGCAGAAATATATTGTGCATTGAGGTCGCCAATAATTTGTTTTTTACTGTCCGAAACGAGTTTAGTCTGCTCCTGAAGATAAATTGAATCCGGGTAATAGAGACTTATCTCTTCGATTATTTTAGCTGCTGCAGGGAAGTTATAGTTTTCACCGCTGGTGTCTATCAGTCCGGCAACTTTATCACTGAAGTAGTTTTGTATGGCCTCTTTAGATTCATCAGTAACAGTAGACTGGTCCTGTTTGTCTAAAAGTAAAATTTCATCCAGTTTAGCTGTTATGGTTTGTTCATCGCCGGTGTTTATTTCGGCAACCATTCCTTTCAATTCTTGTTGATGCAAATAATCGAGTGCAGGCGCCACTAACATCAAACTGATTACCAGTAAAACTGCCGCGGCAATAACGAATGGATTTTTATGCCAGGTAGCCTTACCTTCGAGCTCCTCAAGAAAATGTGCGACAGTAGGACTACGATCTTCACGATGAAATGCAACCGCACGACGTAGTGCCCGGTTCTGTTTCTTGTTTAACGTTTTTATATAAGGCGGAACAAGGTTATTTTCCTTCGCCTTGTTCGCCGGTAATTTATTGAATGGATGTTTTGTCGTTAACAACTCATATGCAGTACAACCAAGGGCATAAGTGTCATCACGTGTATCAGGTTCTTCGCCTTCCAGCATTTCCAGACTGGCGTAAGCGGGGGTCAATGCACCGAGTTTGCCCGGATCAAATAGCGTTTTTTCTGCTTCACCCGTAACCGGGTTTTTAACGGCTCGTGCGATACCAAAGTCCAGCGTTTTTACAGTACCATCATCGCACATGAAGGCATTGCCTGGTTTGAAATCAGAATGCACCAGACGGCGCTCGTGCGCATAGATTAAACCAGCGCCAAGTTGTTTAATGATCTCATAGGCTTCATCAAAAGGCAGGCCACCTCTGGGGCGAACTTTCTTTTTAATGTAGTCCTTGAGCTCCATGCCCTCCATTAACTCCATCGTGATATAGACTGGCGTATTGGGTCCGCCTACACGGTCAAAGTCATATATGGTTGCTATATTCGGATGAGCAAGTTTTTGTTGTCGGCTTGATTCTCGTTGCAGCGATATGAATGCTTCAGGATGATCTTTAAAATCGTCATTCAATAATTTGATAGCAACATACGGTTTTTTATCTTTCGCTTCCGCTTTTAATAAGTCCAGTGCTTTGTAGACTTTACCCATGCCACCAATACCGAGCACTTTTTCAAGTTTAAAACGTTGTTTGATAATAGAACCTTCCCCATAACCGCCGGATAAATCACCCGTTGGTACAGCAGGATCATTCCATTCTGTTCCGGAAGGACCCGTAGCAGAGGTAATAGAGGGAGTCGAGGTATCTGTGCCGGGCATACTAATGTCAAAGAAATCAGAACCATCAGCAGCAGCATCCGGGGGCACAGTATCGTTTGCCTTATCTTCTTCACTCATTACAACAGTGGCATCGGGCGATACTTGTTTTTCTGGTGCAGTAGAGTCTTTTGCAAAAACAGTGGAATCACCGCCACCTGCACTCCCTTCAGTTTCAGCGGCATGAGTCCGTCTAAACTCATTGATTTGACGTTTCAGGTGCGCATATTGTTTGTCATCAAGTTTTTTTTGTTCATAAATCTCATCAAGTTGCACCAGCATTTTTGTTGCAAACTTGGGTGATTTGGCAAGCAACATATCCAATTGCTTGGATAATGTTTCAAGCTTTAATTCGCCTTTTGCTAAGGTTTCAAGTGCGGTTTTAAAATCAGCCAATCTAGGTACTCCCTCAAAACTTGAGCAGTATAAAAAATTTAGTCTATGTCTATAACGATCGCGGTTACATTGTCACCAGCGCCTCGTTCTAATGTGAGGTCGATCATCTCTTTACAAATTTCTTCGGGGGTGCCTTTCGCCAGCATCTCCTGAAATTCGAAATCTTCAGTATGTTTAGTAAGCCCATCGCTACAGAGTAAGTAACGATCGCCTTTTTTCAACTCTTGAATATCCATGTCCAGAAAAAAATTCGGAGTGGCGCCAACAGCACGCGTAATCATATTTCCATGCGGATGAACCGCTGCCTCTTCTCTACTAATGAGACCCTGTTCTACATATTGCTCGACCTGAGAATGATCCGTTGTCATTTGTCGTAAGTCACCATCACGCAAACGATATAAGCGACTGTCTCCGGCCCAGAGATAAACGCAATATTTGTCATACGCCAGCATCACCACCACGGTACTTCCAATTGTAGTACGTTTGACGCTTTCGTTTGCCTTATCAATTAATTTTTTATTAACACTGATTAACTTATCTTCGATGTCATCAATGTATCGGTCGAGCGAAATCCCTTCATGTACTTTTTTAAGTGAATTAACAATCATCTGACTGGCGACATCGCCTGCAGCATGTCCGCCCATGCCATCCGCAACAACCCACATCCCGGTTTCAGGTCTATCCAACATCGAGTCTTCATTGTGTCTGCGAGCTTTACCTACATCGGTGATCCCATAGGAGCGCCATGAAAATGATTTTTTAGTGTTTTGTTCGTTTGAATTAGCCATTTTCAAAGATTATGTTTTCTAGGTTTGTTTATGACGATTTGAGGACGAAAGTAACTACTTCGGTGGGGCCTTCTGCAAATGATTTACCTAGACTGAGCGCACCGTTAGCTGAGATATGCATTTCTTCCCGTCTTAAAAACGCAGCATCAGACTGATCAAGCTTGACGTGTGTTCCGTTTGTACTTTGATCAATAATAAAGAATTTGTTACGTCGAAGTTCTATTCTCACATGTTGTCTGGAAGCCAGTTTTTCATTGATAGGGAGATCACAAGCTTGACTACGCCCCATTACCAATCCTGACCGATTACTATCCAGCGTGATGCTCTTGCCAGCGTAGCTGACAACGAGTTCAACTTTGGGTTCCTTTGGTGGGTCTTGCATCATCCCGGTTGCCATGCGAGTGACATCCTCTTCCTGCCAGATAATTTCAAATATCTCGATGTCTTCTTTTTTCCCCTTAATAGGGGCGCGGTCAACAAATCGAGTACTGGCACGCAATATAGGTTCGAGCAAATCCACGGTGGATTTTGTCGTAATGATTTGACCGCCTTTAGCCTGAGCCGCCATTCGGGCAGCGACATTGACGGCATCCCCAAACACATCACCGCCCTCCAGTAGGGCCGGCCCAAAATGCATACCCACCCTAATCTTGATTTCGGGGGCATCAGCATCTTTCATCTCATTGGCATCTTCGAGTGTTTCTTGCATTTGGACGGCAGCATTCGCTGAATCATCTGCTGTCGGGAAGGTGCACATTATTTCATCACCAATAGTCTTGATGACTGTACCACTATGCAAATGAATGACCTTGGTCAATAAATCCAGCGTGTCTGACACGGTGACGCGTGCAGTCGCGTCACCAAGTACTTCAAATAAGCGTGTACTGCCACTTATATCAGCAAACATAATGGCGATATTTGTTGTTTTCGGCGACATAATATTCTTTATTTATTATCCTTTAAAAACATATAGATAGTGATGCAACGTCTGTTGTTTATCTCACTTGTTGAGCAGGTAACTTGTGGCTAAGTGTTAAATTTACGTCTTCATATAATTACACGTTACCCGAAATACCTGTGACAGAGATTGAAATACGAACAACAGATAATAGCCATCCAATCACTTATAGTCATCATCTTACAACATAAAATTAACGGAGAAAATGAAGTACTGAGAGTTAATATAATTCTCTTAATTGATGATATGATAAAAAATGAACTTTTTTAGACCAGAAAAAATTAGAAGTTTAATTATGAAGCTAGCAAATTTTAAAACACTCATCTCTATCGTCGGTGTATGCCTGATATTCATTATTGCACAAACAAGCCAGGTATCGGCTATCTCTGTGAAAGAATTATTAGGTTTGAAAAAATCGGAGCCTGACGTAACAGCAGATAAGCACACAACATCCGAGCGAGGGGTAGTATCCGCTCAGAAGAGTGATGCGGAGTGGGCCAAAACATCGGTAAACGCCGTATCAAACCCGCAAATTAATCTGGATTACGTTGCTTTGTTAGTCGCGAACATGAGTCAGCAGGAGCGTGACAAGATATTGGCTGAGCCGGAACTTTTTAAGCAAGTCATTGAAAGTGAAGCAAATAACCGATCGACTGTATCCGCAGCCATTGCTAATAATCTGGTGGAAGACCGGAATGTTGAATTCCTAATGCAGCGCGGTGCTGAAAACATCTTACGAGAATCTTATCTTAACCGGCTGATCCAGAGTAAGTTACCCAAGGACTTCCCAACTGACGCACAGGTGGCTGAATATTACGATACGAATAAAGATCAGTTTGTGGTCCCGGAACGTGTCCATGTATGGCAGATTTTTTTCAAAAAACCAGATGCGGACAATGAGCAGGAGTCAGCCAAGCTAATTAAAAAAGCCGAAGAAATCGTGAATCGTCTGAAGAAAGGCAAAACTGATTTTTCCGCTATCGCACTTGCCGAGTCTGAGCATGAACAAAGTAAAGTTTTGGGTGGTTATATGGGGTTATTGAAAACCAATGAGTTGATCCCAGAAATAAAACTGCCTGTCCTGGCGCTAAAAGAAGGTGAAGTCAGTAAGCCGATAGAATCTGCTGCAGGTATACATATCCTCAAAAGAGGCAAAATACTTGAGCCAGAGTCACTACAATTGTCACAAGTAGAGCAGCAGATACGTCAATTACTGGTTAAACAGGCCAATTTACAACTACGAACGGCTATTTTCACACAAGCCAGAAAAGAATATCCGCAAGCAATTTCCGACAGTAAACTGGAAGAATGGCGATTGAGACTAAAAACTAAAACCGATTAATCAAGCGCCAATTACCACCAAATTACTACTCTAAAACACCGTCATCATGTTGTTTTAAAACAACATGATGCGAGTCGTGACTATACAGAAAAATAATCATAGTTATCATGCTTTTAGAGTACTTAACTCTAGTTGAATATAAATAATATTTTTTTGCTCCTGATCCGGGCTGTGCTATAGTCTGCAACTAGGGAGTTTTATATATAAAAATCAATAACTAAATCATTTTTTATATATTGCTTTAAACACTGTAAGTAACTGAATAATATAATTATTTGTGACTAACGTATTTGCATCGACCGGGCAGGTGAAATCGCACAGTGTTTTACTGGTGATTTTGTTACTGTTTTTCAGTGAGCTAATTTTTGCTGGACCACTTGGTTTGCCCGACTCTGCAAGACCCGGTGCCGTTCGTCCCCAGACTGAAGCAGAGCCCGAGCGACCCGTTACGCCAGCCGGTGACGTAGTCGATATTCCTGCTCTTATTGACCGTCCTTTTGATATCGAAGAAGGGCCGTTTGTCGCAGTTAAAGATTTTAGGTTGTTAGATGCTGATGATCTACCTAAATACGACATCAGCATTGATGAGATAAAAACCTCAATTCTTGAAAAATCACGTCAAAACCAACCTGAACGTGGCTTTAGTATTGGTGAGCTACAAGAGATTGCTGATCAAGTCACACGTTACTATCGTGAAAAGGGACTGATTCTGTCTACTGCAGTCATACCGGTCCAGGCAGTTGACAGTGGTATTGTCGATATTCAGATCTATGTCGGCAGACTCGGCCGTGTGATTGCCGAAAGCAATGAAAAATTTAGTCAGAGTGTACTGCGGAAACCGTTTGTGGGACTTATTGGTGAGCCTGTCACCCAGCAAAGTATTGAAGCCGCACTTTTAACGTTGACCGATTATCCCGGGCTAAGCGTGTTTGGTGTATTTCAACCGGGTCAAAAAGTAGGTGAGGCCGATATCGTTCTCAAAGTACAAGAAGAGAAATGGTATGACGTTGCTTACCGTGCTGATAATCATGGTCTGCAAGAAACGGGTCGTAATCGTTTTCGAACGATCATCGACTGGAATAATCCGACCGGATTCGCTGATAAGCTCAGCGCAACATATCAGCAAACCTATAACCCTAAAAATAATGACTTCTGGGCGTTAGACTACGAGGTATTCCTGGGTCGGGGTTTTACCTTGGGCGGTGGTTTATTCAAGAACCGGTTTAAACTGGGCGGTGACTTTGCTGTGAATAACATCGCCTCCCAGACTGATAACCGCGCAATTTACCTCAACAAATCATTCATACGCAGTCGACAGACGAACCTGTCAAGCAAGCTTTCGTTTACATCAAAGAACGCGACCACGCGAACCGCTGGATTGCAGACCAACACCGATAGGTTGAGTGTCCTGGCGTTGGAGCTTAACTATGACTCTGTTGATACGTTCCACCCATTTAGGCCGATAGTGAGATGGTTTAGCAAGAGCACATCTGAAAACTTTGGTGGTGGTTTGAATTTCGCAACACTCACAATTGACCGTGGTTTCAATGATATTTTTGGCGCGATGGGTTCCAGCGCTTCACAACTTGCGGGTCCTGCGGGCAGCCGCTCCAGTCGCCGCGGTAATCAGGCGGGTGAATTTGCAGAAGGCCAATTCACTAAACTTTCCGGCACCTATCAGCGCCTGCAGTTGATGACGAAAAATCAATCGGTCTTGTTTAAAACTGAATTTCAATGGAGTAAGGATATCTTAGCGCCTCTCGAGCAATACTCTGTGGGCGGACCTGAAAACGTCAGGGGCTATCCCGACGCGCAAGGTTTGTTTGACCGAGCCTACTTTTTCTCTGTCGAATATATTTTCAATGCACCATTCATCGCGAATAAACCGGCGTTTAATAATCGGACCTGGGGCGAACTGTTACAGTTTTCTGTGTTTTATGATTTTGCCACCGCACAACAAAATGATGCGCTTAATAGCGCGCAGGATAGGGACACATCAGGTAGCTGGGTTACCTTCAAGAGTGTTGGCATGGGTTTACGGTTTAATTTGCCCGGCTCTATTGATAGCCGTTTAATGTATGCCACTGAATTAGGTGCAGAAATTCCAAACACGGGGCGTTATGGCCATATTTGGGGAGATTTTACCTATAGCTTTTAAGCTTGTTTTTTTCGGGCAATGGAATAACTTTATTAGAATAGTTCAGCGAATGCTGTTGCAACAATTAATGAACCAGAAATGTGTGTGAACTGAATCACAGTATTTCAAGCGCTAATCTGGTACTAAAGGACTGTGTTTCTTTGTGATAAAAATCATCACAGTTACAACATTAAAGGATGCAGATGGGACAAAAAAGAAAATCCGTCAAACGGGTTAAAGGCCAGACTAATAACGAGCCTCAGTTCTTTGCTGAGCGCCTTAATCCCGTGACGTCTTTTATTCGTAAATCGCTACCCGCAGGGCTTCTTTTTGGTCTGCAAATCGGCACTGCTGTCGCTGGGCCGGAGGGGGGTGTTGTTGCTGCGGGTCAAGGCAGTATTGCGACTCCTAACGCAAGTACAACAGTCGTTAATCAATCCTCTCAAAATCTGATTGTTAATTGGGAATCCTTTAACGTCAACGCGCATGAAACAGTCAACTTCAATCAGCCCAATGCCCAGGCACAAGCGCTAAACCGAATTTTTGATCAAAACCCCAGCCACATATTGGGGGCACTTAACGCCAACGGTAAGGTTTTATTAATCAATCCCAACGGCGTTTTCTTCAAACCCGGCGCGAGCGTCAATGTCGGCGGTCTGGTTGCGTCTGGATTGGATATCGCGGATAGCGATTTCATGAACGGCAAACACACCTTCTTTAATAAAGATGGTTCTGAAGGAGGCATGGTTGTTAACCAGGGCTTAATTCAGGCCGCGACCGGCGGGTCCGTCACCTTGATCGGTGGTGCGGTTAGGAATGAAGGCACCATCATTGCCACTGCCGGCCA
>CALKEZ010000051.1 GCA_938084745.1 uncultured Gammaproteobacteria bacterium
GCGCCTTTAGAGAATGAATCAGGAGTTTAAGAGTGGCAAATATTGCATCTGCGAAAAAACGTGCCCGTCAGACAGAAAAACTACGTCTGCATAACGCGAGTCAACGTTCTATGCTTCGCACCCAGATAAAGAAAGTCATCAATGCTATTGAAGCAAAAGACAAAGAAGCAGCGCAAAATGCTTATCAAGCAGCCGTGCCTGTCATCGACGCCATGGTTTCAAAAGGTATCATTCACAAGAATAAGGCAGCCAGACATAAATCACGTTTGAACGGTCACGTTAAATCGCTCTAGAATAAAAATTAATTGATACTGAAAAAACCGGCTTAATGCCGGTTTTTTTGTTTATAGGGACGTAATCTATATCGCATTTGCAGGAGTACACAAGCGATGAATGTACATGATGTAGTCGGTAGAAAGTTCAGTCTGGAACAAAGACCCAGATGCCAGAAGCGACGATGTCCTAGATGAGAATCAAATTATCCCGGTGTATCAATTCATCTTCATCAATCTGACCGAGCAAGGTCTTAATCTCTTTGGTCGATTTACCGGCGATTAAACGCGTCTGGACTGAATCATAGTTAGCCAGACCACGAGCCACTTCATTACCCGACTTATCAATACAGGCAATAACTTCACCCCGTTTAAATTCACCGGCAACGGATCGAATACCCACAGGCAACAAACTCTTACCATTTTGGATTAAAGCAAGGACCGCACCATCATCCAGCGTGACTGAACCTTGCATGTAAGCCTGGTTTGCCAACCACTGTTTGCGCGCCTGAACAGGTTCTTCAGATGCCGTTAATAAAGTACCGACGTCCATACCATCCGCGATGTTGAGTAATACAGCCGCATCATGACCCGATGCGATAACCGTCTGTGTACCGGATCTGGCCGCTATCACCGCCGCTTTTAATTTGGTTCGCATTCCGCCTCGGCCCAGACTTCCGCCTTCACCCGCATACTTCTTCAGCGATTTATCTGAAGCTTCAGCCTGTTTGATTAAGGTTGCAGAAGTATCGTTGCGTGGGTCTGCCGTATATAAACCGTGTTGATCCGTCAATAAGACAAGCAATTCAGCATCAATTAAATTAGCAACCAATCCCGCCAACGTATCGTTATCGCCAAACCGAATTTCATCAGTCGCAACAGAATCATTTTCATTCACAATAGGCGCAACACCGAGCTTGAGTAATGTCTTCAAACTGGTGCGTGCATTCAGATAACGTGCGCGATTAGCAATATCATCATGCGTTAACAGGATCTGCGCTGTGTGTTTACCATACTTTTGAAAACACACTTCATAAGCTTGTATCAAGCCCATCTGCCCCACTGCTGCTGCGGCTTGTAACTCATGTATAACATTCGGTCTGGTTTTCCAACCTAAACGCGCAACACCTTCTGCAACTGCACCAGACGACACGATGACTATTTCTATGCCACGTTTATTCAATGCCGTAATCTGCTGCACCCAGTTATCGAGTAATTCATGCTTAAGACCGCAACCATTATCGGTCAATAATGCGCTACCAATCTTGACTACCCAGCGTCGAGTGTCTTTTATTTTTTTACGTTCATCGCTCACTTCTATTTTCCTGGCCAGAAATCCAATCATGAATGGCATAGGTTAATGCCTTACAGCCTTCTTTCGTGACCGCCGATATCACGAAGATTTTAATATCATCATCCCGGCTATTTTCTATTTCTTGCTTAAGCTCATCAATTAACTCGGGCGGTAAAACATCCGCCTTATTCAACACCAGCCACCTTTCTTTCTTTGATAATGCTTCATCATAACGCTGCAGTTCTGTTTCTATCGTTTTGATGTCTTTCAGAACTTGTTCAGGGTCGTTACTCGCATCAACAATATGTAATAACAGGTGTGTGCGACTCAAATGTTTTAAAAATTCTATTCCAAGCCCCAGACCATCAGCAGCACCTTCGATCAAACCGGGAATATCGGCAATAACAAAACTTTTTTCAGTATCAACCCGAACTACGCCTAAATTGGGATACATCGTCGTAAACGGATAATCCGCAACTTTGGGTGTTGCAGCAGAGACCGCACGGATAAAACTCGATTTACCGGCATTTGGTATACCGAGCAAACCTACATCCGCCAGGACTTGTAACTCCAGTCTCAGGTTTCGAGATTCGCCCTCTGACCCCTTGGTGGTTTGTCGTGGGGAACGATTAACACTGCTTTTAAACCGTGCATTCCCCAAACCATGAAAACCACCTTGTGCGACGAGCAAGGTGGCTTCGTCATTAACCAAATCACCAATCAATTCATCGGTATCATCATCGTAAACCAGGGTACCTGAAGGTATCTTGATATAAAGATCATCTGATTTTTTCCCCGCGCGCTCACGGCCTGCCCCTGGCTGGCCACTCTTGGCGCGAAACAGGCGGGCATGCCTAAAGTCAACCAACGTATTCAAACCTTCATCGACGACCAGATAAACACTGCCGCCATCACCGCCATCACCACCATCGGGACCACCCTTGGGGATAAATTTTTCGCGACGAAAGCTAAGACAACCATCACCACCATTGCCGGCTTCAACCCTAATTGTTGCTTCATCAACAAATTTCATGCTTTAACCTTCGTCCATTCACTATTGAACACATCATAGTCAGTTTTACAGATTTCCTTGCACAAATAAAAAACCCCGCCAGTAGCGGGGTTTGTCTGAACAATTCTATTATGCCTAGGCCGCTACAACCACATCGACAAATGTGCGGTTCTTCGGGCCACGCTGGTTGAATTCAACCTTACCATCTGCAACAGCAAATATCGTATGGTCATGACCAAGACCGACATTTAATCCTGCGTGATACTTTGTTCCGCGTTGACGAATGATGATATTACCAGCACTCACCGATTCACCACCGAATTTTTTGACGCCCAAACGCTTGGAGTGGGAATCACGTCCGTTTCTAGTACTACCACCTGCTTTCTTATGAGCCATTGTTCTACTCCAGTTCTTAGCTTGCTGCGATATCGGTTATAGAGATTTCGGTATAGGCCTGACGATGCCCCATCTGTTTACGATGGTGCTTACGACGTTTGAATTTAACAATCTTCACCTTTCGACCACGACCATGACTTTCAACGGTAGCACTCACCTTGGCACCTTCCACAAGTGGAGTACCTACAGTTACGTTATCACCATCAACCAGCAACAACACATCAGATATATCAATATTGTTACCCGCTTCTGTATCGATCTTCTCAACTTTGAGCTTATCGCCCTTTTCTACTTTATACTGCTTGCCACCGGATTTGATTACCGCGTACATCTCGATTCTCCATACCTGCACAATTGTGCACATTCAACAAAGGGGGCAGATTCTAAGAAATTCAACAGGTGGTGACAAGGTAAGAATGGTAAAATTTGCGAATATCCTTGAAATAACCGTTTATGGGCAGTATTTTTCACCCGGTTTTATTAAAATTCAATAACTTAATACAAATATAAGAACTGTGAAGCAAAACGACGCAACCGCTGAAAAGCACGAAATCATGACTATTGAGCACATTCGAGCACTAATTGAGACCGACATGGCTCAAGTAAATAGCCTAATTGAAAAAAGTTTGTACTCTGAAGTCGGCCTGATTGACCAATTAGGCCATTATATTATCAATAGCGGTGGGAAGCGCCTGCGCCCGGCTGTCGTTTTATTGAGCTCCCGTGTCTTTTCCTATGATGGCGACCAGAATATCAATCTGGCGGCCATTATCGAGTTTATCCATACCGCTACCCTGTTGCACGATGATGTTGTGGATGCGTCCTTACTGAGACGCGGTCATGCCACTGCTAATCAACGCTGGGGCAATGAGGCGAGTGTGCTGGTCGGTGATTTTGTCTATTCACGCGCTTTCCAGATGATGGTCAATATTGATTCCATGCGTGTCATGAAAATACTGTCCGAAGCAACCAATACCATCGCTGAAGGCGAAGTCCAACAACTCATCAACCGGCATGATCCGGAAACGACTAAAGAGAGTTATCTTGATGTCATTCGGAACAAAACGGCCAAGTTATTTGAAGCGGCAGCACAACTCGGCGCGGTCATTTCCGAAAGATCCGAGCAAGAAGAACAAGCATTGGCAGCCTATGGACGACATCTTGGCACCGCATTTCAATTGATTGATGATGTCTTTGATTACGACTCTTCGCCGGATGAGCTGGGAAAAAACATTGGCGATGATCTTGCCGAAGGCAAACCCACGCTACCCCTCTTATATGCAATGTGGCATGGGGATAAAAAAGATGCCGCCGTCATCCGTGATGCCATTGAGAATGGCGGCCTCGAGCACATTGATCAAATCAAACAAACCATAAATGCTACCGGCGCTATTTCATATACCGCCAAAATTGCTTCAGAAGAAGCTGACAGAGCAATCAATGCGCTCAAAGGACTACCCCCCTCAGAGTATCTGGATGCACTTTATGCATTAGCCCGGTTTTCGGTAGAAAGACAGCATTAACCCCTCTAAGATTCAACACACCTTACAGGAACAGAATTCACTAACTTATATATCTATCACCATGACGCAATATCCCGAGACTGATTTCCATAGCGCTGTTTTAGATTCAATTGTCGACCAGATCGCGGTGATTAATTCTGAAGGCAATATTGTCTTTACAAACCGCGCCTGGAATGAATTTGCGATTAATAACAATTATAAAAACTGTGCTGATTGGTCAAGTATTAATTATCTTTCAGCATGTGATAAGGCAAAGTCTGAGGGCGATGATTACGGTTTCAAGGCGGCGGAAGGCATCAGAAAAGTCATTCAGAATGAACTTACTACATTTTACCTTGAATACCCTTGTAATAGCCCAACTGAAATACGTTGGTTCCTGATGAGGATTACCTCGTTAAGAATGAAAAGTACGCCACATTATGTAATATCTCATTCTGATATCACAGAAAGAAAACTCGCCCAGGAAGCAGCAGAGGCATTGTCTCGGATAGATTCACTTACCAATATTCCTAATCGTCGATATTTCAACGATTTTCTAAAAAATGAATGGTTACGCTGTAAACGTTTAAATTCGCCTATCAGTTTAGCCATTATTGATATTGATCATTTTAAACAGGTTAATGATACCTATGGACATAGTGTGGGAGATGAATCTCTGCGAAAAGTTAGCGCTGTAATCGATGCTTACTCTGTACCCCGTCAAAACATATGAGACAGAATTGAGCTAAAAACTAAGAGAGACTTCTGCTACGTTAAATACAATAACTGAGGAGTCTTACAATGAGCAATAGTACCGAGAAACGAGTTAAAGAGATACGTCGTCACACAC
>CALKEZ010000052.1 GCA_938084745.1 uncultured Gammaproteobacteria bacterium
CTGGTGATAGCCTGAAAAGATTGCAGCAAATTCTTGATGTCGTGCGTTATACGCGCACCGGTCTCATATATCGCCTTGAGGTGTGCTTGTCGGGTTAATTCCTGTTCTCGTTTTTTATTAATGTAAAAGTTATGTAATAGCTTAATCAATAAATTGCTGTGCAATTTTAAGGATGCGCCTGCGGGACTATACGTATATAGCGTCACAGTAAATTCTTTTTCGGTTAGCTCGATTTGATTTATTGTGGCATCGCCAATTTCACTAACATTTGATGCCGTCGTCCACCTGATGCCTGATATCCATGGAAGATTAATCAGTTTTTGCATTGCTTCAGCCAAAAATTCATCAGGTGTCAGATCTTTCTCATTGGCATTTGACAGATCCGTTAGCCATTCTTCAAATGGTGTGCCTATATTGAGCATATAGCTGGACCATAACTGGATAACACCACTAAAGCGCGATTGTGATGTTAATAACCAACTGATACATAAAATGAAACCACCGATAGCCACCGAGGTTTGGGTCAAGGCTGTGTAATAGGAAGACTGGTTAAGAAACATATTTAATAGACTGCCCAAAGCAACAAGACTGGTTAACATCGCTGTTGTCAGAGCATGAATGAAATCTACCAGATGAATGGGTTCGCTGTTTTCGGAGTCGGGTAACAACAATAATAGTAATGGCATAACAGGAAGCCCGCTCCTGAATAAATGACTGTATTTAATCTCGATATTCACCAGTTCCGGGACAGATGCAAACAGCAATTCAAGAACGAGAAAAGCCAGCGCAAGGCTATATATGTTTCTTTCATTTCTACTCAGTGTGACCCTGCCGCTGATGAAGCCTATCAGTAGAACCAACCAGGCAAACAGCAACCACGGGTTCAAGAAGAGTGTTAGCGTGAGAGTAAACACGGTAAAAAGAAATATATTATCGATGCTTAGCTTTTCATCACCACGCCATACGGGTTGCCATAGCAGGAATAAGCCAAGGTGGCTGAGCATAAAGGAGCGGGAGATGATGCTGCCGAAATCAATCCAGATAGCGAGGTGCAACATTTCCAACATCATAACCAGAACAAATAGTTCTTTTTTTAATGATAATTTATATAGAAATCTAGACACAAATAGCCTTGTGAAGTCAGTTTTTTGTTATATTAGCGCAGACTTAAACAGTAAAGAATAGTCTTATACCATGAATCACAACCGATTACTTACAATCGCCAAGTTCTCAATTTGGGAAGCAATAAGAGATAAGTTTTTGCTATTCATTCTGGCCGGTGTCTTGGGCTTCTTTTTAATCTCTTTATTTATTGGCGAGCTTGCTATTACTGAGGGTGCTGTAACTCAAGCGGCTATACTGGCTTCAGCATTACGTTTATTTGCTGTATTCACCATGGGTTTATTTGTGATAACAAGTATGATTCGTGAGTTCAACGACAAAGGCTTTGAACTGATTTTGTCGCATCCTGTGCCACGTTCATCTTACTATCTCGGCAAATTTATCGGTTTTTCCTGTGTTGCCATGCTCATTGCATTTATGTGTTTATGTTGTTTAAGTTTTTACATACCCGTAAGCCTGGTGTTGTTTTGGTCGCTTTCATTATTTTGTGAGCTATTGATCATCATCTCCTTGAGTTTATTGTGCGTCTTCTCATTTAATAGCATTACCATATCATTCAGTGTCGTTATGGCATTCTATTTACTGTCACGATCAATAGAGGTTATTCAATTGATCAGTGATTCACCGATTCTCGCTGTAAGCTCGATCAGTCACAAGTTTATGAATGGTGTACTCGATGTTATCGCGTATCTCATACCGGATCTTTATCGGTTCACACAAACCGATTGGCTTATTTATCAGTCTGATTTCAATCCCGCAGAATTTTTAACGCAGACTCTGATCTACGTCATACTGTTATCGTCAGTTTCTATGTTCGATTTATATCGCAAGGAACTCTGACTCCAGGTGAAGCTGTTTGTAAAAAATACCAGAGCCGTTTCATTTGTTCCGAAAAGCGTCTGGTTTTGTTTACTCATTAGCCTTGTTTTGCAATGTGCCTGGCATGCATCATCTTCAAGTATTCAGGTAAAACGCGACGATTTGCCAGCGCCGCCAGGCGCTTTGTTGATCCGGCTTGTCAGTCTTGACGATAGCGTTACTGCAGCGAAATGGGTGATGTTGTGGTTGCAGGCATTTGATAATCAGCCCGGTCTTAGTATCCCGTTGAGAGAACTGGATTATGACAGGGTAAGTCAATGGCTGGATTTGATCCTGCAACTCGATAGCAAAATTCAATATCCGTTGTTATCTGCGATTCGTTTTTATGCCGAAGTTGCCGATGAAAATAGACAACGAAAAATGATTGATTATGTTCGTGAAAAATTTCTGGAAAAACCCAATGAACGTTGGCCGTTTATGGCGCACGCAGTATATATCGCAAAACACCGGATAAAAGATCAGCAATTAGCGTTGCAATGCGCAAGGCTTATTCGTGAATATGCAACGGGTGATAATGTGCCCTATTGGGCTAAACAGATGGAGATTTTTGTTCTGGAAAATATGGGGGAACTGGAAAGTGCAAAAATACTTATCGGTGGCTTGCTTGAAAGTGGCGAGTTAACGGATGAGCGTCAAAGAGCTTTTCTGAGCCAACGACTCAAGGAAATTGAAGAATACCAGGATAAGTAAACAGGGAAATAGTTCTGGTACTGTTTCGTTAAAATAGTAATAGCGTATTTTAAATTAAGCACCGATTATTTTTTTTGATATGGCTTTATAGAATTTATCGGTTTTATCTTTTTCGTATAACTCTCTAAACAGGCGACATGCATTTTGTTCCTTGCCGGAATAATAGAGCTCCATTGCCTCTGCATGTATTATCAGTTTTTCTTTTAGTGTTGTGGTCAATTCGTGCTCATAACATAGCGGCTGATATATGCGTGTAAGTTGATGTTTGCCTTTGACACGAACTTGATCAAGCTCGCGGCATGTTATCCCGGTTAAAAGCTGTTGGGTATGTTCACTTATTATTATAGGGACACGATAGGTACGAGTAAGTGACTCAATACGCGAGGCCAGATTAACGGCGTCACCAATTGCAGTATAGGTCATGCGATATTTTGATCCCATATTACCGACATTTGCGCGACCCGTGTTGATGCCTGTGCCCATCGTCGGGCCAGGCCAGCCGCGAGCAACAAATGTTTTGGCAAGTTGCTTAATAGCCTTATCCATTTCCATGGCAGCTTCAACCGCAAGTTGTGCATGTTTTTCCTGTTCTATCGGCGCGTTCCAGAAGGCCATGATCGCATCACCGATATATTTATCTATGGTTGCCTCGTGTCTGAACAGGATTTCGGTCATGACGGTAAAATATTC
>CALKEZ010000053.1 GCA_938084745.1 uncultured Gammaproteobacteria bacterium
TGTGTGAACCAATAAAACAGAACTATAATAGATAAAAGTCTCTCTTAACTTTTTAGATGATTTGTGCCATATCATTTGACGACGTACACAACAGAGGAGAAAAGAAAATTTAAAATTATGTGTGAACCAATAAAACAGAACTATAATAGATAAAAGTCTCTCTTAACTTTTTAGATGATTTGTGCCATATCATTTGACGACGTACATTAGCTAGTGTGTTTAAACAACTGGAACAGGCCCTCAAGGAAAAAGCAGAAGCAGAAATTGCTAGGGACATCGCTGAGCAGAAATTAAAGATTGCTCTTTAAAGTCTTTTCGTTTGGCCCTAGGACAGGCTCGAACTGCCGAACTAGTATTTCAGAATTTCAGTTTTTCAGGTTTCAATTTTGGCTGGGGGTAGAGGATTCGAACCTCTACTGGCGGAGTCAGAGTCCGCAGTCCTACCATTAGACGAACCCCCAAGTAATTAAAATATATTGAGATATTTCCAAAAACCTATTTTACACACTTTTATGGCGATGTTACGGTTTTAGAATAACTGCTTATTGCCGATTTCAATGACTGAAAATACATGTTCCTGAGTTGGGTGACTGGAATTTGAAAAACCGGAAAAGTATTTATGAGAAAATAGCCTTTTTATATTCTTAAGTACTGCTTCATTTTATTTTCATGCAACGATGGAATAGTAGAAGTCCTTAATCAATGCACTGTTTTAGATAGGAGATGTGATGAATATTCATCTTGTTCTTCATAAAGAATATCCCCTTCTTCATTCTTAATTTCAATGTAATCAATATTGATGTAGTTTGGATAACTATCAGTGTCTTTGTTTATGACGGGACTCTCATTAATACTTTCCATATAACCGGAATCATCGACAATTTCTTCAAGTTCTTCTAAGTCCTCTGCATCAATTTCATGAACTACGATTTTTTCCAGGTTGTATTTCTCATCTTCATAGAAAGAAGATAATTTAAATTTAATTCTGTAAGTGGACATTAATGGTCAACCTGTTAATTAGTCTGCATTCATATCAGTGAAAATGTCATTGTAATGTTGTTCTAATATTCACACACACATTTTTACATGTTTATGATTAAAGAATAAAGCATCAACGAACCTTTGTGAAAGTCGGTTTGTAGAAATCACCTTATAGATGTTTGGGTTTACTCTGATAGGAAGTGCTTTCCCTTTAATAAGGGTTTCATGAAACCGATAAATATTTTGTGAGTGAATACCTTAGAGATGTAACACATTATTAAATATGGGTTTAACATATTGAATATATTCAATATATTTGAAGAACAGTTCTGTCAGCGTCCGCGGTCTTGCTCTCAGGCGTGCCCCAAAGTGTTTAATATTTGCTCATGGCTTTGCGATTCTGTTTAAATCTTTCGAGAATTTGTTCCTGACATCGCCTCGGCTTTGCCTCCTGGGTCGTTCCATCTCATGCATCCATGCAGTCGTATATCGTGTAGGCGAAAAAAAAGAGGGTAAAAACCCTCTTTTTTGATACTGATGTAACGCGATTTTAACGTTTTGAGTACTGAGGACGTTTGCGAGCCTTATGCAGACCGACCTTTTTACGTTCAACCTCACGAGCGTCACGGGTTACAAAACCGGCTTTACGCAATGGACTACGTAAGGTTTCATCATATTCAATTAATGCGCGGGTAATCCCATGGCGAATCGCGCCTGCTTGTCCAGAGATGCCGCCGCCAGTAACTGTGATGTTGAAATCAAACTGATCCAGCATTTCCAGTGTTTCTAATGGTTGGCGTACAATCATTTGACCTGTTTCACGGCCAAAATATTGTTTTAAGGTACGGCTATTAATTGTAATTTCACCGGAGCCTCGTTTTAAAAATACACGTGCGGATGAACTCTTACGTCTACCGGTGCTGTAATAAACTTGGTCTGACATCCCTTAAATCTCCAATACTTGCGGTTGTTGAGCTGTATGTTGATGTCTAGCATCAGGGTAAACCTTGAGTTTACGGAACATGTCCCGGCCCAATGGTCCTTTTGGAAGCATACCTTTTACAGCGATTTCGATAACTTGTTCTGGTTTCTTGGCGATCAGTTTTTCGAAACTGATTGATTTAATGCCGCCAGGAAAACCGGTGTGATGGTAGTACATTTTGTCGGTTCGTTTATTTCCCGATACCTGGACATCTTTTGCGTTAATGACGACGATATAGTCACCAGTGTCCATATGCGGAGTATATTCAGCTTTATGCTTACCGCGTAGGCGCCTTGCAATTTCAGTCGCCAAACGACCTAAGGCTTTGCCTGAGGCATCGACGACGAACCAGTCGCGCTTAATATCAGCAGGTGTTGCAGAGTAGGTTTTCATGCTAATTCCTAGAAATTCGGGAGACCCGGGTAAAAAAAGAGGTGGAATAGTACGGATTGACCTCTGGCCTGTCAATATTATCAGAGCGATATTCTCATCTAATATGGATGAAATACCTTCTGTTAGCAGACAAGCAATTTTTAATTAGACACATTATTATATAGTGAATCTTGTAGAACAGCTGAAATATCAATGAAAACACGACAATACGGCATATTAGACCGTGGCATTATGGCACTCGATTCTGTCATCGGGAAGAATCTTGCCGGATCGGGTCCATCTCACAAAAAAAGAGCTTATCCAGCGGCATCTTGTTCCCACTCCGAGCTTGATGAGCAGGAAAGACAGCATATTTCCGGTTTGATGCGCGTCAACCACGCCGGAGAGGTAGCGGCCCAGGCCTTATATAAGGCTCAAGCATTGACGGCCAGGGATAATGATCTGAAAAAAACAATGCAGCAGTCTGCCGAAGAAGAGATCGACCATCTCGAGTGGTGTGAATCGCGACTAAAAGAGTTGGGTGACCATCCCAGTTATCTGACCCCGGTGTGGTATCTGGGGTCGTTCGGCATTGGGCTGCTTGCCGGGTGTTTTGGTGACAAGTGGAATTTAGGATTCCTGGCCGAGACCGAACATCAAGTGGTGCGGCATCTTGATGAACATCTGGCTCAATTACCCCAGCATGATAATTCCAGCCGCTCGATACTGGAACAAATGCGAGAAGATGAATTACACCATGCGACAATTGCCGAGACGGCAGGAGCAAATGAATTGCCCGTGGGCATAAAACGGCTCATGGATTTAACCTCAAAGTTAATGACAAAAACAGCTTACCGAATCTGAGCAATCGATAGTCTGATACTGGCCTTCCTGTAAGGGTACAAAAATTTTTGAAGATCTCTTGAAAAATATTTGCCAACCCCCATCTTTTTAGCAAGTAAAGATGACAAAATTCTGGAGGTAGAGAAATGTCCTTAGTTAATTATGAACCATGGGGTCTGTTAGACAGATTCCAACAGCAATTAAATCAGCTGGGTTATGCAGATAAACCCCTGGCTGGTAATGACAATGATTATTCAAATATAGTCACCAGTCACTGGCGTCCGGCAGTGGATATAAAAGAAGAAGCGGATCGTTTTTTGATTACAGCAGATCTCCCGGGTGTTGACCCAAAAGAAATCGAGATAACCATGGATAATGGTGTTCTGACAATCAAGGGTGAGCGTAAAACAGAAGCACGTGATGAGAAAGAGGGCTATAAACGCGTAGAACGAGTGAGTGGTGCTTTTTATCGACGCTTTAGTTTGCCGGATTCTGCTGATGCTGAACGGATTGAGGCAAAAGGTCGGGATGGTGTTCTGGAAGTAACCTTGCCGAAACTTGAGAAAGTTCAGCCACGTAAAATAGAAGTAAAGAGTTAATACTCTTGATGATGTGATAAAGGCGGGCATGGCCCGCCTTTTTTAATGGCTCAGCTTGTATATCAAAAATTTATAACTGAACTTTTGTAAAACAATTCTTCCTAATAAGAAATTAAAAACCTAAATAAATGGATAACCGTGTTATGAAAAATTATTTTCCCAGACAACTGGCGCTGTTGTGTCTTGTTCTTCTTTCACTGTTAGTTGTTAATGCAAATGCTGCCTTGCCGTTAGGAGTTAATGACAAGGAACTACCCAGTCTGGCACCGATGTTGGAAAAAGTAACACCGGCGGTTGTGAATATTGCCACCGAAGGTCGCGTTAAACAGCAGCTTAATCCATTATTTGCCGATCCCCGGTTTCGCCGGTTTTTTAATGTCCCCGACCAACCTGTCGAACGTAAAACCAACAGTTTGGGTTCGGGTGTTATTGTCGATGCAAAGCGTGGACTCGTATTAACCAATAATCATGTGATTGCCAATGCTGTGCAAATCACGGTGACCTTGCGCGACGGTCGTCAGCTTGAGGCAGAGGTGGTTGGCACTGATCCTGAAACAGACGTCGCGGTCATAAAAATGCCAGCAGAAGATCTGGTAGATATCAAACCAGCTAATTCGGATGAATCACGTGTCGGCGACTTTGTGGTTGCCATCGGTAATCCTTTTGGACTCGGGCAGACGGTCACCTCGGGCATCATCAGTGCGATGGGGCGTAGTGGTCTCGGGATTGAAGGTTATGAAGACTTTATCCAGACCGATGCATCAATAAACCCGGGTAATTCTGGTGGCGCATTAGTCAACTTGCGTGGAGAACTGGTTGGAATTAATACCGCTATATTTTCGCAAAGTGGCGGCAATATAGGCATAGGCTTTGCTATCCCGATTAATCTTGCGATGCAGATAACGGAACAACTTGTTACGACAGGAGAAGTTAAACGGGGCTATCTCGGCGTAAGTATGCAAGATATCAGTCCTTCCCTGGCAGAAGCTTTTGGGCTCGATCAACAAAGCGGTGCGATCATCAATGAAGTGGTGGAAGACTCACCTGCAAGTAGAGCAGGCTTGAAAACAGGGGATATTGTTATTTCTATTGATGGCAAAAAGATCCGTAATGCCAATCATGTTGCAAACCATATTGGCTTGCTGCCGGTCGGGGAAACGATAAAGTTCAAGGTATTACGCGATGGTAAGCAGTCCGAGTTTGTTATTACCGTTGATGAAAGATCTCAGGCCAGTACTGATCCCAGATCGGTTAATAAGTTGTTACAGGGAGTTGCCGTTAGCGATATCGAACAAGACAGTCCTTATTTTGGAAAAGTCGAAGGCGCCATTGTTGTTAATGTGGAGCGCGGTAGTATTGCATGGCGTAGTGGATTAAGAGCAGGTGATGTCATTACCTCAGTTAATAAAATGTCGATAAAAAATCTGGATGAGTTTTTAAAAGCAGTCGATAAAAAAGATGACTCTCTTTTATTGCTGATTCTTAGAGGTAACTCGGCAGCATTTCTTGTACTTAGAAAATAAAAATCTAGTCAGGCAGCGTGCAATCCTGGATTGATTTTTTTATGAACTCAACGGCTTTTGTGCGCGGGAAAGATTTTCGGTAAGCAATAATTACTTCGCGAAAAGGAACCGGTTTGGTAAACGGGCGGTATTCTAACAGGCCATTTAAACCGGTTTGAGCTTCTGTCGATGAGGTTGGCAGTATGGTTATGCCGGCACCTGCGGCTACCATCTGCCGAATGGTTTCTATCGAACTGCTTTGCAGTGTCTTCTGTAATTTTCTGCTTTTGCCCATGGGGCTGACACACGAGGGACAAACCTTCACGACCTGATCCCGAAAACAGTTGCCCGATTTCAATAGCAACATTGTATCGTCTAATAAGTCGTCTGCATTGAGTTTTTTCTTCTTGGTTAAGGGATGATTGCTCGGTAAGGCAACCATGAAAGGTTCTTCATAAAGGATTTCTGTGCATATTCCCGGTTGTTCGAACGGGTTTGCAAGAATAGCAATATCGATCTCTCCGGCTTTTAATTTAGTGGATAAATTCTCGGTATAGTCTTCCTCTATTATTAATGACAGTTCGGAAAGCTGTTTATGGATCACCGGTATTAACTTGGGCAGCAGGTAAGGACCAATGGTGAATATGACACCAAGTTTCAATTCACCACTTAATTCATCTTTATTCTGTTTGGCAAGTTCCTTTAACGTGTTTGTTTCATTCAGGACTATTTTAGCTTGCCTGATAATTGTTTCACCAATGGGTGTAATAGAGACTTCATGCTGGTGTCGTTCAAACAAGGTAACACCGAGTTCTTCCTCGATTTTTTTTACCGCGACACTAAGTGTGGGCTGACTAACAAAACATTTTTCTGCGGCACGTCCAAAATGTAGTTCATTGGCAACCGCAACGATATAGCGAAATTCAGATAAGGTCATAGCGGTATTATGACGCTGTAATATTGATTAGTATACCGATAGCTTAGAGAACGTTTTATTAATGGGGGGGCGTTGCTTAATTGAGGTTAGATGCAATTTTCGGCAAAATATCATCAGCGCTATTTTCCATGCTATTGAAAATGATATGGTCCAATAGCTCTACATCAACATGTGATTTATTGTAGCTGTAACCTTGCTTTACCTGGAATGGATTGTCTGGCTCACCCAGATGGTTTGCGACCAGCGATGCATCGGTAAAGTCATTGTCGATAGTATAGGCATGAGTTGTAATAATGGTTTGTAAGCCCGCGCTCAGTGCTGCCAGATTTCCATTTCGGGTATCTTCAATTGCAACACATGTCTCAGCGTCCAGCCCAATACCCGCGAGTGCGCATTGGTAAACAACGGGAGAAGGTTTCTTATCGGTGACGGTATCGGCACTTACGATACTACTAAACAATTCCTTAGGATCGATATCCAGCGTGGTGTTAATAAGTATATTAAGATTAGCCAAACAGGAACTGGTGGCGATACCAAGTTGAATTCGCTGGTCCTGCGCTTCATTAAGTAGTCTCTTTATGCCGGGCCGAAGCTGAATATGCTCACTTGCCAGCATCTTGCGATAATTTTCCGACTTAGCCTGATGTAACTCTCTAATGAAAAGCCCTGGGTTTTCGATTTTACTTTTAAGCTCGTCGTCTTTTTCCAGGCATATTTTAAAGCGTTCTTTGCCGCCGGAAATGAAGAGTAGTTCGTGGTAGTCGGACTTCGACCAATGCCAGTCAAGATCAAATTCTTGGAAGGTTTGATTGAAAGCTTGCCGATGAATCTCCTCGGTATCCGCCATGGTGCCGTCTACGTCGAAGATAATGCCTTTCAGTTTCATTAAGTTCTGGTTGAAAAAGATGAATATACTTTTAATGTTATTGACTAAGCATTGATTATAAACAAAAAAAATATCGAATCAATGCTATATTCTGCAAACTTACTCACAAAATGCGCTATCTGATCCGAAGATTTTATATTACCGTTTCCTCAGGTAAGGTAAGTGACTTTCAGATAGTGAAATTACCATAGTGTTTATCATTGGGACAACACCTGTATATGACTGAACTGTTAAACAATAATGCCGCGCTGCAGGCTCTAATCCTGGGACTTGTGCTGGGTTTGGCCATCATGTGGTTAATCTACAAAAGCAAGATGATGAAATTGTCTGCTAGCAATAATGAATTGGACCGTAAATTAGCTGTGGAAATGGAACGTACCGAAAATAAGGACGCTCGTATAGAGGAACTAAACAATACAGTCAGGGAACGAGAGAATACAAATAAGTATCTGCAAAAAGATATAGAAAATAATAAAGTTACTATCGCCGAGTTAGTCACCAGACTTGAAGAAGAAAGAAAATCAATACAGGAAAAAATGATCTTGCTGGAACAGGCAGAAAGCAAAATGACACATGCTTTTGAAAACCTCTCCAATAAAATCCTCGAGGAAAAAAGTAAAAAATTTACTGATCAAAATAAATTGAATATTGGTGAAGTTCTAAATCCACTACGTGAACAATTGGGTGATTTTAGAAAAAAAATAGAAGATGTCTATGATAAGGAAACGAAAGATCGTTTATCGCTTTATCATGAAATTACCAGTTTAAAATCATTGAATGAAAAAATGAGCAAGGATGCGATCAACCTGACTAATGCCTTAAAGGGGGAAAGTAAAAAACGCGGTGATTGGGGTGAAGTTATTCTGGAAAAAGTATTGGAACAATCCGGTCTGACCAAAGGCCGTGAATATGAAATGCAAGGCAGCTATCGTGATGAAGCCAATAAGCTCTACAGGCCAGACGTGATCGTACATTTACCCAACAATCGGGATGTGGTGATAGACTCGAAAATTTCCCTGAATGCTTATGAACGTTATTACGCGGCTGAAGATGAAGATTTGAAAAAACTGGCATTGAAGGAGCACCTGAAGTCTATCAGTGATCATGTCTCTGAGCTGAAAGGCAAAACCTATCAGGAACTCGTCGGTTTAAATTCACTGGACATGGTGTTGATGTTTGTACCCATCGAACCGTCGCTCATGCTGGCATTCGAGCATGATGACAATCTGTTTCAAGACGCATTCAAACACGGAATCTTTCTGGTAAGCCCATCGACATTAACCATGAATTTGCAAATTATTCAGAATATGTGGCGCTATGAATATCAAAATATGAATGCACAGAAAATAGCCAAGCAGGCTGGCGATATGTATGACAAGTTCACCGGGTTTGTAAATGCATTGGAGGATGTCGGCGATAAACTGGCGAAGGCACAAAACTCTTATCAAGTCGCGCATAATCGTTTAACCGAAGGACGAGGAAATCTGGTGTCGAAAGTTGAGGCTATTCGTAAGCTGGGGGATCTGGAGATCAAACAGCGTTTATCTGATGATTTGATCAATAAAGCGTTACCCGATGATAACGATGTGAATGATTAAGTCATGCCTGAAGATGAAAGAAGCACGAAGGCTAACAAACCTGTTTTAAAAGGGCGCGGCACTGCAAGTAAACCGGACGCGCGTTATCTCAAGCATAGTCGCGATAAGATTGATGATGGTTGGGACCATGAAACAGAAGACAATAAACCGGTTACTACGGTTACCATAGAAAAACCGAAATCGATAATAAGCCGAAATAAATCACCTGATATACCATTTGATCAATCCATCAATGCCTATCGTGGTTGTGAGCATGGTTGTATTTACTGTTATGCCAGACCGACGCATGCTTATTATGATTTGTCGCCGGGACTGGATTTTGAAACAAAATTATTTGCCAAGCCTGACGCGGCGGCCTTGCTGGAAAAAGAACTCGCCGCACCATCTTACCAATGCTCTTCCATCGCTTTAGGAACCAACACAGATCCCTATCAACCGATTGAACGCGAATATCACACTACGCGGGAAATTATTCAAGTATTAAAAAAGCATCAGCACCCACTCACGATAGTCACCAAGTCGAGTCTGGTTGAACGTGATATCGATTTGCTCGCGCCGATGGCAGAAAAAAAACTGGTGCAAGTCTTTATCTCAATAACGACACTGGATCATCAATTGATGCAGAAAATGGAACCCAGAGCGACAGCACCGAAGCGGCGTTTACAAACATTATCTAATTTGACCCAGGCCGGGATTCCAACCGGTGTTATGTTTGCGCCAGTGATTCCGGTTATTAATGATAGCGAGATGGAAACGATACTTAAGCAGGCAGCAGAGGCCGGTGCTATTAACGCAGGCTATGTTTTACTTAGATTGCCGCATGAAATTAAAGACCTGTTTAAAGAATGGCTGGACACCCATTATCCATTAAAGACATCGCATGTGATGAATATGCTGACAGACATGCGCGGCGGGAAACACAATGATCCGAATTTTCATAGTCGAATGATCGGTACCGGCGTTTACGCAGACTTGATTAAAAAGCGGTTTGCCAAAGCCTGTAAACAGTCTGGTTTGATTGCCGATGAAAATGTTGTTTTGGATACGCAGCAATTTGTCAGGCCCGTATTAAGTGGTCAACAACATTCCCTTTTCTAGCGTCTTAGTATTGCCCACCAACGATAAAAATTAAGCAGACTGGCAAGTGAAGCAGAGACATAAGTAAGTGCCGCAGCGGAAAGTATTTTCCTGGCAATGGGCATTGCTGTGTCAGGGATATAATTGCCTTCATCCAATATGGGCAAGGCGCGATTGAAACTGGCATCAAATTCAACTGGCAGGGTAAAGATATGGAGGATAAGAGGAAGGCACATGATAGTAATGCCGGCCAGCAACATAACAATAGTAATCATGGGTAGTTTTATCAGTATCAGTATGAATGGTGAACTCACCAGAATAATAGAAGCGATCTTTTCAGCAATGGCAGCTTTCTTTGCCAGTCGGGTTCTTAATAATAGCGGTCTATAGTTCATGTGGTGTTGAAGAGCATGACCAAACTCATGTGCTGCAATTGTTACAGCAGCCAGGGATTTACCGTCATGATTCGTCTCGGAAAGTCGAATTGTTTTTGAATCCGGATCATAATGATCATTGCCATTGTCTGTTTTTTCTACAGCAACGTCATCTAACTGAAAGCGAGAGATAAGATGCTGTGCCAGTTCGCCACCTGTTCCCGGTAATTCTTCTATCGGCTGGCTATATTTCTTAATAACGTGTTGAACCCAGAACTGCGGTAAAAAAACAACGATAATGAATAGAATTAATACTAATACTGGTAGCATGTTCGGCTCATGATATTATTTAAAAATTTAATTTACACGGTGCATGGATAAATGACACTGTTCCAGAGACATAATAATTAATAAGACATGCAGACTCCATTAGATAAGTATAAAAGCGATGTTCGTTTAAAAGGATTCCAGTCGGACTCTGCGCAGAGAACCGCGGTCGTTCATCTGCAAAACCTGTTTGATGATTTATGTGAATTGTCTAAAAAAGATAATGATCTAATCAGTAGAATACGATCGCATTTTATATTGTCTGCCCCAAAACAGGTCAAGGGTCTCTATTTCTGGGGTGGTGTAGGGCGCGGAAAAACCTATCTTGTCGATTGTTTTTATGAGTGTTTACCATTTGAAAAGAAATTAAGAATTCATTTTCACCGCTTCATGCAAAAAATACATAATGAGCTCAGGCAACTGGGTAATATTGAAAACCCATTGATGATTGTGGCCGATCGTCTGGCTGATAAAACACAGGTATTGTGTTTTGATGAATTCCACGTGGCTGACATTGCCGATGCCATGTTATTAGGCGGCTTGCTGGAGGCTTTGTTCGAACGCGGTGTGATTTTAGTTGCTACTTCGAATCAACACCCGGATCAGTTGTATCAGGATGGTTTACAACGCGATCGATTTATACCCGCCATTGAATTATTAAAACACAATACGCGTGTTGTTAATGTTGATACTGGTGTCGATTACCGATTGCAGTTTCTTGATCAGGCAGAGATATACCATTCGCCGCTTGATGATCGTGCCAGTGCAATGCTGGAGGATAATTTTACGCATGTTTGTCCTGATATTGGTGAGACGGGGGTGACACTCGATATAGAAGGCCGACCAATTAAGACCGTTCGCTGTGGCGATGGCGTTGTCTGGTTTGATTTTATGGCTATCTGTGATGGTCCCAGGGGTGCGGCAGACTACATTGAAATTGCCAGACTCTACCAAACTGTATTGTTGGCGAATATCCCGATTATGGATGATTACGTTAACGATATCGCGAAACGCTTTATCACATTGGTCGATGAATTTTATGATCGTAACGTTAAGTTGATCATTACCGCAGACGCCGACCCAGATGGACTTTACCAGGGAACACGTTTACTTGAGCCGTTCAAACGAACAATCAGTCGTTTGGAAGAAATGCGTACTCATGACTATCTGGCAAAACAGCATATTCCGTAATTCAACCCTAAAAACCAGGTTTATTGCGACTGGTTCTATTCGATATTAGTCGATAAAACGACTATTTCAGATGAAGTTACAATAACTATTTGACATTTAGATATAGATAACCTATATAAGTAACTAATATATAACGTTAAATCTTAAATCAATTTGTAGCAGGTAGGAATTCATTGAACGCATTATCATCAGGATTAGATCAAAACATCGAATCAGACATAGCAAAGGTACTTGAATATCATTATGGAGATGGCTTGGTTTATCTGCCTAAGAGCCAGCCTGGCACATTGTTTAAACTGGCTGAGAACAAGGGTTTTATTGATCAAGAAGGTTATCTGACCCGAAAAGGCAGAAGTTTATTGGCGAGACATCAATTTTCCTGAGTAAACCTTACAAATATGTTTGTTAGGTAGACATTCTTGTCCTCATTTTCAGCATTTCCTTACTTTTCTTAAAATAATTCCTTCATTTTGTTTGTTTTCTTCTGATTTCAGCTATTATTGTCGCGCTCGAAATAAAGAGGGCTTCATATAACAATTGCGAATAAATATAGTTAAATCTATTCCTTTTCCATCTTAAAACTAATTGCTATCTTTCGCGCCGTTAAATACCAGCAGGACACAGATTAAATCCTATGTACAAGTACGATAATTACGATCAAACCATCGTCAATGAACGAGTGGCCCAATTCCGTGATCAAACCGAGCGTTTTCTTGCGGGTAAATTGACTGAAGATGAATTTCGTCCGTTACGTCTGATGAATGGACTCTACGTGCAGCGTTATGCGCCGATGCTCAGGGTTGCTATTCCTTATGGTTTATTATCCAGTGAACAATTAAGAATGCTGGCACATATTTCCAGAAAATATGACAAGAATTACGCTCATTTCAGTACTCGCCAAAACGTGCAATATAATTGGCCTGCACTTGAGACGGTGCCTGATATTTTAGCTGATCTGGCCAGTGTAGAAATGCATGCTATTCAGACCAGTGGCAATGACATTCGTAACACAACCTCAGATCAATTTGCCGGTATAGCCCAGGACGAACTCGATGATCCACGGCCTTATTGTGAAATCATTCGACAATGGTCAACCTTTCATCCCGAGTTTTCATTTTTACCCAGAAAATTCAAGATCGCGGTCTCGGGCGCAACGCATGATCGTGCCGCAGTAAAGGTGCACGACATTGGTCTTTATCTGGTTAAGAATGATGCCGGTGAAATCGGTTTTAATGTAATTGTCGGTGGTGGACTCGGGCGTACGCCGTTTATTGGTCCTAGCATCAGACCCTTTCTGCAGAAGCAGGATTTGCTGTCATACCTGGAAGCAATACTGCGTGTTTATAATCGTTATGGTCGTCGAGACAATATGTACCGGGCTCGCATCAAGATCCTGGTTAACGATCTTGGCAAAGAAGAATTTACCCGGCAGGTAGAAGCAGAGTGGCTGCAGATTAAAGATGGGGTGATGAAACTTGATCAAAAAGAAATTGATCGCGTTAAAGGATTTTTTACAGCACCTGATTACGATGCGAGTGCCGCGGAAGATAAAAGCTTTGCCGCAGAACAGGAATCAAATAAATCTTTTTCAAACTGGGCTAAACGAAACCTGTTTCCGCATAAAGTCGCTGGTTATAAAGCGGTCGTTGTTTCTTTAAAAGCTCCCGGTGTAGCTCCCGGCGATGCGACTGATGAACAAATGGACCATATTGCTGATCTTGCTGATAAGTATAGTTTCGGTGAAATTGTGGTGACCCATGATCAAAACCTGGTGTTACCAAATGTTAAACAGGCTGATTTGTTTGTACTTTGGGAAAAACTGCTGGAGAAGAATCTAGCCACGGCAAATATCGGTTTATTAACCGACATGATTTGTTGCCCGGGTCTGGATTTTTGCGCATTAGCCAATGCCGGATCAATACCTATTGCCAAGCAGATTAATGATAAATTCAATGACATTGATTACCTGCATGATATCGGCGATATAAAGATCAAGATGTCGGGCTGTATGAATGCCTGTGGTCATCACCATGTGGGGCATATTGGTATTCTTGGTGTCAGGAAGAAGGACGAAGAGTTTTATCAATTAACACTCGGTGGTTCATCTGAAAGCGATGCCTGTTTAGGTGAGCGTCTTGGTCCTTCCATCGCAAAAGCAGAAGTCGCCGACGTGATTGGTAAATTGCTTGATGTTTATGTCGAGCAGCGCCAGGAAGAAGAACGTTTCCTGGACACCTTTCGTCGTGTAGGTATTACACCATTTAAAGATCGTGTTTATCCAAAGAAACCCGTTAAGGAAAAAGCGCATGCGAGTAATTAAAGATAAAAAAATTGTAGATGATGAATGGTCTGTCATACGTGACCTGGATGATGCTGCACCTGTACCCGACGGTGATGTGATTCTGCCGTTTCATTATTGGCAGGCGAATCGCGAAACATTATTGAAACAAGCGTCAAAGCATGCGGTCTGGATTAACGGTGATACTGATGTAGAGGATCTGATCAGTGACCTGGAACACTTTTCTATGATAGCGCTCGACTTCCCTGTGTTTAAAGATGGCCGCTGTTATTCTCATGCGCGGCTGTTAAAAGATCGTTATGACTATAAAGGTGATCTACGTGCGATTGGTGATGTATTGCGTGATCAACTATTTTTCATGCATCGTTGCGGTATAGACAGTTTTCAAATACGTGAAGATAAAGATGCAGAAGATGCACTGAACGCATTTAATGATTTCACCGTACGCTATCAGGCCGCAGCGGATGATGCGGTGCCGATATATAAATTGCGTTAAATAGTAATAACGGTCACTGACGGTGTGTTTAAGGTATTTTCACTATGAAAGCCACGCACCAATAATATTTTTTCACCAACCAGAGCCATTCCTTCATCAACCACCACCTGTCTGGCTAAAACATTCGGATTAGACTTGCCGGCATCTTCCGAGAGGACGGGTACGACACTCCACAACATGGCCATTTTTCGGCAAACATCGGGTCGACTGGTGATAGCCACCACGGGTGCTGCTGGTCTGACCGAACTCATGGTCGCAGCAGACATACCACTTTGTGAAATAACGACCACAGCATGTACTTTCAGATCCTGAGCCATTTGTGCCATCGAGTTTGCCACAGCATCCCAGATTGATACGGCAGTTTTTGATTTTATATCGGCAGGTCTGGCGGTATAGGCATCATGGGTCCAGAGATAGGATTCAGTCTGACGTGAGATGCGATCCATCATTTTTACGGCATCAACAGGAAACGCGCCTACCGCTGTTTCTCCTGATAACATAATGGCATCCGTACCCAGTGTCACCGCATAGGCCACATCCGTTACTTCCGCGCGAGTTGGACGTGCATTCTCTATCATCGACTCCAGCATTTGTGTTGCCACAATGACCGGTTTGAATTTTTTACGAGCCAGATCGATCAGTTGATGTTGTGCAACGGGCACTTGTTCCGGGCTTAGTTCAACGCCCAAATCACCGCGTGCAACCATAATGCCATCAGCAGCATCCAGTATCTCGCTTGCCTCATCCAGTGCCTCTGGTTTTTCGATCTTTGCAATGATGTGTGCGTTGCCGCCATGTGCTGTTATCAATTTTCTTAAATCGAGAATATCAGTGGCGGATCGAACAAAAGACAGTGCCAGAAAATCAACGCCCAATTCGAGAGCCAGTTTTGCATCGGCTTTATCTTTATCCGTTAAGGACGGCGCGGATACTTTTACGCCGGGTAAATTAATGCCCTTATGATTACCTAATTTACCGCCATAAATCACAGTGCAGGTAATCTCTGTGCCCTCGATGTTATCAACTTCTAATTCCAGCGTACCGTCAGCAAGCAAGATGCGATCTTCGGGTTCAACATCATCAGCCAGCGCCGCATATTGTGATGGAATTAAACCGGGCTTACCTTCTACATTACGGGTAGTGACAATAACTGTTTCATTGGGTTTTAACTCAATGCCATCGTTCTTGAATTTTCCGGTGCGTATTTTCGGACCGCAAAGATCGGCCAATATCGCCACAGGCTCATCCAGTTCCTGCGCGATTTCGCGGATCCTGGCATAGGTTTCTCTGTGGTAAGCATGATCCCCATGTGACATGTTTTGTCGAAAAACATTAACACCCGCTTTAATTAATTTACGTATCTGATCGGGTTCGCTGCTCGCAGGACCCAGCGTCGCAATGATTTTGGTACGACGTTTTTTAAGCAAATTAATTTGAGTAATTATCGACATAACAGGATCGGGCCTTATGGTTGTTGTTTTTACTGAATTGAAATTGTCGAACGATCAGAACGGGATATCATCATCAAAATCATCAGCAGGTGCTGGCGCCGAACTGGATGGTGGTGCAGCTTTTTTAGCAGGCTCATTATTATGGGAACTCTGGGCAGCCGGTTCATAATTGGCAGAACCACCACTGCGACCACCTAACATTTGCATTTCAT
This sequence comes from uncultured Gammaproteobacteria bacterium, assembly GCA_938084745.1. Taxonomy (GTDB): domain Bacteria; phylum Pseudomonadota; class Gammaproteobacteria; order Eutrophobiales; family Eutrophobiaceae; genus UBA7359. The sequence continues at coordinate 16,128 of CALKEZ010000053.1, forward strand.
TAGCGACAATCTCGGTCGTATAACGATCCTGACCTTCCTTGTCTTGCCATTTACGCGTCTGCAGACGACCTTCGACATACACCTGTGAGCCTTTTTTCAGGTATTCACCGACTATTTCAGCAAGACGCCCAAAAAATACGATTCGATGCCATTCTGTACGTTCTTGTTGTTCACCACTTTCCTTGTCACGCCATGATTCCGCAGTAGCCAAACTGATATTAGCTACAGCAGCTCCGCCAGCGGTGTACCGAATGTCCGGATCGTTACCCAGATTACCAATTAGAATAACTTTATTTACACCCCTTGCCATTGGACCCTCTCCTAGAAAATATAATTAACTGTGTTATCGATGTTTGCGAAAGGTTTATAAAACCTTCCAGTATATGGATGAGTATTTACACGCTTGAATTTGCTATTGCTATCATGAGCCATTTTCGCTTTGTACGGTCTCATCTTCAAGTCTATTTTTCGTCCGATGATCATGATGCGGCAGGAAAGCGATCAGCATCAACCATGATAACGCCATGAAAAGACAAAAGAAATGTACACTTGCGATGCCGAATTGTTGGTAGAAAAAACCACCGAGCACACCGCCTATGAAAATACCGATGAATTGCGAGCTGGAATAAACGCCTAAAGCGGTACCTTTAGTGTCAACGCTAGTTGCTTTGGAAACCTCGGACGGCAGTAACGCTTCCAGGTAATTAAATGCACCAAAAAAGAGAATCAAAAAGAAAACCAGCAATATCAGGTTAACCTGAAAGAAGGCGAGACCGAGCTGGGAAAGGATTATCAATACAATACTGATCCCGTAAAACAATTTCGTTTTACCCAGACGTTCACCAAAAATAATAAAAGGCACCATAATGAGCAAAGAACTGAATAAAACCCCGAGATATATCTGCCAATGAGAGGTAGCGGCTATTTGTGCAAAATCACGCAAGGTTATCGGTATGACCACAAAGTTGGCCATCAAGATTAAATGTGATGTGAAGATGCTGATATCCAGTTTTATCAAGTAATTATTAGCAATGACAGATTTTAAACTTTGCAGATTGATAATGTATTTTTGTCTATCAGTTTGCGCCGCCTGCTTTGGCACTATCGTCAGTAAGGTGACTATGGCCAGAATGGCGAGGCAGGCGCCAACATAAAAAAGGCCGTGTATGCCAATGTAGCTATAGAGTAAGGGGCCCACGATAAAGGCAACAGAAAATGAGATGCCAATACTGATGCCGATACAGGCCATTACTTTGGTTCGGTGTTCATCCGTTGTCAGGTCGGCGGCCAGTGCCATTATTGCCGCAGCCACAGCTCCGGCACCTTGCAAGGCCCGGCCCAGAATCAGTCCGTATATCGAGTCGGTCATTGCCGCAAGCAGGCTGCCGCAAAAAAATATAAGTAATCCGAGGCAAATTATCGGCTTTCTGCCAAACCGGTCGGACAACATGCCAAAGGGAATTTGAAAGCTGGCCTGAGTCAAACCGTAAATACCCAAAGCCAGACCCAGTAATTGGGGTGTGGATGACTGATATGAATCGCCAGCCAGACTTAATACGGGCAACACCATGAATAAGGGCAGCATGCGTAAAAAGAATACGGCAGAAAGTGACAGCGTCGCCTTTAATTCGGCGGCAGACATGGTGGATGAACTCATTAAAATTTGAAGTTAATTTGGATCGAGATTAGAAAAGCATTTATATTAGCAGGTTGCCTCTAGAATAGTGAAATGTTTACATGGATACGATAAGTATACGCGGTGCCAGAACCCATAATTTGAAGAATATTGATATTGATATCCCGCGCGACAAGTTAATTGTGGTGACGGGAATCTCCGGTTCTGGTAAGTCTTCTCTGGCGTTCGACACGATCTATGCTGAAGGGCAACGGCGTTATGTCGAGTCCCTGTCTGCTTATGCCAGACAGTTTCTCTCGATGATGGAAAAGCCGGACGTTGATCATATTGAAGGTTTGTCGCCTGCGATTTCCATCGAGCAAAAGACCACATCACATAATCCGCGTTCTACGGTCGGTACAATCACCGAGATATACGATTACCTGCGACTTTTGTTCGCACGAGTTGGACAACCTTTTTGTCCTGAACATCATGTCTTGCTTGAAGCGCAAACGATCACCCAGATGGTTGATCTGGTTCTGGCCCGTCCTCAGGAAGAACGGCTGATGCTACTCGCGCCTGTTGTTCAGGAACGTAAAGGCGAACATCTTCAGGTTATCGAGCGTTTGCGCACAGAAGGATTTATTCGCGCCCGCATCGATGGGCATGTCGTTGAACTCGATCAGGTACCCGAGCTTGAATTACGTAAAAAACATACGATAGAAGTTGTTGTTGATCGTTTTAAGGTCAGGGAAGACTTGCAGTTAAGACTAGCGGAATCTTTTGAAACAGCATTGCGTTTATCCGACGGCATTGCGTTGATTGTACCAATGGACGCAGATAAAAACACCGAGGAACAATTATTTTCATCGCTCTATGCTTGCAATAAATGTGGTTATAGCCTGAGTGAACTGGAACCACGCTTATTCTCTTTCAATAATCCTGCGGGTGCCTGTGCCACCTGTGATGGCCTGGGACACGTGCAATATTTTGATCCGGGCAGGGTTGTGCAAAACCCTGAGCTGAGTTTGCCTGGTGGCGCGATAAAGGGCTGGGACAGACGTAATGCGTATTATTTTCAGATGATCAAATCGATCGCGGCCCATTATCATTTTGAACTTGATACCCCCTACCAGGAATTGGCAGATCATATTCAAAACACACTTCTCTATGGCAGTGGTGATGAAGAAATTGAATTTGAGTATCTACGCGAACGGAATAAATCAACTATTCGAAAGCACCCTTTCGAAGGAGTCATCCCCAATTTACAACGACGTTATCTGGAAACAGATTCCGTTATGGTGCGCGAAGAACTGGCTAAATACCAGACACACAAATCGTGCCCGGCCTGTGCCGGTACGCGCCTGAATAAATCTGCACGTAATGTATTAATTAATGATATTTCATTGTCGGATATTACTGCGATGACGGTGATCAAGGCGCAGTCCTTATTTCAATCACTCGAACTGGATGGCGCACGCGGTAAGATTGCAGTCAAGATATTGAAAGAGGTTAATGATCGGCTTAACTTTTTGGTTAATGTGGGACTGGATTATCTAACACTTGAGCGTAGTGCGGAAACTCTGTCGGGTGGCGAAGCACAACGCATACGACTGGCCAGCCAGATTGGCGCGGGTCTGGTCGGGGTTATGTATATTCTCGATGAACCCTCGATTGGATTACACCAACGTGATAATCAACGTTTACTTAAGACCTTGTTTCACCTGCGGGATTTAGGTAACACCGTTATTGTTGTTGAGCACGATGAAGAAGCGATTAATGCCGCGGAACATGTGATTGATATCGGTCCGGGTGCAGGCGTACATGGTGGTGAGGTTATTTCTCAAGGGACACCAGCAATGATTGCTGCGGATAAGAATTCATTAACCGGTCAGTATTTGTCCGGCAAGAAGCAAATACCGGTTCCAACACAGCGTACGCCTTTTAATGCCATGCAAGTGATGGAGTTGAAGCAGGCCACAGGTAACAATTTAAAGAATGTTGATCTCGTTATACCCGTGAGTTTAATGACGTGCATAACAGGCGTGTCGGGTTCCGGTAAATCGACGTTGATCAATGACACACTCTATCAAATAGTCGCTCGAGATTTGAATCGAGCGAATACTTCACCGGCACCTTATGCATCGATAGAGGGTTTGGAACACTTTGATAAGGTCGTTGATATTGATCAAAGTCCCATCGGACGCACACCGCGATCTAATCCGGCAACCTATACTGGTTTGTTTACGCCTATTCGGGAATTATTTGCAGCAACTGCCGAGGCACGTTCGCGCGCTTATAAACCCGGACGCTTTAGTTTTAATGTGAAAGGTGGGCGTTGTGAAGCCTGTCAAGGCGATGGTCTGATTAAAGTCGAAATGCATTTTCTCCCCGATATTTATGTCCCTTGTGATACCTGTAAAGGCAAACGCTACAATCGCGAAACACTCGACGTACGCTATAAGGGTAAAAACATTCATGAAACATTGGATATGAGTGTCGAAGAAGCTCGCGAATTTTTTGATGCTGTACCGGTGCTCGCGCGCAAATTGCAAACGTTGATGGACGTGGGTTTGTCGTACATCAGGCTGGGACAAAATGCGACGACTCTGTCCGGCGGTGAAGCACAACGCGTTAAACTTTCCAAAGAGCTCTCAAAAAGGGATACCGGCAAAACGCTGTATATCCTCGATGAACCAACAACCGGCTTACATTTTCATGATATTCAGCAGTTACTCGATATCTTGCATCGTCTCAGGCAACACGGGAATACCATTATAGTTATCGAGCATAATCTTGATGTGATCAAAACAGCTGATTGGGTTGTTGATCTGGGACCGGAAGGTGGTGATGGGGGCGGTGAGATTATTGCCGCCGGGACACCCGAAGACCTGGCCGACAATCCGGTTTCACATACCGGCAGATTCCTGAAACAGATTCTGGATAAAAATTCGAAAGCTCAGGTAAAGCTGGGTAAAGCATCTTAAGATAATTGTTTGCCGAGCGATAAACCAAAGATAAAAATAACCGGACTTTGCATAATGAGGATTACCGCTGTGAAGGTGAGGGTCTTGAATCCATCGCGATGCAATTGCTTGTCGAGATAGTCACCAATGTAATCCGCTAATTGTTTAGCCAGCCAGTGTGTCATGACAGAGATAATAATAATTGAAATAAGCGCCTTAACGCCCGGCAGCAGTTTGTAGTCATTAATATCCAGACCCTGACATAACCAGCTAAAAATTATCATCGAGCACAATATCCCTTGTAAGGGAATAGTCAGTTCATCCAGTTTTCCCAGTAGCGGCACAAAGGGAAAGAAAAAGGTCAGTAAGAAGATCATGTTAATGAGAAAGCTTGAACGCATCTCATCCATCGCTAACAGAGTATTAATTGAGGGTGCTGAATCAATACCGAAATTAATCGGGTAAATGAGCATAATAAAACCAATAATTAAAAATGCCCTTATTAAAGGCATGCCGATCTTAACCCAGCAATATTGCAGAAAAGTATGGCCTAATTTGTCATGGATAAAAGCAAATGAGGGAAGAATTATAGCGATGCCTAGACAGTAAACGAAAAAGGCGAAGACAGTCTGTTGATGAAATATTATTTGAGTGAGTGTCATTCTATTGAATTTTTTTTATCAGGCTTGTTAACCGAACATATAATTCATATTCATTCTGAAAATAACATTAACAGGCATCCTCATGGGTGATATATTGCAGGCTATAACCTGTCATTTTATTCTTAAACTTTACATCTATTTAATGATCTTGAAAATTCAATCTATAAAGGGTTCTATATTATGAGTGTTTTGATTTGTGGGTCTATGGCATATGACCATATTATGGTTTTTCCCGATAAGTTTAAAAATCACATCCTTCCCGAGAAAGTGCATATGCTTAATGTGTCTTTTCTGGTTCCCGAAATGCGTCGTGAGTTTGGTGGTTGTGCCGGAAACATTGCCTACAATCTGAATTTACTCGATAACTCGATTGCGTTGCCCATGGCAACAGTCGGTAAGGACTTTGACCCTTATGCTTACTGGATGGATAAGCGTCATATGAATCGTACCCATATTACTGTTGTTGACGATGCCTTCACCGGACAGGCGTTTATCACGACTGATTTGGATGACAATCAAATTACGGCTTTTCATCCGGGTGCCATGAATGAATCTCATCGTAATAAAGTGACCGATGCGAAAGACTGTAAATTAGGCATAATTTCCCCCGATGGTCGTGATGGTATGTTGCAACACGCGGATCAATTTGTCGAAGCCGGTATACCCTTCATTTTTGATCCGGGTCAGGGTATGCCAATGTTTAATGGTGAAGAACTCTGTCAGTTCATTGAAAAGGCAACGTGGGTGACGGTTAATGATTATGAATGGCAGATGATGCAGGATAAAACCGGTCTTGGTCCGGATGAAATTGCAGAACGGGTTGAAGCCTTGATCGTAACCCGAGGTGGCGATGGTTCATCGATTTACACACGGGATAAACAAATTGATATCCCCTGTGTGAAAGCGGAATCAATCACGGATCCTACCGGTTGTGGTGATGCTTACCGTGCCGGGTTGCTCTACGGTCTCGTTAATGAGATGGACTGGGAGACCACGGGTCGAATAGCGTCATTACTGGGTTCAATCAAAATTGCGAAGCATGGTACGCAAAACCATAAATTTACACTTGATGAATTCAAGACGCGATTTGAAAAAGAGTTTGGTACCGCTATTTAAATAAAATACCCCTGCATGCAGGGGTATTGTTTCAACTGACGATTAATTTAAGGCTTTTTGTTCCTGTCGGCGTTTGTACAGTATGAACTCCGTATAACCATTGGCTTGTTCACGGCCTTTAAGGACCAGATCCATCGCGGCTTGAAAAGGAACACTGCTCGTAAAATCTTTTGCCATCGGTTGATAGTCTTTATCATCCCTGTTTTGACGGTCTACTATTACGGCCATGCGTTCCATTGCTACGCGCACTTCTTCTTCATTGACAATGCCATGATGTAACCAGTTTGCAATGTGTTGACTTGAAATTCGGAGTGTCGCGCAATCTTCCATCAATGCGACGTCATTAATATCCGGCACTTTTGAACAGCCTACACCTTGACCAACCCAACGCGATACATAACCAAGAATACCCTGTGCGTTGTTTTCCAATTCATGACGAATTTCATTCGCCGTCAGGTTGCGGTCTTTCTCCAGCAATGGGATCGTTAAAATATCATCAACCAGAACTTTGCTCGCAGTCATCAATGCCAGTTGTCGACTCTTAACATTGAGACGATGATAATGAATAGAATGCAATACCGCTGCAATTGGTGACGGTACCCAGGACGTATTGGCGCCGGCTTTAAGATGTTGAATCTTGGTCTTCATCATAGCGTTCATTTCTTCTGGCATAGCCCACATTCCCTTGCCGATCTGGGCGCGATCTTTAAGACCGCATTCAAGACCTATCTGAACATTCGACGCTTCATAAGCTTCCAGCCATTTTGCTTTTTTAAGTTCAGCTTTGGGTATCATTGGTCCCGCTTCCATATTGGTGTGAATATCATCACCTGTTCTGTCAAGGAAGCCGGTGTTGATAAAAACAAGTCGTTCTTTTACAGCATTAATACATGCTTTCAGGTTGACGGATGTGCGACGTTCTTCATCCATAATACCCATTTTCAAGGTATGTCGTTTCAGACCGAGGACATCTTCAGCGCGATTAAATAACTCATTGGCGAAGGCAATTTCTTCTGGTCCGTGTAGTTTAGGTTTAACAATGTAAACAGAACCGGCCTTGCTATTACGACGTTGTGTATTACCTTTCAGATCATGAATCGCACAAAGAGAGGTTACCATTAAATCAACCATCGTTTCCGGCACCGGTTTACCATCATACAAGACCATATCAGTTTGGAGATGATGCCCGACATTTCTGACCAGCATTAAACTTCTACCGTTTTTAATAACAGGTTCACCATCGATGCCGGTGTATTCCTTATCTGCTTCCATGGTACGTTCTATAGTCTCGTCATCTTTGACAAGTGTGCGCACCAATGTGCCTTTCATTAAGCCCAACCAATTACGATAGACTTTTAACTTGTCATCAGTGTCCACCGACGCCACAGAGTCTTCACAGTCCATAATGGCCGTTATCGCAGATTCAAGGAACACGTCATATATCTTGGCGTGGTCACGACGACCAATAAAGTAACCATCACCGAATTTAATCTCCAGATGTAAACTGTGATGGCAGAGTAAGACGGAATCAGGATTTTCCGCTGAACCGGTATAACCCACAAACTGTTGCGGTTTCAATAAGGTCGTTTCCGTTCCATCACCAAAATACACAGCCAGTTGATTATTTTTAATAAAGTATTGTGTTACATGTTTATGCGTGTCGCGCTCAAGCGCAAAATGTCTGTCCAGGAGGTGACGCGCACGTTCGATAACACGCTCACCACGGATGGGATTGTATTTTTTTATTCGTCTACAACCATTTGCTTCCGAGATGGTATCGGTTGAATAAAAGGCATCGTATAAACTTCCCCACCGAGCATTAACCGCATTCAATACATAACGGGCATTGTCTAAAGGGACAACGAGTTGCGGTCCGGGAATTGTGGCTATTTCAGCATCGACATTCTCGGTGGAAATATTAAAGTCATCCACATCTTTGACAAGGTAACCGATGTCTTTTAAAAAAGTTTTATAGGCAACGGGATCGTGATCTTTTGTACGGTTCGCTTTATGCCAGTTGTCGATTTTCTCTTGAAATTCGTCACGGGTTTTTAATAAGGCGGAATTCTTTGGACCTAGCTCACTGACGATATCCGTCAATGAATTCCAGAAATGTTCAGTATCGACATCGGTATTCGGGATAGCTTCGTCCTTTACAAAATTATAAAGTCGCTCTGCTATTTCGAGCTTACCAAATTTTAAGTAATTAATATTACTAGCATTCTTATTCATGGTTTCTTCATCACTCATGTTGAATTTTAGTAGGATTGTGCAGTGCAGCAGATTAATAGAAATAAAGCACTAACGCAATATCAAACTTAATTTGATATTAGAATTTAAAACAAGAATCTACATGTTGATTTTGCATGAATTTGCCCGAATTGGGGCAACAATATTGTTGAAATAAATATAAATACAATTTTGTGTTTTTATTTATTTCAGGTAACCTTGCCCGCGCGTGACGGAGCAAACCGTCGACTAATTAGAGGTTAGAATATGAACGCACAAACCAATGGGCTTTGTGTAAAGCCAGCCGTGCGGCCGAAAGATGCTCGTTTTTCTTCAGGGCCGTGCAAGAAACATCCGGGTTGGGATCTTGCCAACTTTAATCTGAATAATCTGGGCCGCAGTCATCGTGCGCCCGTTCCAAAATCCCGTCTGGCGGCAGCGATCAATCGCTCATCTGATTTACTCGGCTTGCCTGAAGATTGGCAACTTGCCATTGTGCCGGCATCCGATACCGGCGCCTTTGAACTTGCTTTGTGGTCGATGTTGGGCCAACGCGGTGTTGATGTATTCGTCTGGGAAAGTTTTTCCAGTGACTGGGCCAACGATATACAAACTCAACTAAAACTTGATGATCTGAATATTTATCAGTCCGATTACGGTGACTTGCCGAATCTGGATCTGGCTAAACCCGATCGCGATACGGTCTTTGTCTATAACGGTACGACCAGTGGTGTACGTGTTCCGCATATGGACTGGATCGCACCTGATCGCGAAGGTATTGTTTTCTGTGATGCAACTTCCGCCGCATTCGCTATGGATCTGGAATACGAGAAACTGGACGTGGTGACATGGTCATGGCAGAAGGTGCTCGGTAGTGAAGGTGGCTTTGGCATGTTGGCCCTAAGTCCACGAGCCATTGCACGTCTGGAAAGTTTTAAACCTGATCGTCCCTTACCCAAAATATTTCGCCTTACAAAAAAGGGAAAGGTTGATGAAGCCATCTTTCAGGGCGCAACGATCAATACCCCGAGTATGTTGGCGCTTGAAGATCTGCATTCGGCATTAGACTGGGCCGATTCCATCGGCGGTCTTTCCGCATTGATAAAACGCTGTGATGATAATTTCAACGCCCTCGATCAATGGGTCTCGCAATCAGACTGGATAGCTTGGCTAGCGGATGATTCTGAAGTCCGCTCAACAACATCCATGTGTTTAAAGATTGTTGCCGAAGCATTCACAAGTTTGTCTATCGAAGCACAACAAAAAGCGATTAAGACAATGTGTAAATCATTAGAACAAGAAGGCGTTGCTTTCGATATAGAGGCCTATCGCAGTGCGCCTCCCGGTTTTCGGATTTGGGGTGGTGCAACGATAGAAGCAGATGATCTTGAAAAATTAGTGCCCTGGCTAGATTGGGCATATCAAAGTTGGTTAAGCGCAGATAGCGCCAAGGAAATAGCATAATGACAAAAGTACGCGTATTAATATCTGATCCCATGTCGAGTCAGGCCGTAAGTGTTTTCGAGCAGCGTGGCATTGAGGTAGTACAGACCGGCAAAATGACGGAACAAGAATTGTTGGCAATGATTGCTGATTTTGATGGCCTTGCCATCCGTTCCGCAACTAATGTGACCGAAACTGTGCTTGCTGCCGCCAGCCGATTAAAAGTCGTTGGACGTGCCGGCATTGGTGTCGACAACGTCAATGTACCTGCTTCTACGGCCAAGGGTGTGGTCGTGATGAACACGCCGATGGGTAATGCCATCACGACCGCCGAGCATGCCTTGGCGATGATGTTTTCATTAGCACGCCATATACCCCAGGCAAATCAGACGACCCATGCCGGTGCCTGGGCCAAGTCGAAATATATGGGGATTGAATTGACCGGCAAAATGCTCGGCATTATTGGTTCCGGTAACATCGGTTCTATAGTCGCGCAGAAGGCGATCGGTTTTGGTCTTAAGGTTCAGGCCTATGATCCGTACCTGACAGAAGAACGTGCCAATGCACTCGGCATTAAAAAAGTGGATCTGGAAACACTGCTCACAACTTCTGATGTTGTGTCCTTGCATGTACCGAAAACATCCGAAACTGAAAACATTATTAGCGCGACGGCGATCAATAAAATGAAAAAAGGGGCGTTGTTGATCAACTGTGCCCGTGGTGGTCTGGTCGATGAATTGGCCTTAAAGGTCGCGCTGGAGAGTGGTCATTTGATGGGTGCGGCACTGGATGTGTACCTGGAAGAACCGGCCAAGGAGAACCCGTTATTCGGCATGGAGAATGTGATCTGCACACCGCATCTGGGCGCATCGACAACCGAGGCACAGGAAAAAGTGGCGGTACAGATTGCAGAACAGATCTCGGATTATCTGTTGGAAGGTTCGATCACGAACGCACTCAATGCGCCTAACCTGTCAGCAGAAGAAGCGCGTCAATTAAGCCCCTATTTACAGTTAGTCAATTATTTGGGCGCCTTTGCCGGACAGTTGACCAACACGGCAATTAAAGGCATGACCATTACCTATGGTGGTGATATTGCCAAGCTGAATGTGGAACCGTTAACGACACAAGTGGTGAAATCAGTCTTGTCGCCACGTTTTGAAAATATCAATGTAGTTAATGCACGCGATGTGGCCAAAGACCGTGGAATACATATCATCGAGGCCAAAGAAGAACTGGAAGACGTTTATCATAATCGCGTCACGATCAGTATTGTTACTGAAGATAAGACACGCAGTGTCTGTGGCACCCTGATACAAAACCGGCCACGGCTGGTCGATATCAAGGGAATCAAACTTGAATCGGAGTTTGGTGAACACATGCTCTATATTACCAATCAGGATGAACCCGGGATGATCGGCGCAATTGGTTTGTTCGCCGCAGACAGGTGTATCAATATTGCGAATATGCATCTTGGTCGCAGGGAAAGTCGGGGTGATGCGATTTCGTTACTCGAGATAGATGCACCTATTAGTCAGAAAGATCTGGAGGCATTAAGATCTATTGAACACATTCATGATGCACAATACCTGCACTTCGATCCGCTCATGTTATGAATGAAGAGGCACTATTCCCCAATCCTTACTGGTTACTAAACGAATCGGACGATAAACAAACGGAGTTTGTTGTCGTTCTGATTTCAACGTCAGAGCATGTTGTTGAATTGGTGCAGCAGTCCCTGCAGCAAAACAACATCGCTATTGACACTATCAATGCCTTGCCTGATAACAACGCGACTGAAATTTTTATTTCAGCTACAACTCTGGTTGCATGGCGATTGTTCCGCGAATTGTTGCTAGCAGGGGCAGCGCATGGGTTTGATAGTTTTGTTTTACCGGTTGCGGGAAGAAAGAAAAAACTTTTGATCTGCGATATGGACAGCACCATTGTACAGACGGAAACGCTGGATGATATTGCAACGTTTATCGGTATCGGTGAACAGGTCAGTGAAATAACGGCCAGAGCGATGCGAGGTGAGCTGGACTTTCGTAAAGCCCTGGATGAACGCGTCAGTTTATTGCAAGGTGTGTCGGGTGATGTTTTTACCGAGATCGCGAAAACAGTCAAGTTTAATGAGGGTGCCGAGTTGTTAATTAATTCTGCACGTAAACATGGAATACGTACAGTATTGGTCAGCGGCGGTTTTGAACCGGTTGTAAAAATCGTAGCAGAGAAACTGGGCTTTGATCGTTATGTGTGCAACAAGACAGAAATCGCAAACGGCAACTTAACCGGAAAAGTAATGGAGCCGATAGTGGATGCGGAAACAAAACTGAATGTACTGCATGAAGAACGTCTGCAATTAACTATTACTGCTGAACATGTTTGTGCTGTGGGTGATGGCGCTAACGATTTGCCCATGCTACAGGCTGCGGGTATCGGTATCGGTTTCGAGGGTAAGCCACTGGTACGAAACGGGACACCATACCAGGTCAATAACAGTAATCTCGTTTCTATATTATTAATGATGGGAATTGCCGTATAGCAATTCCCATCCATTTAAAATGTTCTACTAGACAGCAGCAGCTCCGGCTAGTGCGCAGTC
>CALKEZ010000054.1 GCA_938084745.1 uncultured Gammaproteobacteria bacterium
ATGAAGTTAAAAAATTAATTGATGGCTATCAACGATTTCATAAAAAATATTTTCAAGAGCAACCGGAAATATATAAGAGTCTCTTCGAGCAGGGACAATCACCCAAATTTTTAGTTATCTCCTGCTGCGATTCACGCGTGCATCCGGCACAAGTGATGGATACTGTTCCCGGCGACATATTTGTTATCCGTAATGTTGCCAACCTGGTTCCCATTAATGAAGTGGACGGGAAGTCTCACGGTACCAGTGCCGCGATGGAATTTGCGGTAAAACACCTTGATGTAAAACACATTATTATTTTCGGGCATAGTCAGTGCGGCGGTATCAAAAGCCTCATGGAAGGCGATCATATTGATCATGATTATGGTTTTATCGATCCCTGGATGAGAATTGCCAAGTCAGCCAGAGATCAGGTGCTTAGTGAATATGGAGATGAAGATTTTGATACGCAGTGTGTCTATTGTGAAAAAGCATCAATAAGAATCTCCCTCGACAACTTAATGACCTTCCCCTGGATAAAAGAGCGTTATGAGACAGGCACATTATTCATACATGGCTGGTATTTTGATATCGATAGCGGTTGTTTATCTGGTATGCAAGGGAATCAGTTTGTTCCGATTAATGAGTTGGTGATTAAGGATTAATAAACGAGGTAACATGATGCAAAATTTTAATAGCGGTTTTCTGATCTTGGTTTCTTGCTTGATATTGTTCGGATGTTCAGATGACACTGGTAATAAACAGGCTGAGACAACAACAGATCACGTCTGGAAAGAGCAGACCAAGACGATAGATAAAGCGAAACAAGTGGAAGGCATGTTACTGGATTCAGTCGACTCCACCAGGCAAGCTATCGAGAATCAGGGCGAATAATTTATGAATTAATCCGGCCTTACATACTTTGTAGCATGGCCAGAAAATATACGCTGGGTATAATGATCTGGTTGGATTTTTTGCCACTAATAGTCAGGTCGAGTCCCGCAGTTGACGAATCAGCAAAATCTATAAAGGTTAAGGTGACCGCTAACCTTTCTTCGTACTTATAAGTAACATCATTAACTGAGACATCCCGGTTTTTTGATAACGTTGCTATGGACAGTTTAGAGCCGTCTTTTTTTGTTGCAACATTATAAGTTCGCCAATGTGGATCATTATGATGTGCAGTAATGAAAAGAATATAAAACTCTTCATCTTCCGGATCGATCACTCGTGCCAGATAGATCTCGGAAAAATCGTCAGAAAGCGATTTGTCCGATACGGCAAAATTAGGCCCTTGACTGACCTCACCGTTTTGTGGGTGAAGTTTTAACTCTATCAGGCTTTTGATTTCTTTTGCTGAACCCCAGTCGATCGTTGTTTCATCTGTTGCCACGGCAGAGATACTTAACGAGCTATAAAAAAATAAAGAAAGTATTTGAGACATGAGTTTCATTTTTTATTCCTTAATTAATTCTCATTGTTCGTATTTACGCTGATTAGGGATCTGTCTATCCCATCTGAAACGGCTTTTTATATATCAGCGTAAGTCGATAATTATCTAAAATAAAATCAGGGCTGATTTAGTGACCAATCGTAATGATGTTCTATATCGCCATAGTAGTTACGCAAACGTTTTGCCAATTTCGGTTCTGCATAATTTAACAGGTGCGCAATTAAAGATTTATCGTCGCCACCAAAATCTTCTTTATACCAGTGATAAATGCTGGATACTTTCAGTTTATCATTTTCAAAACTAACACCCCGAGGGTGGTTGATATATTCCCGCGCACCTTGTTCAAGAAGTTGCTCTGTATTAGCCTCAGTATAGGCGGTCCTGGATAAATCAGGGCAGCTTATGCTGGCGCAATTAACAGCATAATGAATGCGCTTATCGTTAAAGTAAGGTCTTAGTATTCCATGTTCAATATTGTTAAGCGACAGTTCCTGCGTCTGTATCGTTACCAGTTTGTCATCCCATGGGCCAAAGCTAAAAAAACCTTTGCCAATCTTGGTGATGGATAGAACCGGGTAATTTGCCAATATTAATTCTACGGTGAGGGCATTATAGAGATTAATCCAGTATGCCTTTTGTTCAGCGCGATTATATTCACGTGGATCAAGTTGCTGCAGCTGCTGTAAATATTTGCTGAGTATCTTACGGTCCTCTGTAGTAACTGCCGCATAATCAAAACGATTTATACCACTCTGATGTTTATCGTCCAGATAGCTGGTGAGGATCTGTTGCCAGAGGGTGTGATCGATGACACCGGTATTGTTCTCATTGCCGGGAGACCAGAACTCCAACGGACTGCTTTTCGGTGCTGCTATAACGAGTTGGGATAGTAAGATAAATATTGAAAAGCAGGCTATGGCTAATAAGTTATGCTGAATTGGTGTGCTAGATTTCGGTTCTATCATCTTTATCTCAATCTATTGCTGATTTAAAAGGTTTGGACAGCGTTCTACCGGGAACGCGAGGGTTGGTCTTCCAGTATGGTGCTGTCACCTATGGTTTGCCTGAACTGTCGCCAGCGTAATCGTGCAATCATAGACAGAATACCTACGCCTGCACCTATCGTGCCTTTTACAGTGCCACTGATCTTTGAATGACCGAGCCGGCGATAGGTGTCTACGGGACGTTCTTCTATCGTCATGCCCAGCTGAATCGCCTTAACCTGCATTTCAACAGTCCAGCCATAAGAGGTGTCTGTCATTGCCAGGCGTTGCAGCGCGGTTTGTGAGATCGCACGAAAGGGACCCAGATCGGTGACAGTCTGACCCCATAAATATTTTATCAGGCGTCCCGCCAACCAGTTGCCAAAGCGTTGCGGCATAGTCAGTGCGTTATTTTCCATGCAACCCAATCTGCGCGAACCGATAGCCAGATCAGCACCATTCACAATTGCATCTAGTAGCGCTATTGCCTGTTGTGCGCGAAAAGCATTATCGCCATCGATAAATAATACAATGTCAGCCTCTTTGCTTTTTGCCAGAGCGGTCAAACACGCAATGCCATAACCCGCTTGTGTCTGACTTACGACGACTGCACCAGCCGCACGCGCAATAGCAGCGGTGTTGTCTATTGAGCCATTGTCACAGACGACAACCGTGTCGATGATCTGATCACCACCAGCGTTAGTTAAATTCAGTAGATTTAACACGACCTGGGCAATGGCCTGGGCTTCGTCTCTGGCGGGGATAATGACGTAAATACATTTATTTTGGTACACACACCACTCCGTGGATTAACGCGGTGTAAAGAGCTGTTCTAAATATTCGGTTACTGCTGTTCGTTCTTTTTCGTTTAACAATGCAGCAAATTCATCCTCATTATTGATCCGTTGAACGATAGATTTGTACACAGAGGCATCGATTATTGTGTTTGATAAGGGACAACTGGAACAGGCAAGTTTCCGATGATAGGTAATTTTGCCGACATGATAGGGGTCTTCTTGCGTCATTTCATCATATGAGAAGGAAGCGAATGTTGCGCTGGAAGTCAACATTAGTACTATTGAAAAGAGCATTACTGAAATTCCAGAGTATTGGATATTCATTATATTTCTCACAGGATTGTTGGTTGGTCTGAGACAGTGCACACGATTCAGTATATATAGAGTATGGTCTGATAAAATGGTTCGTTTAAGAATGTTGGCAGCCTTCATGTCTCATAAATTTAATGATATAGCTTACAGATGAACACGGTATTTGATATCTGTATTAAGCGTAATCGGCTTTGCTGGACGATTGATGGCGCTGGCCTGTTCTGTGCCGTTGGCTACAGTGTGCTCACTTGGTTATCGTTACAACCAGAACACCTGTCATTGACAACTTATTACAGTCTTCTTGCTCTTTGTCTGCTTGCCAGCCTGGTTGCATTTTATTACGCGGATGAAAAATTACTTACACCAGCACGGCTGTTGATTTGGGCTGCGTGTTTTCGAATGATAGGCGTGTGCGGCGATCCTTTGTGGGAAGATGATTTTTTTCGATACTTATGGGATGGCTATCGTTTTTACGAAACAGGAACACCCTATGGCATAGCCCCGGCAACATTCTTTGGAGATAGCAGTATTCCAGCAAGGTTCTATGGTTTACTGGCACAGGTCAATTATCCTGATGTACCGACTATCTATGGTCCTACCCTGCAATATACATTTTTGTTGAGCCACATGTTTGCTCCAGCGCAAATAGGCGTATTACAGGTTTTTTATGCCTTGATCGATATGGCGATGATCCTGTTGTTACTCAGACTAACCAGGGTTCGTTGGGTGTTACTCTATGCCTGGTCGCCACTGGTAATTAAAGAGATAGCCTTTACTGCACATCCCGATGGCTTTGCGGCGATGTTAATGATGCTCGCCTTGTATTGCCGACAGCAACAATGGTTAGTGGCTGCAGTGAGTATGTTGGCCTTCAGCGTCGGTGCCAAGGTGTTTGCCTTGTTGATGGTTCCCTTTATTTTATTGCGCCTGTCTTTCTGCTACTGGATATTATTTGTTTTGGTGTTATTCGCTTTATATGCTCCTTTCCTCTGGCAAGGTGCGTCAGATATGGGTGGTTTGCTGGTTTTCGCGCGTGATTGGCAGTTCAATAGTTCCGCATATGCCTTGTTGCGTTTATATTTAGAGCCATTGACCGTAAAAATGATACTGGGCATCGGGTTTCTGGGCGTTTATGCTGCCTTACTCTGGCAGCACGTCAAAGCAGTTAACTGGACTATGCCACGAGGCGATATTATTTTTGGTGTTTTCCTGTTGGTTGCGCCCGTTGTCAATGCCTGGTATCTGCTTTGGTTATTACCTTTCGCGGTGCTTTTCCCACGTCTGTGGAGTTGGACTTTCTCGGTGATGGTCTTGCTGTCTTATTGTGTCGGTATCAATTTAAATTCTACAGAGGTCGCCGCATTTGAAATGCCACTATGGATACTGATTCTGGAATATAGTACTGTTTTTGCCGCGGTCATTATCGACGTTTGGTTTCGATATAGCCGACGTTATTCATTAAACAGCATCAGTTACAAAATATGAAAATATGGGTCGACGCAGACGCCTGTCCGGTGGTCATAAAAGAAATCCTCTTTAAAGCAGCAGATCGTCTTGCGCTGTCGTTAACCTTGGTCGCTAACCAAACCATTTCGATACCTACATCACCGAATATCAAGTTTGTTCGGGTCTCCCCCGGCTTTGATGTTGCAGATAACGAGATTGTTAAAAGACTAGCCGTTGGTGATCTGGTTATCACCGGTGATATTCCGCTGGCAGCGGAAGTGATAGAAAAAGGCGGGCTCGCCCTTAATCCACGTGGTGAATTGTATTCGCCGGACAATATCAAGGCACGGCTTGGCATGCGAGATTTCATGGAGACCTTACGATCCAGCGGTATACAGACGGGCGGTCCACCGGCATTAAGCAAAACCGATCGACAAGTATTTGCCAATAATCTGGACAAACTGTTAACCAAGTTTGTAAAAAAAACATAGGACAACACATTACTTCAACGAGGTGTGAAAGAGACCAGTAAACACAAGTGCATTCAGCTTTTGTGTAGATTAACCGGCAAAGAGGTTGAGGTCATAAACCGCTCTTGTCATAATCCCTCGTCCCATCATCTGGATGGGGGTGTTTTAAATAAAAATGAAAGGGGTACGTTAATGGATAACGAATTGAATTTTGAAGGTGCACTGGCAATAAACTGGAATGACATTGAGGCAATGGAGTGTGCGGATGGTATTACCGAACGCGTCCTTTGGGAAGGTGACAATGGTAAAAGAGCGTTGGTTTATGAATTTAAAGCTGGTGCAGTATTTCCCGGTATAGATGTACACGAAGCGGGACCAGAACAAATATTTGTAATCTCTGGCGTATTCAATGATGGCCGAGAAGATTTCCATGCGGGTAGTTTTCTGCATTTACCCACCGGATCATCGCATGCACCAAAATCAGAATCAGGCTGTGTCCTGCTAGTGCTGTATCCAGAAGGCTGAAACAGAATGAATACGAGCTCGAACGCGTTCCAGTCGCGATGAACATCAGACTATTGTTATTGCTGCCGTTGAGCCTGCTTAGCGTTGGCCAGGTGTATGCAGAAAAACGAGCTTTATCCGAGATAGTAGCGCCTGAGGATATTGAAAATATTCATGTCATTAAACTCGCCAGTGATGGGTATTCAACAGATTTTGTTATCTTTGTAAAAAAACAGGTGCCATTGCATAAACATGTTGAGCATTCAGAGACGATCTATGTACTGGAAGGTAAAGGACTTTTACAATTGGGCGAAGAAGCATTTGAAATTGTTTCTGGTGATTACATCAGAGTACCGAAAGGCACCCCTCATAGCGTAAAAGTGCTATCAACTATTCCGCTTAAAATTATTTCTGTGCAGGCGCCAGAATTTTTCGGAAAAGACAGGGTCCCAGTAAATTAATCTGATCTATAAACACAAAGTAAATCGAGGAGTTAAGAATGGCAACCCAGGATAAATGTTGTACGCTTCTACCTTATTTCAAAGTAGCTACTGGAAAACTTGACGATTTTAGAGCTCTGTGCGAGCAGTTTGTTGAAAAAGTCATAAACAATGAACCTAATTGTCTTTATTATGGTTTTAGTATAAAAGACGATATTGTCCATTGTCGCGAAGGTTACGCCGATGCCGAGGCTCTTTTGGCGCATCTTGAAAATGCCGGTACGTTACTTGGCGAAGCATTAAAAATCTGTGAGATTGCTCGATTGGAAGTGCACGGACCGGAAGAAGAGTTGGCAAAACTGCGTGGGCCGTTAAAGGATCTTAACCCGGAATATTACGTGCTTGAGTATGGTTTTCGTCGGTAGATCTGTTTGATTAAACGAGTCATCACCTGTATATCAATCAGGTGATGACTTGTTTATGTTTAAGACATCATTTTAATCAGTGCGTTCCTGGCATCAACACCTTCAACAGCGGTCATAGCCGCATTAAATGCGATAACATTTTTATCATGAACACCGAGTAGCTTTTCGAGCTGCAGGTTTTCAGCGATACTCGCTGCGCCTCCGGATTTATACTTCACGTCGATTTCTTGCAAAAAAGTAAAATAAGAGTGCTTGCTTTTACCCATTTCCTGAAATGCCTGATACGCGATTTTCGCTTCTTCTGTTAGATCATCGATAGTCATTTGATTCTCATGCAGCCGTTTCCATGTCGGCATGGTAGGCTCCACTGCATGCGAGACTGTTACATTTTTCGCGATGTAGTAATGCTTTTTGAGCTGCTGCAACATGCGACTCTTTCCCACCCCAAGCATTTAGACAAGGTTCTTGCAGCGCGCGGCCATATGAAAAACTTAATGGCCAGGGCAGATCCGGGTTGTTTGCATTCATCGCATTCAGGTGAGCGGTTGCCAGTTCAGCACTTTGTCCACCAGACAAGAAGACTATCCCGGGTAATTCGGGTGGCACGTTCTTGACCAAACAACGCACGGTTTGTTCAGCAACGGTGTCTATATCAGCTTGTACTGCACATTGTTTGCCAGAGATCACCATATTGGTTTTAAGTATCGTGTGTTCAATACTGATGTCCTGACTCTTAAGTGCCTTAAACAAGGCAGACAATGTCATTTCGGTAACTTCATAACAACGCTCAATGGTGTTGTCCGCATCCATTAATACTTCCGGTTCTACCATCGGCACAATACCAGCTTCCTGACAAAGTCCCGCATAACGGGCAAGGGCATGTACGTTTGCTTCGATACAGGCCTGGCTTGGAATATTTTCACCAATGGTAATTACCGCGCGCCATTTGGCAAACTTGGCACCTAGTGCTTTATATTCGGCTAGTCGATCTCGAAGCCCATCGAGTCCTTCCGTAATTTTTTCGCCTGCGTGCAAGGCAAAATCTTTTGCGCCGGTATCAACTTTGATACCTGGCATAATACCTTGATCGATAAGCGCCTTTGCGAAAGGAGTGCCAGCGCTAGTTGCCTGGCGCATGGTTTCGTCATATAGAATCATGCCGCTGATAAATTCTTTGCCACCAGGATTAGTGATCAGTAAATCGCGGTAAGCCCGACGATTTTCCTCGGTCGACTCGAAGTTAATAGTGTCGAATCGTTTTTTTATTGTTGGTGTGCTTTCGTCTATGGCAAGTATACCTTTGCCCTTGGCAACCATTGCCTTTGCTGTGGCTTCGAGTTCTGCTGCGCTCATTATTGGGTTCCTCGTTAACGCTATTTAAATAGAAAGTGTGTTTTTAATTAATAATTAAAGTGTGTGCTCCAGGGCTTGTCCTACCTGGATGATCTTCATGTTATTTGTCCCACCGCGTCTGCCGCGCAGGTCACCTTTGGTAATGATAACGATATCGCCTTCTTCGACGTCGCCATGCGCAATTAACAGATCAATCATTTGTTTATTCGCCTCCAATGGATCGGTATGGGTAATATCAAACTTCATTGGATAGACGCCTCGATATAAAGCAACGCGCCTGCGAGTGGAGGTGTGTCGAGCGAAAGCAAAAATAGGTATGCCTGAGCTGATGCGCGACATCCACAGGCAGGTACCACCGGTTTCCGTTAATGTACAAATCGCTTTGGCACCCATATGGTTTGCTGCATACATGCTCGACATTGCAATTGCTTCAGAAATTGTTTCGAAACGTTGATTGATGCGATGATCAGAGACGCGCACGCTGCGCTGTTTCTCAGCCTCTTCGCAAATACGTGACATTGCTTCCACGGCTTTGTCCGGATAATGACCAACACTGGTTTCGCCCGACAGCATGACGGCATCAGTACCGTCTATCACCGCATTCGCGACATCAAATACTTCAGCACGAGTGGGTATTTTGCTTTCGATCATCGACTCCATCATCTGCGTTGCGGTGATGACAGCACGATCCATATCCCTTGCCATTTTAATCAAACTTTTTTGAACCGGCGGCAGAGAAGCATCACCGATTTCCACGCCCAGGTCGCCACGTGCGATCATGATGACGTCGGATGCTTCGATCATCTCTTCGATATGATTTAGTGCTTCGGCACGTTCAATCTTTGCTATGAGTTGTGCTTTACAGCCGCACTCCTCCATCATCTTGCGTGCTTTACGAATGTCTTCAGCATCTCTTGGAAAAGAAATAGCGATATAGTCGACCTTTACTTTAGTCGCGTGCTTCATGTCTTCTATGTCTTTATCGGTCACGGCACTCGCAGACAAACCACCGCCTTGCAGATTAATACCCTTGTTATTACTCAGTATGCCGCCAGTGATAACTTCGCAATCAATAATGTGTTCGTCGACTGACTTGACGTGCAACACGATCCTGCCGTCATCAACCATTAATTTATCGTCGGCTTTTACATCTTTGGGTAATTCTTTATAGCTTACGCCGACCTGAGTTTCGTCACCTGCGTCACTGGCCAGAGCGGTATTTATTTTAAAATTAGCGCCTTCACGTAAATTGACTTTACCGTTTATAAAATGCTCGATGCGTATTTTTGGCCCTTGCAAGTCGGCAATAACGGCAACGGCATGTTTATGTTCCAGTGAAAGACGACGAATCTCGGTCATTCGCTTTTCGTGTTCAACGTGTGTTTGGTGAGAATAGTTAAGTCGGAAGACATCAACTCCTGCAACAAGTAATTTTTCCAACATGCCTGGCTGATCTGTTGCCGGACCAAGGGTTGCAATAATTTTAGTTCTTCTCATTTAAATTATGATTGTCCGTCTAGTTTGTTATGTTCAGTATATTAAAGGGGCTTTCGGGTGATTCACCTGTTTTGCACAGGATGGATGGACGGTTACAATTCTCGTGCTCGCTCCATAGCTTCCCAGGCGCGTGCCGCTTCTTCCAGAATTTCAATCGCGGGTAGTTTCTTGCCTTCAAGAAATTCAAGAAATGCACCACCACCCGTGGAGATATAGGAAATCTTATCTTCCACATTAAATTTCGAAATCGCGGCAATAGTATCACCACCACCGGCTATAGAATAAGCATTACTGTTAGCGATTGCATCGGCCAGATTTTTTGTGCCCTGGCTGAACTGATCGAATTCAAACACACCCAACGGTCCATTCCAGACGATCGTCTTTGCTTTCGTTATAATGTCATTCAATTGTTGTGAAGTTTCGGGACCGACGTCCATGATCATATCGTCCGCTTCAACCTCACTGACCGGTTTTGTTACTGCAGCTGTGGACTCATCAAACTCTTTACCGCAGACAACATCTATGGGCAGCGGTATTTGACATCCGTTCTTTTCAGCTTCCTGCATTAGTTTGCTCGCGACATCGACCAGATCGGGCTCATAAAGTGACTTGCCGATTTCATAGCCTGCCGATTTTAAAAAGGTATTTACAATACCGCCACCAACTATTAATTGATCCACTTTTTCTGACAAGGATTCCAGTATGGTTAACTTACTGGATACTTTTGCACCACCGACGATGGCTATAACCGGACTCTCGGGTTCTCGCAGCGCTTTCGTCAGTGCTTTTAATTCATTTATCAATAATGGTCCGGCAGCAGACACGGCCGCATATTTTGCTACGCCATGGGTTGATGCTTGCGCTCGATGTGCGGTGGCAAAGGCATCATTGATATAAACCTGGCACAGTTGCGCCATTTTGCGAGCAAGTGCGTCATCATTTTTTGTTTCACCTTTTTCAAACCGAACATTCTCGCAAAGTACGACCCGATGGTTTGTCATATCGATGCCATCAGTCCAGTCTTTGATTAAAGGTACCTCTATGCCGAGAAAGTCACTCAAGCATTTTGCGACGGGAGCAAGCGAATAAGCTTCGTCGTATTCCCCTGCTACGGGACGACCCAGGTGTGAGACCAAAATGATTTTGGCGCCGGCTTCCAGCACCTGCATTAATGTCGGTAAGGTTGCCCGAATTCGAGTATCACTGCTTACCAGACCATCTTTAATCGGAACATTGTAATCCTCGCGAATAAGTACTGTCTTACCCGACAAATCCAGATCAGAAATTTTTACCAGTATCGTCACGTATTAACCCGCTTATTTTGCATTCATTAGTGCAACTGCAGTATCGAGCATTCGATTAGAAAAACCCCATTCATTGTCATACCAGGAGACGACTTTTACAAGAGTTCCGCTGATAACCTTGGTCAACGAAGCATCATAGCTGGACGATGCAGGGTCATGGTTGAAATCTATCGAAACCAGTGGCGCATCATTATAAGCCAGCACGCCTTTAAGTGAACCGGCAGCGGCTTCTTTCATCAAGGCATTGATTTCCTCAACCGTGGTTTCACGTGCCGCAGAGAAACTTAAGTCGACCATAGAGACATTTATTGTCGGGACCCGTACAGCGTAACCATCAAGTTTGCCATTGAGTTCAGGCAATACCAGTCCTACCGCTGCCGCTGCACCTGTCTTGGTCGGTATCATAGACATTGTCGCAGAGCGAGCGCGTCGTAAGTCCGTATGATAAACATCAGTTAACACTTGATCGTTGGTGTAGGCATGAATTGTGGTCATCACACCCGCGAGCATGCCAATGTTCTCATGCAATACCTTGGCTATCGGTGCGAGACAATTTGTTGTGCACGACGCATTAGATATAACGGTATCGGACGATTTAAGTACAGCATGATTTACGCCATAAACAATCGTCGCATCAACATCATTGCCGCCAGGTGCAGAAATTATTACCTTCTTTGCACCGCCATCAAGGTGCGCTTTAGCCTTTGCTTTACTGGTGAAAAAACCGGTTGACTCCATCACGACATCAACCCCTAGTTCGCCCCAGGGTAATTTAGCAGGATCACGTTCCGACAAGACGCGTACTTTGTCGCCATTAACAACCATGTTGTCGCCTTCAACTATTACTGTCCCCGGGAATTTGCCATGCGCACTGTCATATTGGGTCAGGTGAGCATTAGTATGTGCATCACCCAGATCGTTAATTGCGACGATCTGGATCTCTTCCGTTCGTCCAGATTCATACAGGGCGCGCAAGATATTACGTCCAATACGCCCATAGCCATTGATGCCTACTTTAATTGCCATGCTTATGCTCCAGTTTCTATGTACTATTTTAAAATTAAATCGTTTCGCCTAATAGATCATTAAGCCGTTGTTTCAGGTTTGATTCAGTTAATCCGAAATGTTCGAACACCGCTTTTGCCGGGGCGGACTCACCAAATGTATCCACGCCTAATGCAATACCGTCCAGTCCAATATATTTACGCCAGTAATCGGTAATGCCGGCTTCGACGGCGATCCGTTTACGACAGACGTTGGGCAATACAGACGCTTTATAAACATCATCTTGCTGGTCAAAGAGAAAGGTGCAAGGCATGGAAACAACGCGAATATTCTTCCCTTTGGAATTAAATTCGGTTGCGGTATTAATCGCCATCTCTACTTCAGAACCGGTAGCAATAATAATAGCATCGGGACTGTCCGTGCCTTCAATCAAGACATAACCACCGCGTTTAATATTACTCAGTTGTAATGTATCTCTTGTGATATGTGCCAGATTTTGTCGCGAAAACAGAAGACTGCTTGGTCCATCGCGGCGCTCGATAGCAGCTTGCCAGGCAATGGCGGTCTCAACCGCATCACAGGGGCGCCATAAGGACATGTTTGGCATCAAGCGTAAGGTTGCCGCTTGTTCCACCGCCTGGTGAGTCGGGCCATCTTCGCCGAGACCAATTGAGTCATGGGTAAATACAAAAATATTCTGTAGCTTCATGAGTGCGGCCATGCGTAATGCATTTCGGGCGTACTCGGAAAACATCAGGAATGTACCCGAGTAAGGAATGAAACCGCGGTGCAAGGCAATGCCATTATTGATAGCGGCCATGGCAAATTCACGCACACCGTAGGAGATATAATTGCCGTTTTTGTTTGCTTTACTGATAGTTATGGAGCCCGACCAATTGGTCAGGTTGGAACCGGTCAGATCTGCCGAACCACCAATCATTTCCGGCAGATGTGCTGCGAATGCTTCAATTGCATTTTGTGAAGCTTTGCGGGATGCGATGGACTCCGCTTTGTCATTTGTCGTGTCTATATAATCTTTAACAATCGCGGTCCAGTTATCTGGCAATTTACCCTGCTGACGACGCTTATACTCGGCGGCAAGATCCGGATGTGCTGCTGCATAAGCGGCTAATTTTTCCTGCCACTCGGCTTCCCGTTTTTGACCGCGTTGTTTTGCATCCCAGGCTGAGTAATATTCGTCGGGAATAACAAAGGCATCATGTTTCCAACCGAGACGTTCGCGGGTGAGCTTAATTTCATCTTCACCAAGCGGCGCACCATGACTGGATTCCTTGCCTTCTTTATTGGGGGAGCCCCAACCAATTATGGTTTTACAACAAATCAGACTGGGTTGGTTTTTATTTGCTTTCGCATCGGCCAGTGCTTTTTTGATAGCTTCAGGATCATGTCCGTCAATTTCACGGATGACATGCCAGCCATAGGCTTCAAAACGAGCAGGAACATCTTCTGTGAACCAGCCTGCGACATCACCATCGATTGATATCTGGTTACTGTCATAGAGGGTGATGAGCTTGCCTAGACCGAGTGTGCCAGCCAATGAGCAGGCTTCATGAGAGATGCCTTCCATTAAACAGCCATCGCCAACAGTGACATAAGTATGATGGTTTACAATATCAAAACCGTCTTTGTTGAATTGTGCCGCGAGTACCGATTCCGCCAGCGCCATGCCGACAGCATTGGCGAGACCTTGTCCCAATGGTCCGGTCGTTGTTTCTATCCCCGGCGCATAGCCATATTCGGGATGCCCCGGCGTTTTGGAATGGAGTTGTCGAAATTGTTTAATGTCTTCAAGTGTCAGATCGTAACCGGACAGATGGAGTAAAGAATAGACCAGCATTGAGCCATGGCCATTCGACATAATGAATCGATCCCGATTGTCCCAATTTGGATTAGTCGGGTTATGAATTAGAAAGTCATTCCACAGCACTTCGGCGATGTCTGCCATCCCCATCGGGGCGCCAGGGTGTCCGGAGTTCGCACGTTGAACCGCATCCATGCTTAACGCACGAATCGCATTGGCAAGTTCATGCCTAGTAAGCATAGTTTTTCCTCTAAACCGGGCACTTAGCCCATAAAATAATGATTATTAATTAAAGTCGTATTCAAAGCCTGGCGTCTTGCACCATGGCGCGGTGATCATAATGTAGCGCTTAATTTCCATTAAGTTGACGTGGTACAGGCAGGTATGCACCTGAAATCAAGCGGCGCATTGTCGCTTACCTGCCACTTTGGGGCAAGATCCTAGTCGTTATTTTTCCATTTAATCGAGCACCCTATGCTGGGAACCTGATGTTTGGGGCCGTGACCAGTGTGCGCAACATCAGTCATGGCCTTCAGTAAATCACGTTTTAAGTCATTCGTTGCCGGCTTCATACCACTGGCATCAAGCCGCCCGCGATATTGCAATTCCAGATCGGCGTTATAACCAAAAAAATCCGGCGTACATATTGCGCCATAGGCTTTTGCCACTTCTTGCGTCTCATCAAACAAGTAAGGAAACGGATAATGGTATTGTTTTGCGATTTTTTGCATATTCTCAAAAGAATCTTCCGGATAATCCGCCGGATCATTAGACATAATGGCAACGCTTTTTATACCCAAGTGACTTAACTTTAACGTATCTTCAACCAATCTTGTCTGTATGGCTTTGACATATGGGCAATGGTTGCAGATGAACATGATTAATGTTCCTTTCTCACCGGCACAGTCTGCCAGCGACCATAGTCGTTCATCGGTGCCGGTTAAGTTAAAGTCGATTGCTTGCTCGCCGAAATTGCATAGCGGCGTTTCCATCAAAACCATATTTATTCTTTCCGTGATGTTTGTCTTAGGGTGACAAATATTATCCTTTTACAAAAAAAAGGTCATATTTCGTGCGTATCACTATTAATGAGGTTAGAATTCGCGCGGTTTAAAATTCAACAAATCACTAAATTACGGAAGACTTAATGGCTGATAATTACATATTTACTTCAGAATCAGTTTCTGAGGGACACCCGGACAAGGTAGCAGATCAAATCTCAGATGCTGTTGTTGACGCAATTTTTACCGATGATAAAAAAGCACGTATTGCCTGCGAGACCATGGTCAATACCGGCATGGTGGTCCTATCTGGTGAAATAACCACATCGACCTATGTCGATATGCAAGCTGTCGCACGCAAGACTATTCACGAAATTGGCTATAACAGTTCTGATATGGGGTTCGACTGGGAGTCCTGTGCCGTATTGGTTGCGATTGATAAACAGTCTCCTGATATAGCCCAGGGTGTAAATGAAGGTGAGGGCCTGGATCTTAATCAGGGTGCTGGTGATCAAGGCTTAATGTTCGGTTATGCCTGCAATGATACTGATGTCTTGATGCCGTTTCCGATTACGTATGCACATTTGTTAGTTAAAAAACAGGCCGAGGTGCGTAAATCCGGTCAGTTAGCGTGGTTGAGGCCAGACGCAAAATCTCAGGTAACAGTAGTTTATGAAGGCGGTAAGCCTGTGTCGATTGACACCGTCGTCTTATCAACCCAGCACAATGAAGACATCGCGCATAAGGATCTCGAGCAAGCTGTTATCGAAGAGATCATCAAGCCCGTATTACCAAAAAACATGATTACCGACAAAACCCGCTATCTGGTTAATCCTACCGGGCGTTTCGTTATCGGTGGCCCGGTTGGCGATTGTGGCCTGACCGGCCGTAAGATTATTGTCGATACCTATGGTGGTATGGCACGTCATGGTGGTGGTGCCTTTTCTGGCAAGGATCCATCAAAAGTGGACCGTTCCGCTGCCTATGCAGCACGTTATGTCGCTAAAAATGTTGTTGCTGCCGGTCTTGCAGATCGTTGTGAATTACAGGTTTCCTATGCCATTGGTGTAGCAGAACCCACTTCCATCAGCCTCGAAACCTTTGGCACGGCCAAGGTTGATGAGAGCAAGTTGATCAAGGCAATTCGGGAAGTTTTTGATCTTAGGCCTAAGGGCATTATCAACATGCTGGATCTTCTGCGTCCGATTTATCGTCAAACCGCAGCCTATGGGCATTTCGGTCGTAACGATATTGATTTGCCATGGGAAAAAACTGACAAAGCAGACGCATTACGCCAGGCGTTAAAGTAAAAATTAACCCTCCTACTTTATTATTGGGGCATAACTAATTTTGAAATTCTGATACGGGAGTAATATACTCCCGTTTCTTTTTTACAACCGTAGATCTGAGGAGCGTTGCGACGGACTAATAATCCGCTAGGCTCAGGCAAACACGGAAAATTTCAAACGGCGCTCGCTTATTTGTTTACACAGGAGAAACAATATGAGCGTAGCTGCTACATCAATATCAAACGACTATCTCGTCGCCGACATTTCTTTAGCCGACTGGGGACACAAAGAAGTTCGCATTGCAGAAACAGAAATGCCCGGCTTAATGGCCATCCGTGAAGAATTCGCTAAAGAGCAGCCTTTGAAAGGCGCCCGTATCGCGGGTTCAATCCACATGACGATTCAAACAGCAGTACTCATCGAAACTTTATGTGCGCTTGGCGCCGAAGTTCGCTGGGTTTCCTGCAACATTTTTTCAACTCAGGATCATGCCGCCGCTGCGGTCGCTGATCAGGGTATTCCGGTTTTTGCCTACAAAGGTGAGACGCTGGAAGAATATTGGGATTATACGCATCGCATCATGACCTGGTCTGATGGCGGTTCTCCGAACATGATTCTGGATGACGGTGGTGATGCGACTTTATTGCTGATACTGGGCACCAAAGCGGAAAGCGATCTTTCTGTTATTGCGAATCCCGGTTCTGAAGAAGAAACCTGCATGTTTGCTTCTATCAAGAAGAAATTAGCCGAAGACAGCACATTCTATTCGCGTACTTTGGCATGCATTCAGGGCGTCACTGAAGAAACGACAACCGGCGTACAGCGTTTATATCAAATGGTGAAGAAGGGTGAATTACCTTTCCCTGCCATCAATGTGAACGACTCAGTAACCAAATCCAAGTTCGATAATCTTTACGGTTGTCGTGAATCATTGGTTGATGGTATCAAGCGCGCAACAGATGTCATGATTGCCGGAAAAGTAGCACTGGTTCTGGGTTATGGCGATGTCGGTAAAGGTAGTGCGCAGTCATTGCGTGGTCTGGGTGCGACAGTCTGGATTACTGAAGTTGATCCGATTTGTGCATTGCAGGCGGCAATGGAAGGTTATCGGGTTGTTAGACTGGAAGATGTTGTCGATCAGATTGATATCTTTGTTACGACGACAGGTAACTTCAATATTATTCGTCATGAGCACCTGATCAACATGAAAGATCAGGCCATCGTTTGTAATATTGGTCACTTCGATAATGAAATAGACATCGCCAGTCTGGAAAAATACGAATGGGAAGAGATCAAGCCTCAGGTTGATCATGTCATATTCCCCGATGGTAAACGTATTATTATGCTAGCCAAGGGTCGCTTGGTTAACCTTGGCTGTGGCACAGGACATCCCAGTTTCGTTATGTCGAATTCCTTTACCAACCAGGTTTTGGCCCAGATTGAATTATTCAAACATGGTGAAAAGTACGGCAAGGATGTTTATGTTTTACCGAAACATCTGGACGAAAAAGTTGCCAGATTGCATCTTCAGAAGATCGGTGCGAACCTGACGGTCTTAAGCCAGGAACAAGCTGATTATATTAATGTACCCGTCGAAGGTCCTTACAAATCAGATCACTACCGCTATTAATTACTTGCACTGTTCGGGGACGGGTTTAACCTGTCCCCGATTTACGCAGTGATGTCTCCTCTTCACCTTTAACAGGGTTTTAAAAATGGAATCGCAAAAGCAATACACACCTAAATTCAGTTTTGAGTTCTATCCACCGAAGACGCCCGAGGCAATAGGTAAGTTACAAACAACTCAGGCCGAATTAGCGCAAATGAAACCGGATTTTTTCTCCGTTACATTTGGTGCTGGGGGCAGTACACGTGATATGACTTATGAAACCGTCATGGACATACGCAGCAAGACGGGTCTGGAAGCGGCGCCGCATATTTCCTGTATTGGTAGTCAGATTGATGAAATAAAGACGATACTTGAAAAGTATGTTGAAAAAGATATCAAACGAATTGTTGCCTTGCGCGGTGATTTGCCATCGGGTGCGGCTGGTTATGGACCGTTTCGCTATGCGAATGAACTGGTGGAGTATATCAGAGCCGAAACCGGCGATCATTTTCATATCGAGGTTGCGGCTTATCCGGAATTTCATCCCCAAGCTCGAAGTCCCAGGACTGATCTGGAAAATTTCAAAAGAAAGATTGATGCGGGTGCCAATAGCGCCATCACACAATATTTTTATAATCCGTATGCGTATTTTCGTTTTGTGGATAACTGCGAAAAACTGGGTCTTGATATCCCGATTGTTGCCGGTGTGATGCCTATCATTAACTGCACCCAACTGGTCAGGTTCTCTGATGCCTGTGGCGCTGAAATACCGCGTTGGATTTTGAAGCGCTTACAGGAATTTGGCGATGATCGTGTCTCAATCAGACAATTTGGGATTGATGTGACCACTGAACTCTGTGAGCAATTGCTTGCTAACGACGCACCCGGCCTCCATTTTTATACCATGAACCAATCAGCAGCAAGTGTCGCTATTTGGCGAAATCTTGGTATAGATCAAAGAGTTAACGATTAAGTACGTGAACAACTAACGTATTCGTCCGATTCCAGCCTTTTTTCATCCTCTATTTTTTTACTAAGGTCACCTAATTGTACTTGCTGTAAGTATCTTTAGGTTGTATGTTTGACAACGAAAGTATTTAGGAATCAATGCTTTGTCGTCGACTGTTAAAAAAATAAATACATCTGTAAACACAGACAAGCCGTTACTCTTATTTGTTGATGATGACTCTATCATCATCGATGCGCTTTCTGTCGTATTGGCAAAAGACTTTGATCTGATTACGGCTGAAACGCGCCAACAGGTAAAGTCGCAATTACAGGATTTAGCCATAAAGCCTTCGCTCGCGTTAGTCGATCTTGGGTTGCCACCAAAACCCCACGCACCAGATGAAGGCTTCAAGTTAATTGAAGAGCTGATGTCGCTAAATGACAGTTTTAAAATCCTGGTGTTATCCGGTCAAAACGATGAAGCGAATATTCATCATGCCTTGACGCTAGGCGCAGTCGATTTTATTCCAAAACCGTGCGACATGACGTTATTAAAAGCCCGCTTAACCCATCAAATGATGATGTTACAAGCGGAGTCAAAAGAGAAAGCGGCGGCGCCTGATGAGACCAAATTGCTGGGCGAGAGTGTTGCTTTAAAAACATTGCGTGATTTGATCGCCCAGTTTGCAGACACGCCTTTTCCGGTATTGATTGAAGGTGAGTCTGGCACGGGCAAGGAATTGGTAGCCGAAGAATTGCACCATTCGAGTAGTCGTCAAAGTTATCCTTATCTCACAATCAATTGTGCGGCCTTTACTCCTGAACTACTTGAAGCACAATTATTTGGTCACGGCAGAGGCGCATTTACCGGAGCCACATCGGAGAAATCTGGTTTCTTCGAAGAAGCGGGTGAAGGCACTTTATTTTTGGATGAAATTGGCGAGTTGCCCCTGACACTGCAATCCAAGCTATTAAGAGTGCTTGAGAATGGTGAGTTTTACCGGATCGGTGAGACTAAACCACGAATTTCCAAAGCGCGCATCATTACGGCTACGAATCGTGACCTGAAAGATGAAGTCAAATCGGGTGGTTTTCGACAGGATCTTTATCATCGTCTCTGCGTGTTAACGATACATGTGCCCGCATTAAGAGACCGTGAAGACGATGCCATTAAGTTAATGGATTATTTCAGAAAGATGTACGCAAATGACAATCCGATGTTTGAGCTTGATGATGCGGCAAAAGCCTTATTAAAGGATTACAGTTTCCCCGGGAATATCAGGGAATTACGCAATATTGCTATTCGTTTAACAGCGAAATTTTCAGGAAAAACGGTCACTCCAGATGCACTGGAAGCAGAGCTGGAAAAAGATTTTGATCAAACTAAATTTGATTCAGGTAATCAGGATGATTTTGTTTCTCAGGAATTGAAAAGCACGAATTTCCATCTGGATGACAAGCTTTCATCGTGGGAACGAAAATATATCAATTATGCTTTATTAAAAGCGAATGGAAATTTGAGTAAAGCAGCACGGATGCTGGGTATAAACCGTACTACACTATACAGTAGGCTGCAGCGCCTAAATATAAAAACGGACTCGGATTGAGTGCACGGTAAATAACGAATGTATTACGATTATTTCAATTTAAAACAACCGCCGTTCAAGATAACGCCCGATACCAGCTTGTTTTTTCCTGGCGGAGATCGGGGTGCCATACTCGATGCGCTGATATATGCAATCGTCAGTGGTGAAGGTATCGTGAAACTGGTGGGTGAAGTTGGCAGTGGCAAGACTACCTTGTGCCGGATGCTGGAAAAAGAATTACCGGATAATATTGAAATAGTCTACCTGGCAAACCCGAGCTTATCGCCAGACAATATCCTGCATGCAATTGCCTTTGAACTGAATCTTAAGGTTCGACCGGATGATACGCGTTTGAAGGTGATGAACTCTTTGCAGAATTACCTGCTAGAACGTCACGCTGAGAACAAGCAGATCGTCGTGTTTGTTGAAGAAGCGCAAAGCATGCCGATCGCGACGCTTGAGGAGATACGCCTGCTCAGCAACCTTGAAACTGCGCAGAATAAATTATTACAGATTGTCATCTTCGGCCAGCCTGAGTTGGACGTCATGATCTCAAAGCAAGAAATACGACAATTGAAAGAACGAATTACCTATAGTTTCTATTTGTCACCGCTTAAACCAAATGAGGTCAAGGATTATATAAATTCACGATTGCGTTCCTGCGGCTACCGCGCAGCTGAGTTATTTAACGACAAGGCAATCAAGACTATCTCGAAATACTCTAATGGGTTATTGCGCAGGATAAATATTCTCGCCGACAAATCGTTATTAGCGTGTTATGCCGCAAATGCCAATACTGTGACGCCCAAGCATGTTGAGTTAGCCGCGCGTGAGACAGAGTTCGTCAATAGCCGTCAGAAAATCACATTCAG
>CALKEZ010000055.1 GCA_938084745.1 uncultured Gammaproteobacteria bacterium
AGATGGTCATGCCGGGCGACAACATCAAGATTACGGTTAAGTTGATTAACCCGATTGCGATGGAAGAAGGCTTACGTTTTGCAATACGAGAAGGGGGTCGCACAGTGGGTGCGGGCGTCGTTTCTAAAATTATTGAGTAAATATTAAATGGCCGAACAACAAATAATCAGGATCCGCCTCAAGGCATTTGATCATCGACTGATCGATCAATCTACAAAGGAGATTGTCGAGACTGCGCGACGTACAGGTGCCCAAATCAAGGGTCCTATACCATTGCCGACCAAGAAAGAGCGTTTCACCGTTCTGATTTCTCCGCATGTTAATAAAGATGCGCGTGATCAATATGAGATTCGTACTCATAAACGACTGATGGATATTATTAATCCAACTGATAAAACGGTTGATGCATTAATGAAACTCGATCTGGCAGCTGGTGTTGACGTTCAGATTAAACTTAACTGATATAGAGAATAGCGGAAAGAACAATGACAATAGGAATAGTAGGTCGAAAACGAGGCATGACACGTGTGTTTACAGAAGAAGGATACTCTGTGCCAGTGACCGTTGTTGAAGCGACTCCTAATCACATAGCTGGTTTGATCACGCCGGAATCTAAAGGTTATACCGCTGTGCAGGTTTCATGGGGATCAAAAAAATCCTCAGCACTGACGAAGTCAGAAGCAGGTGAATACGCTAAAGCAAACCTTGAAACAGGCGAAGGGCTTTTGGAATATCGAGTGAGCAATGAAGAACTTGAACAGTACACAGCCGGTGCCGAAATCAAAGTTGATATGTTCGAAGCGGGACAAAAAGTTGATGTGACCGGTACGACGAATGGTAAAGGATTTGCTGGTGCGATTAAGCGGCATCATTTCAGTCACCAACGTAATTCACATGGTAATTCATTGTCGCATCGTGCTCCTGGTTCTATTGGTCAATGCCAAACGCCGGGCAGGGTTTTTAAAGGTAAGAAAATGGCAGGTCATCTGGGTAATGTGCAACGCACAACTCAAAACCTTGAAATAGTTCGTGTCGATAGTGAACGTAATTTGCTTTTGATTAAAGGTTCAGTGCCTTCAGTCAAGGGTGGCAAGGTTATTGTTAAACCTTCGGTAAAAACACGACAATAAGGCAGTAATAATGGAACTCACAATTCAAGCATCAGGCAAGAAAAACGTTGGCACTATGAGTGTTGCTGATAGTATTTTTTCGGCCGAATTTAACGAGCCATTGATACATCAGGTTTTAACCTCGTATCTGGCAGGTGCACGTTCTGGCACCAAGGCACAAAAAACCCGTTCCGAAGTAAGGGGCGGTGGCAAAAAACCGTTTAAACAAAAAGGAACGGGACGCGCACGAGCGGGAACTATCCGTAGTCCATTATGGCGCGGTGGTGGTATTACTTTTGCTGCAAAACCACGTGACTTTAGTAAAAAACTGAATAAGAAAATGTATCGTGCTGCAATGCGTTCAATATTTTCTGAACTTGTCCGCCAAGACCGTTTGATATGTGTGGATGAATTTGATGTTGCTGATTCAAAAACAAAGCTCGTTTTAGAGAAGTTGGCAAGCTTTGAACTTGGTGAGGTATTGATCGTGACGGAAGAGCTAAGTGAGCATCTTTATCTCGGTGTCAGGAATATCCCCAAGGTTGACATAATTGATACTAACGAAATCGATCCGTACACATTGATTGGATTTGAAAAAGTATTGATGACTCAAGCTGCGGTTAAAAAAGTTGAGGCATGGTTATCATGAATAAGGAAAAATTAATGACAGTTTTGCTTGAGCCAAGAGTGACTGAAAAGTCTACTCTGGTAGGTGAAGCTTACAATCAATATGTGTTTAAGGTCGCCAAGGATGCAACCAAGCCGGAAATAAAGCAGGCTGTTGAACTCATGTTTGAAGGTGCTGAAGTCCAATCCGTTCAGGTCGTCAATGTCAAAGGTAAAACAAAAATGTTTGCACGCAGACCAGGACAACGTGTTAACTGGAAAAAAGCCTATGTCAAATTAAAGCCTGGCTTTGATATTGATTTCATGGGGGGCTAACAGGTAATAAATTATGGCATTAATTAAACCAAATCCGACATCAAATGGCCGCCGTTCAGTAGTCAAGGTTGTTAGCCCTGAATTG
Source organism: uncultured Gammaproteobacteria bacterium (assembly GCA_938084745.1). Classification (GTDB taxonomy): domain Bacteria; phylum Pseudomonadota; class Gammaproteobacteria; order Eutrophobiales; family Eutrophobiaceae; genus UBA7359. Next base: position 2,137 of record CALKEZ010000055.1, read on the forward strand.
TACAAGGGTAAACCCTACGAGCCATTGCTGGAAAAACAGAATAAACATTCAGGCCGTAATAATAATGGTCGTATCACTGTGCGTCATCGTGGTGGTGGCTCGAAGCAGCGTTATCGCGTAATTGATTTCAAGCGTAACAAGGATGGTATTCCAGCTAAGGTTGAACGTATTGAATACGATCCTAACAGAACAGCACATATAGCCTTGTTGCTCTATGTCGATGGAGAAAGACGTTACATCATTGCGCCAAACGGTGTTAAAGATGGTGCGCAGCTCATGTCTGGATCTGAGGCGAGTATACAGGTTGGTAACTGTATGCCATTAAGGAATATTCCTTTAGGTACAACAGTCCACTGTATCGAGTTGAAACCAGGTAAAGGTGCGCAGATAGCACGAAGTGCAGGAACCGGTGTACAGTTGGTTGCAAAAGAAGGTCAACATGCAACTCTTCGGTTACGCTCAGGTGAAATGCGTAAGGTTTTATCTGATTGTCGTGCAACCATTGGTGAAGTTGGTAACGGTGAGCATTCACTAAGATCATTAGGTAAGGCTGGCGCAAAACGTTGGCGTGGTATTCGGCCGACCGTACGTGGTGTTGCCATGAACCCTGTTGATCACCCACATGGTGGTGGTGAAGGTCGTACTTCTGGTGGTCGTCATCCTGTTAGTCCATGGGGTACGCCAACCAAAGGTTACAAAACGAGAAAGAACAAACGAACTGATAAATTAATCATTCGTAAACGTAAATAAGCGAGAGGATTACACGTGCCACGTTCAGTAAAGAAAGGTCCATTTGTAGATCATCACCTGTTAAAGAAGGTGGAAGCGGCAAAGGAATCTAACGATAAGCGTCCAATTAAAACCTGGTCACGTCGTTCTATGGTAATGCCTGAGATGGTGGGTTTGACAATCGGTGTACATAACGGCCGTGATCATATGCCTATTTATATCTCTGAAAATATGGTGGGTCACAAATTAGGTGAGTTTGCTTTAACGCGAACCTTTCGTGGACACATTGCAGATAGAAAATCTTAATTACTAGAAAACAAAATTATGGCAACTTCAGCAACATTAAAATTTACACATTTGTCACCGCAAAAGCTGCGTCTGGTGGCAGATCAAGTTCGTGGCATGGCAGTTGATCGCGCAATTAACCTGCTTGCCTTCAGTAATAAGAAGGGTGCGGATATCATTAAGAAGGTCCTTGAATCTGCGATTGCCAATGCCGAAAACAATGACGGCGCTGATATCGATGAATTACGAGTTAGTGCGATACAAGTGAATCAGGGTCCGACTATGAAGCGCTTACGTCCACGTGCCAGAGGCCGTGCCGATAGAATTATAAAAAGAACCAGTCATCTTACGGTGACGGTTTCTGAAAACGGAGATTAATAAGAGCATGGGTCAAAAAGTACATCCAACGGGGATACGCCTCGGCATTATTAAAGACTGGACATCAACCTGGTATGCAGACAGTAAGGACTACGCTAATTATCTGCACGCAGATCTGAAGGTTAGAGAATATATACGCAAAAAACTGGCTAATGCATCAGTCAGCCGTATTCAGATTGAAAGACCTGCAGGTAATGCACGCGTCATTATACATACAGCTCGTCCAGGTATTGTGATTGGCAAAAAAGGTGAAGATATTGAACGCCTTCGTTTTGAAATTTCAAAAATGATGGGTGTGCCGGCACATGTTAGTGTTGAAGAAATACGTAAGCCAGAACTGGATGCTTTTCTGGTTGCTGAAAGTGTTGCTCAGCAAATAGAACGACGCATTATGTTCCGTCGTGCAATGAAACGTGCCGTAACCAATACCATGCGTCTTGGAGCACAAGGAATAAAGATTAGTCTTGGTGGTCGATTAAATGGTGCTGAAATAGCACGTACTGAATGGTATCGCGAAGGTAGAGTGCCGTTGCACACATTGCGTGCAGATATCGATTACGGTACGGCTGAAGCCAATACTACCTACGGTATTATTGGGATAAAGGTCTGGATATTTAAAGGCGAAGTATTTGTCGGTCATGAACAAAATGTCGAAGAAGAAAGCCAGAAAGAAGAAGTGACAAAAGAAAAAGCCAAGGCATAAGTTAAGAGTAAGCAACTAACTAGGAATTTGACGTGTTACAGCCAAAAAGAACAAAATTTAGAAAACAAATGAAACTAAGTAATCGTGGTCTCGCCACCGTTGCTAATAAGGTCAGCTTTGGTGAATTTGGTCTGAAAGCAGTTGGTAGAGGTCGTATTACAGCTCGCCAGATTGAAGCTGCACGACGTGCATTAACGCGTAAAGTAAAGCGTGGTGCGAAGGTCTGGATCAGAATTTTTCCAGATAAACCAATAACCAAAAAGCCATTGGAAGTTCGCCAGGGTAAAGGTAAGGGTAATGTGGAATATTGGGTTGCACAAATACAGCCCGGCAGAATGCTTTATGAGATGGAAGGTGTGCCAGAAGATCTAGCACGTGAAGCATTTGAATTAGCTGCTGCCAAGTTGCCGATTAAGACAACCTTTGTTGCGAGGACAGTATTGTAATGAAAGCCGCAGAACTAAGAGCAAAGACAGCTGAAGAGCTTCAATCAATTTTATTGGAAGAATTGCGTGCCCAGTTTAATTTACGTATGAGAAAAGGCACCGGGCAACTTGATAAGCCCAGTGAGATGAAAAAAACTCGGCGTAATATTGCACGACTCCATACGCTTATTAATGAGAAAAAAACTGCATCAGGTAAAGAAGTATGAGCACTGAAACAGCACAAGCAAAAACGTTAACGGGTACTGTAATTAGTAACAAAATGGATAAGACCATTTCTGTTTTAATTGAACGTACTGTAAAACATCCACTTTATGGAAAGTTCATGCGTCGTTCGACCAAATTGATGGCACACGATGAAGCTAATGAATGTGGCGAAGGTGATATTGTGATTATAGAAGCAACACGTCCTTTGTCGAAAAACAAGTCCTGGCGCTTACAGAAAGTTGTCAGTAAGGCACAAGTTGTATAACCGGTTTAGGAGATAGAGCGCACATGATTCAAATGCAAACAATGCTTGATGCAGCAGACAACAGCGGCGCACGCCGGGTGATGTGTGTGAAAGTATTGGGTGGCTCAAAGCGACGATACGCTAACGTTGGTGACGTGATTAAGGTCAGCATCAAGGAAGCTATCCCTCGTGGCAAAGTTAAAAAGGGCGACGTTTATAACGCAGTTGTTGTGCGTACCCGTAAAGGTGTACGTAGAGCAGACGGATCGTTGATTCGTTTTGACGGTAATGCTGCTGTATTGCTGAATGCTCAATTGCAACCCATTGGTACACGTATATTTGGCCCTGTAACACGTGAATTACGTGGAGAAAAGTTTATGAAGATTGTCTCTTTGGCACCGGAGGTACTCTAAGATGGCGCGCATTAAGAAAGGTGATGAAGTGGTAGTCATTGCGGGTAAGGACAAAGGTAAACGTGGTGTGGTTTTATCTGTGGTTAGTGAGTCGGATAAGATCTTTGTCGAAAACGTTAATATGATAAAAAAACATACCAAGGGTAACCCTATGCAGGGTACGCCAGGTGGTATCGTCGAAAAAGAAGCAGCGATACATATCTCCAATGTCGCAATGTGGAATCCAGTCTCTAATAAGGGTGACCGAGTCGGTTATCGTTCGCTGGAAGATGGTCAAAAAGTGCGATATTTCAAGTCAAACAATGAAGTTGTGGATGTATAAGGTCAATACTCATGGTCAGATTACAAGAGCATTATAATAATACGGTGATTAAGCAATTAACCGAACAGTTCGGTTATAAATCACCGATGCAGGTACCCAAGATCACTAAGATCACCCTGAATATGGGGATAGGTGAGGCGGTTGCAGATAAGAAAGTTGTTGAGCATGCGGTAGATGATATGTCCAAAATTGCCGGACAAAAGCCTATCGTCTGTAACGCGAGAAAGTCTGTTGCAAACTTTAAAGTGCGTGAAGGCTGGCCTGTTGGTTGTAAGGTTACATTGCGTCGCGATCGTATGTATGAATTTCTGGATCGATTGATTTCTATTGCTATACCCCGTATTAGAGATTTCCGTGGTTTAAATGCAAAGTCATTTGATGGACGTGGTAATTATAATATGGGTATCAAGGAACAGATTATTTTCCCTGAAATTGATTATGACAAGATAGATGCACTACGAGGTATGGATATAACGATTACTACCTCTGCGCGTACAGATGAAGAAGGCCGTGCTTTGTTAACGGCATTTAATTTACCGTTAAGATCTTGAGGTCTATTTAATATGGCAAAGTCATGCATGGTTAACCGCGAAGTCAAACGTATACGTTTGGTTAAAAAATACGCGGCGAAAAGAATTGAATTGAAAGCAATTATTAAAGACACATCATTGAATGAAGATGATCGTGCTGCAGCACGCGATAGATTGAGTAAGCTGCCTAGAGACTCAAGTCCGGTTCGTATTCGAAATCGCTGTAATATTACGGGACGACCACATGGTTATTACCGTAAATTTGGATTAGGTAGAAATAAATTACGTGAAGCAGCTATGCGTGGCGATGTGCCAGGCCTGGTTAAAGCAAGCTGGTAAATAAAGAGAGAACTATAAGATGAGTATGTCAGACCCGATTTCAGATATGTTGACGCGAATTCGTAATTCATTACAGCGTAATAAGCGTGATGTGAAAATGCCTTCGTCAAAATTAAAAGTAGCGATTGCAAATATACTGAAGCAAGAAGGTTACATTATTGATTACAGTGTTGCAGAGCATGACAAAAAAGCAACGTTAACTATTGAGCTCAAATATTATGAGGGTAAGGCGGTTATTGAATCAATTAAGCGCGTTAGCCGTCCGAGTCTGCGTAGTTATAAATCAGTTGATGACCTGCCAAAAGTAATGGGTGGTCTGGGTGTGTCAATTATATCTACAGCAAAAGGTGTTATGACAGATAAATCAGCACGTGAACAAGGTGTTGGTGGCGAAGTGTTGTGTTACGTTTCATAAATGATTGGATTGAATTATGTCAAGAATAGCAAGTAATCCGGTAACTATACCTACAGGTGTTGATGTCAATATCGTCGGCAGTCTAATTACCATAAAAGGTAGCAGGGGTGAGTTATCGCATGATGTTCATCCTTTAGTAAAGGTTGAGCAAGAAGATAACGTGTTGAAGACCACTGTGAATAATAACAGTAAGTCTGCCAAGGCATTGTCAGGTACAACACGCGCACTACTGCAGAATATCGTGACTGGTGTGAGCGAAGGGTTTGAGCGTAAATTGAGTATTGTTGGCGTTGGTTATCGCGCAGCAGTTGCTGGGAAAGATTTGAACCTGTCATTAGGTTTCTCACATCCGGTTGCATTTCAAATACCGGATGGCATTACGATTGAAACACCTACACAAACTGAAATTGTTATTAAGGGTTTTGATAAACAACAAGTCGGTCAGGTTGCTGCAAATATTCGCAGGTACCGTCCGCCAGAACCATATAAAGGCAAGGGTGTTCGTTATTCGGATGAACGTATCATTCGCAAAGAAGCCAAGAAGAGCTAGTCGATATGAGTAAAAAAACAGAAAGAATACGCCGTGCTAAAAAAGCGCGTGCCAAGATAAAACAACTTGGAGTAAATAGGTTGTGCGTCTACAAGACACCGCGTCACGTTTACGCACAGGTCATTGCGCCAAGTGGTTCACAGGTACTCGCGAGTGCCTCGAGTTTGGATAAAGAAATCAAGGGTCAGATTAAGTACAGCGGTAATGTCGATGCAGCCATTACTGTCGGTAAAATTCTGGCTGAACGTGCGAAGAAAGCAGGTATATCAAAGGTTGCTTTTGATCGCTCAGGCTTCAAATACCATGGTCGCATTAAAGCATTAGCAGATGCTGCACGCGAACAAGGTATGGAATTTTAAGGAAGGGTCTAATGGCATTAGGAAACTCAATAACCGGTAACGAAGATCTTCAGGAAAAGCTTGTCAATGTTAATCGCGTTGCCAAGGTTGTTAAAGGTGGTCGTCAATTTGGTTTTGCAGCATTAACAGTTGTTGGTGATGGTAATGGACGTGTAGGAGTAGGGCGAGGTAAGTCTCGTGAAGTTCCTCTCGCTATTCAAAAGGCAATGGAAGATGCGCGCCGTAATATGATCTCTGTGCCGCTAAAAGAAGGTACGCTTCAATATGCTATTACAGCAGAATTTGGTGCAGCTAAGGTATACATGCAGCCTGCTTCTGAGGGTACCGGTATTATTGCGGGTGGTCCTATGCGTGCCGTGTTTGAGGTTGTTGGTATTCATAATGTATTGGCCAAGTCTATCGGTTCAACCAATCCAATTAACGTCGTACGTGCGACGATTGAAGGATTAAAGTCGATGTCTTCACCTGATTACATAGCAGCGAAACGCGGCAAAACTGTAGAAGAAGTGGTCAGCTGATTATGGTTAAGAAATCTGACAAACAATTAAAGGTTACGTTGGTGAAGAGTACCAACCGACGTATTCAAAAACATAAAGCCTGTGTTATGGGACTTGGCTTACGTCGTATTGGTCATAGTGTCATTGTAAGTGATACTCCGGAGAACCGGGGAATGATCAATAAGGTAAGTTATTTGCTCGCAGTAGAAGAGGACTAAGCTGATGCGTTTGAACACAATTAAACCCCATCCTGATTCTACATCAGACCCAAAGCGTCGTGGTCGTGGTATCGGTTCAGGCCTTGGTAAAACAGGCGGACGTGGGCATAAAGGTCAAAAATCACGAGCAGGTGGTTACCACAAGGTAGGTTTCGAAGGCGGACAGATGCCATTACAACGTCGTTTACCTAAAGTTGGTTTTAGTTCGCGTGTTAGTCGTGTCACCGCCGAGCTGCGTTTACATGAATTAGCGGGTTTGGATGTTGATGTGATCGATATTGAGGCTCTTAAGGCAGCACGGTTGATTAATAAAAGTATCTTACGGGTAAAGATTATCCTTTCCGGTAAATTGGAAAAAGCAGTAACAGTTAAGGGCTTGATGGCTACCAAGGGCGCGAAAGCGGCTATTGAGGCTGCTGGTGGGAAAATAGAAGAATAAATGTCGTTATCGAATCCAGCAATTCCAGGCGGGTTATCGGGTCTTGGTAAATTAAAAGAACTGCGCCAACGCTTGTTATTCGTGTTGATCGCATTATTCGTTTACCGAATCGCAACACATATACCCGTACCAGGAATTAATCCGATAGCCTTGGCCGATCTGTTCAATCAACAGCGCGGCACAATATTGGATATGTTTAATATGTTTTCCGGTGGTGCTTTAAGCCGTTTTTCTGTAGTCGCATTAGGAATCATGCCTTACATTTCGGCTTCGATTATTATGCAGCTACTTTCTGTTGTTGAGCCAAAGTTAAAACAGCTCAAAAAAGAAGGTGAAGCTGGACGACGCAAAATTACGCAATACACACGATATGGCACCGTTGTATTAGCGACGTTTCAGGCATTTGGTGTTGCTGTTGCATTGGAAGGTCAGCAAGCCGCGGGATTCTCAGTGGTTATGGATCCGGGTATAGGTTTCAGGATTGCTGCAGTCAGTACCCTGGTCACAGGTACCATGTTTTTGATGTGGTTAGGTGAGCAGATTACAGAGCGTGGTATTGGTAACGGTATATCAATGATAATTTTTGCCGGTATTGTTGCGGGTTTACCTTCGGCAATCGGTGGCACTATAGAGTTATCAAGAACGGGTGAAATGCATTTGTTAGCGGTAGTCGGTTTATTCGCGCTAGCTATTGCCGTAACAGCATTTGTTGTGTTTGTTGAACGTGGTCAACGACGTATCACGGTGAATTATGCAAAACGCCAGGTTGGTCGCAAGATGTATGGTGGCCAGGCGAGCCATTTGCCGCTGAAACTGAATATGGCGGGTGTTATCCCACCTATATTTGCATCGAGCTTGATATTATTTCCAGCAACCATTGCGGGCTGGTTTGGACAAAACGAGGGGATGAGCTGGTTACAGGACATTGCTACCACTTTATCCCCGGGGCAACCTATATATGTATTAACTTACGCAGCAGGGATTATATTTTTCTGTTTCTTCTATACGGCGATGGTTTTTGACCCGAGAGAAACGGCTGAGAATTTGAAAAAATCAGGTGCATTTATTCCTGGTATGCGTCCCGGCGAACAGACAGCCGCTTACCTTGACAAGGTATTAACCAAGCTAACTTTGGCCGGCGCCGTTTATATTACGTTTGTATGTTTGTTGCCTGAGTTTTTGATTTTAAAGTTTAATGTGCCGTTTTATTTTGGTGGTACATCATTATTGATTATTGTTGTAGTTGTTATGGACTTTATGTCCCAGGTACAAGCACATTTGATGTCCCATCAATATGAAGGGCTTATGAAGAAAGCTAACCTTAAGGGGCAGGGCCGACGTTAATTCGTTAGCTGGGCATGCTGGAGAAAGTAAATGAAAGTTAGAGCGTCAGTAAAAAGAATTTGTCGAAATTGCAGAATCATTCGACGTAATAGAATAGTACGTGTTATCTGTACTGATCCACGCCATAAGCAGCGTCAGGGATAGGCTACACGTGTTAGAAATAATATTGGAGAGATAGAGTAATGGCTCGTATTGCAGGCGTTAATATACCGGATAACAAGCACTTAGTAATTGCCTTGACATATATCTATGGTATCGGTCGTACCCGTGCACAACAGGTTTGTGAAGCTGTAGGTTTACAGCCTTCCAGCAAGGTCAGAGAACTTACCGAGGCTGAACTGGATAACATTCGTGCAGAAGTAACCAAGTACGATCTTGAAGGTGATTTACGTCGCGAAGTATCCATGAACATCAAGCGGTTGATGGATCTTGCAACTAATAGAGGCATTCGTCATCGTCGTGGATTACCGGTCAGAGGTCAGCGTACCAGTACCAATGCGCGTACCCGCAAAGGCCCCAGAAAAGCGATTAAAAAATAACACTACAGGTTTTAAATATGGCTAAGACAGCAGTAAAAACTCGCAAGCGTGTAAAGAAAACCATCGTAGATGGTATTGCACATATACATGCTTCATTTAATAACACCATTATTACGATTACTGATCGTCAGGGTAATACCCTGTCATGGGCAACATCAGGCGGAAGTGGTTTTCGTGGTTCACGCAAGAGCACACCTTTTGCTGCCCAGATTGCATCGCAAAAAGCAGGTGAAGTTGCACGCGAGTTTGGCATGCAAAATCTGGAAATATTTATAAAAGGGCCTGGACCTGGACGTGAGTCAGCGGTCAGAGCACTTAATTCAATCGGATTCAAAATCACTAATATTACTGATGTGACACCGATTCCACATAACGGGTGTCGCCCACCCAAAAAACGTCGGGTTTAATTCAGGAGTTATAGAATGGCACGTTACCTCGGACCAAAATGTAAACTTAGTCGGCGTGAAGGCACGGATTTATTTTTAAAAAGTCGTGCTAGACCGATTGAATCAAAATGTCAGATTGATAAATTACCTGGCATACAGGGCAGTCGACCTAAAAGGATGTCTGACTACGCCTTACAGTTGCGTGAAAAACAAAAATTACGCCGTATATATGGCATATTAGAAAAGCAGTTTCGCAAATACTATAAGGATGCTGCACGTCGTAAAGGTTCGACAGGTGAGAATTTATTACAGATACTCGAATGCCGGCTGGATAATGTTGTCTACCGTATGGGCTTTGGTGCTACCAGAAGTGAAGCACGCCAATTGGTAAGCCATCGTTCAATATTAGTTAATGGTAAATCAGTAAATATCGCTTCGTATCAGGTTTCACCAAGCGATGTCATTGCGATTCGTGAAAAAAGTAAGAAACAGTTACGTATACAAAGCGCACTCAATGTTGCTGAGCAATATGGATTGCCAGACTGGGTTGATGTGAATACTAAAAACATGGAAGGCGTTTTCAAATCAATACCAGAAAGAAGTGAACTGCCATCTGAAATTAATGAACAACTCGTTGTAGAACTTTACTCCAAGTAAACAACTTGTGGAGGATTATCACGTATGCTATCGACATTTAATGAATTATTAAAACCGCGTAGAGTTGAAGTAGAACCTATTAGCAACACTTCAGCGAAGATTACTATAGAACCATTGGACAGAGGTTTTGGCCATACTTTGGGCAATGCATTGCGACGTGTGCTCCTATCTTCTATGCCAGGTTGTGCTGTTGTCGAAGCTGAGATAGAAGGTGTTTTGCATGAATACACAACCATTGAAGGTGTACAGGAAGACGTCACCGACATACTGCTGAACCTGAAAGGTCTGGCTATCATGATGCATGCCAAGGATGAAGCAACACTAACACTGAAGAAAGCTGGTCCTGGTGGAGTATATGCCAGAGATATTATGCTTGATCATGATGTGGAAATAAAAAATCCCGATCACCTTATCGCGAACCTGACAAAAGCTGGTGAATTGAACATTGTTATGAAGGTCGCTCGTGGTCGTGGTTACAAACCCGTGATTATTGGTGGCACAGATGAAGTTGAACAAACCATTGGACAATTAAAGCTTGATGCTTCATTTAGTCCCGTTACTCGTATCGCTTATGAAGTACAAAGTGCTCGAGTAGAACAACGTACAGATCTTGACAAGTTAGTTATCGAAATTGAAACGAACGGTACCATTGATCCGGAAGAGGCTGTTAGTGAAGCCGCTAGAATTCTAAGAACACAATTATCGGTATTTGTGGACCTTGAAGCAGAAGAAGCGATTGAAGCTAGCCAACAAAAAGAGCCTGAAATAGATCCGATTCTGTTACGTCCGGTAGATGATCTTGAATTGACAGTTCGTTCTGCTAATTGTCTGAAAGCCGAGAGTATTTACTATATTGGTGATTTGATTCAGCGTACTGAAGTTGAGTTATTAAAAACACCAAATCTGGGTAAAAAATCATTAACCGAGATTAAGGACGTTCTGGCATCACGTGGACTGTCCCTGGGTATGCGACTTGAAAACTGGCCACCTGCCGGTTTAGTCAATAAAGAAACCGCATCAGTATCAGCTTAATACAGAGAGAAAAATAATGCGTCATCGTGAAAGTGGTCGAAAACTCAATCGTAATAGTTCGCATCGTAAAGCGATGTTCCGAAATATGGCGGTATCTCTTATGGAACATGAGGTTATTAAAACGACCTTGCCAAAGGCGAAAGAATTACGTCGTGTCGCTGAACCATTGATAACAATGGCCAAAAGTGACAGCGTCGCCAATAGACGTCTTGCCTTCTCGCGTTTACGTGATCGCGGGACGGTGACAAAGCTTTTCAATGAACTGGGACCGCGTTATAAAGAACGCCCCGGCGGCTATTTGCGTATACTAAAATGTGGCGTACGTACTGGTGATAAAGCACCTATGGCAATCGTGTCATTAGTCGATCGCCCAGAAACAGAAACTGTTGCTGAGACACAAGAACAAGCATAATAATAATTCTAAGCTTGTAACTTTAAAACCGGAGTTTATCTCCGGTTTTTTCTTTTTTGAAGGTCATAATCAAACTAACAACTTGCTCCCGACGTTGCCTCGAGTGATTCACCTGCTTCTCTGCTTCCATACAGCCGTGTTCAATGTAGACTAAATCTACTCTTCTAAAGTAGCCAGAGATTGATATTTAGTCGATTAATCATAAACTAGCTATATGATATTTCTTTTCACAGATTATGGTTTAGCAGGACCGTATATCGGGCAGGTTGAAACGGTATTGCTAGAGCATGCACCGAATGAAAAAGTCATTAATCTTATGGCTGATGCACCGCGCAATAATCCAAAAGCCAGCGCCTATCTATTAGCGTCATTAATTCAACATATACCTGCCGATTCAACCCTGTTCTGTGTTGTCGATCCGGGAGTCGGTTCAGATGAAGATAAACCGGTTGCCTTGAAGATTGATGGTCGTTGGTATGTTGGTCCTGATAATGGTTTGTTTGATATTGTTGCAAGACAAGCAAAAGCAATAGAAGCATTTGAAATAAACTGGAAACCAGTAAAATTATCCAAGAGTTTTCATGGCCGCGATTTATATGCACCGGTATGCGCAAAGTTAGCCATTGGTCATGACCTCGCAAAAAGCAAATTTGCTTGGCAGGGCAACCGCGATTGGTCTGATGACTTACATGAAGTTATCTACATTGATCATTTTGGTAATTGCATGACAGGCATTCGTGGAAAAACTGTGCCTAAACAAACAATTTTTAAAATCGGTAATAAGAACATCTCAAATGCAGTAACATTCGCGGATGTAAAAACAGGTCAGGCATTCTGGTATGTGAACTCAAATGGGCTGGTGGAAATCGCGGTTAATAAGGGTGACGCCCGTCAGTTATTTAACCTGATAATAGGTTTTCAAATATCTTATTAAGCTTCTTTACTAAGCTTAATTATAATATCTATTTTATGCAGAACACTGTGACCAGTCTCCAATTTACACTGTATTGGCTCTAACATAGCATTAGCTTTCTAAATATATAGGAGTCACAAATTGGATTTATCTGTATCAAAGCACAGCCCGATATCACATCAATACTATCGTGACCTGCCAACTACAATGTTCGCCGAATCAAACCCCGCACCTTCTACGAGCCCGTCCTTGGTAGAGCTTAATACAGTCCTGCTTAACCAATATGGTATTGATGAAAGTTGGTTTATGAGTGAGCAGGGTTTATTGAATCTGGCGGGTAATGAAATCAATCCTGAGAATCCACCGATAGCTATGGCATATTCGGGGCATCAATTCGCGCACTGGGTACCTGTACTTGGCGATGGCCGCGCTCATATGCTTGGACAAATGCAGATCACCAATGGCACTTTAGTTGATGTGCAATTAAAAGGCTCTGGTCGAACACACTATTCACGTGGCGGTGATGGCCGTGCAACACTAGGTTCAGTCTTACGTGAATATTTAATAAGCGAAGCGATGGCTGGTTTCGGTATCCCGACCACACGATCGCTTGCTGTGATAATGACGGGGGAAAAGGTGCAGCGAGAAAAGTCTGGCCCAGGCGCTATATTAGTTCGGTCCGCTGCCAGTCATATCCGCGTCGGCACATTTCAATACGCTTCTGCTACGCAGGACATAAATGTAATTAAGGCACTGGCGGATTATGTAATAAAACGACACTTCCCGGAATTAGACCAGGATGATGCAAAATATCTGACACTGCTTAGTGAAGTTGTTAAACAGCAGGCGGAACTCATTGCACAGTGGATGCTAGTTGGATTCATACACGGTGTTATGAATACTGACAATATGTCTATTGTTAGTGAAACCATCGATTATGGACCATGTGCATTTATGGATACCTTTAAGCCTAACAAGGTTTTTAGCTCTATCGACCGCCACGGTCGTTATGCATGGGATCAACAATCAAATATTGCCGTTTGGAATTTAGCGCGCTTTGCTGAAACATTATTACCTTTATTAGATCTTGAAACAGACGCAGCCGTTGAGGCGCTTGAGGCACTGCTCGCTAAATTCATTCCGAAATTTAATTATGCCTTGCAGCAGGGCATGTTTAAAAAGTTTGCCTTTGAACAAGCCGACGATAGGCATTCAGCATTTATCGGCGAATCACTTGCAACCTTATCTGATCAGGAAATTGATTTTACGTTATTCTTTAACTACCTGACTAATGTACACCAGGGCAATGATGACGCGCCGTTGTTAACGCTCTTCTCAGATCGAGAAAAAGGTATCGAGTGGTTAAATAAATGGCGACTTCTGAAATCAGATAAGCCAGAGAGTTGGTTAACGATGCGTCAGGCGAATCCGGTCTTCATTGCACGTAATCATCAGGTTGAAAAAGCAATAAGAGCGGCTGAAGATAATGGGGATTTTACTTTGTTTAGACATTTTGCTAAAGCGTTGGCAAATCCATTTGAGCATAGTCCAGATAACGCAGAGTTTGAGGCACCACCATTAGCGGATGAAATAGTGACTCAGACTTTTTGTGGCACCTGAGCTATCTTCAGGATTCCATATTCCAGCCATCTGCTACAGTCAACTCATTCAAAAAGGCCTTCAGACTTATCTCATGTAGAGCGAGTATAGTATTGAACTACAATACAAACTTATCGTTGGCTGGGTATTAAGCTTTTAGCTTTTCCTTCAACAACTCATTAACCTGTTTCGGGTTAGCCTTGCCTTGTGATTGTTTCATGATTTGACCAACAAAGTAGCCAATTAACTTGCCTTGTTTATCTGGCGGTGCAGCTTGATATTGTGCAACTTGCGCCGGGCTATTTGCAATGACATCATCGACCAGTTTTTCAATCGCACCTGAGTCGGTGACTTGTTTTAAGCCTTTTTTCTCGATGATTGTGTCGGCATCGCCTTCACCATTCCACATGGCCTCGAATACCTGTTTGGCTATCTTGCCCGAGATGGTGTCGTCTTTGATGCGTTTGATCATTCCGCCAAGCATCTCTGCGCTAACCGGACACTCAGTGATTTCTTTGTTATCTTTATTCAAGGCAGCGGATAATTCGCCGCTTATCCAGTTGGCACTGAGCTTGGCCTCGCCTCCTGCTACAGCGACACACGTTTCGAAATAGGCCGCCATTTCCTTTTGTGCAGTCAAGACTGCGCTATCATAGTCGGATAAGTTAAATTCGGTTATGAAACGTTGTTTCTTTGCGTTAGGAAGTTCTGGTAGTTCACTGCGAATCTTTTCTATGAGTTCTGGTTCTATTTGTACTGGCAGCAAATCGGGATCAGGAAAGTATCGATAATCATTGGCTTCCTCTTTACTACGCATGGATCTGGTTTCATTCTTATTCGGATCATATAAGCGTGTTTCCTGAACAATTGTACCGCCATCTTCAATGATGTCGATTTGCCGTTCCACTTCGATGTTAATGGCTTGTTCGACAAAGCGGAATGAATTGATGTTTTTTAATTCTGTACGTATGCCGAATTCTTTCTGGCCTTTCGGTCTGATAGATACGTTGGCATCACAACGAAATGAGCCTTCCTGCATATTGCCATCACAGATTTCAAGATAGCGGACAATTGAATGGATTTTTTTCATATAGGCGACGGCTTCTTTGGCACTGCGCATATCCGGTTCCGATACGATTTCCAGTAGCGGTGTGCCAGCTCGATTCAAATCGATACCTGTCATGTTGCCAAAGCCTTCGTGCATGGATTTGCCAGCATCTTCTTCCAAATGTGCACGCGTTACACCAACGGTTTTCGTCGTGCCGTCATCTAATTCAATCTCCAGGTTTCCGCGGCTGACAATAGGTAACTCAAACTGACTGATTTGATAGCCCTTGGGTAAATCAGGATAAAAATAATTTTTCCTGGCGAAGATGGAACGTTCCGGGATTTCGGCGTCAATCGCCAGGCCAAATTTGATTGCCATCAACACCACTTGTTCATTCAGTACCGGCAGCACACCGGGCAAACCCAAATCAACCGCACAGGCTTGAGTATTTGGTTCCGCACCATAGGCGGTGGCAGCCCCAGAGAATATTTTACTGCGAGTGGCTAATTGAGCATGTATTTCCAGCCCGATAACAGTTTCCCATTCCATTATTCAAATCCTCCTGGAACCTGGAGGTGCCAATCAGTTGCTTGCTGGTATCGGTGGGCGATATTCAACAACTTCGATTCTTCAAAATAATTCCCAATTAGTTGCATGCCAACGGGAAGCTTATTTGAAAAACCAGCTGGAACTGACATAGCAGGTAAGCCGGCAAGATTTACCGATACCGTATAAATATCCGAGAGATACATACTGACCGGGTCATTTATTTTTTCATTGAGTTTGAATGCGGTGCCGGTTGCGGTCGGTCCGGCTATAATATCGACTTCTTTAAAAGCATTTTGAAAGTCATCGCGAATGAGGTGGCGTACTTGTTGTGCCTTTAAGTAATACGCGTCGTAGTAACCCGCAGATAAAACATAAGCACCGATCATAATGCGGCGTTTAACTTCCTTACCGAAACCTTCGCCACGACTACGGCAATACAGATCAGAAAGATCTTCCGGATTATCACAACGATAACCGTAACGTACACCATCAAAGCGTGACAGATTTGATGAACATTCCGCAGGTGCGACAACATAATACGCAGGTATTGATAACTGAGTATTAGGTAGTTCTATGTCCTTACAAACCGCGCCCAGTTTTTCTAATTCTTTTATACCGTCTTCAATTAGTTTGGCGATGTTACTATCAAGTCCTTCATCGAAATATTCTTTTGGCAAACCAATTTTTAATCCGTCTATTGAGTCGTTTAGTTTTGCCGTGTAATCATCTACCGGAACCTCAGCCGAGGTTGAATCACGTTGATCAAAGCCAGCGATAACATTCATCATTAATGCCGCATCTTCTGCGGTCTGTGTCATCGGTCCACCTTGATCAAGGCTTGAGGCAAAGGCGACCATGCCATAACGGGAAACTCTACCATACGTAGGTTTTAGACCGGTTATGCCGCAAAGTGATGCGGGTTGGCGGATAGAGCCGCCGGTGTCCGTACCTGTTGCTGCAGGACTCAATCGTGCGGCGACGGCACTTGCTGATCCTCCGGACGAGCCACCCGGAACGTAATCTTTATCCCAGGGATTTTTAACTGGACCATAAAAACTGGTTTCATTAGATGAGCCCATAGCAAATTCATCCATGTTGGTCTTGCCGATATTGACTATCCCAGCCGCATTCATTTTTTCGATTACAGTGGCATCATAGGGAGCAATGAAATTATCCAGCATCTTTGAACCGCATGATGTTTTAATCCCGTTTGTGCAAAATATATCCTTTTGGGCAATGGGAATGCCGGTTAAGGCCGAGCCCTTGCCAGCGGCACGTTGCTCATCTGCCGATTTTGCCTGGGCCATTGCACTATCTTCATTAATCGTTATAAAACAATTTAATGAGTCGTTAAATTTCTTACAGCGCTCAAGATAAAGACGCGTTAATTCTTCACTGCTGATCTGTCTGGACTCGAGAGCAGTTGATAATTGTGCCAGTGTGGATAAATGCATACTTGAATTTTATGACTAGTAATTTTTATAGGGTTACTGAAAGCTTATTCAATAACTTTAGGTACGAGATAACAGCCAGCTTCTATTACTGGTGCATTCTGTTGAAACTTATCGCGCTGGTTTGTTTCAGTAACTTCGTCGGGTCTTAATCGTGCGGTCAAATCCAGAGGATGTGCGATAGGTGAAATACCATCGGTGTCGACCGAATTCATGGTCTCAACCAGACCTAAAATCTTGCTAAGCTCATCGCTATAAGTGGAGATATCCTGCTCATCGATGGCCAATCTGGCCAACCAGGCAATTTTTTGCACTTCTGATTTATCGAGGGACATAAACTAGCCGTTCTTATGTATTGAAAAAAGAGGAATTTATCACATTCCTTTGCTTGCCCAAAGCCTCACCCATTGTTAAAGTTACGCTTTCTAATTTTAGGTGATTTTAGCGGGGTTCAGAATCGCTAATGTATCGTAAAATTTTCACTTTCGAGGATTTCGGCATTAGACAGTTACTACCCAATCCTTCCATTATTGCGATCTGTCGAGACTATATCACAATGCTAATACTAACTAACTGGTTTAATTCATGTTTAATCGATTAAGAGGCCTTTTTTCAAACGATTTATCTATCGATTTAGGTACGGCTAATACACTCATCTATGTACGAGGGAAGGGGATTGTTCTCAATGAACCCTCCGTGGTTGCCATCCGAAATGATGGTAATAAAATAAATGCCAAGTCCATTGTTGCCGTTGGCATGGAAGCAAAAAAGATGTTGGGCCGTACTCCGGGCCACATAACGGCTATTCGGCCATTAAAAGACGGGGTCATAGCTGATTTCACCGTTACCGAAAAAATGTTGCAGTATTTTATTCATCACGCCCACGGCTCTACTTTATTCAAACCAAGCCCCCGGGTACTGGTTTGCGTGCCTTGCGGATCGACTCAGGTGGAACGACGTGCCATTCGAGAATCGGCCAGCGGTGCTGGTGCGCGAACTGTGCACTTAATCGAAGAGCCCATGGCAGCGGCAATTGGCGCTGGTATGCCGGTCAGTGATGCACGTGGTTCTATGGTCTTGGATATTGGTGGTGGTACTACCGAAGTGGCTGTTATTTCGCTCAATGGTATCGTCTATTCAGATTCAGTACGTATTGGTGGGGATCGTTTCGATGAAGCAATCATCAATTACATACGTCGAAATTACGGAAGTCTGATTGGTGAAGCAACGGCTGAACGCATCAAGCACGAATTAGGCTGCGCTTATCCCGGTAATGAAATACATGAGATGGAAGTTCGTGGTCGCAACCTTGCTGAAGGTATCCCGAGAAGTTTTACCTTGAATAGTAATGAGATTCTAGAGGCCCTGCAGGAACCCTTAACCGGTATAGTCGGCGCAGTAAAAAACGCCTTGGAAAAAACCCCGCCCGAGTTGGGTTCAGATGTTGCTGAGCGCGGATTGGTATTGACCGGCGGTGGTGCCTTGCTAAGAGATCTGGATCGTTTACTCATGGAAGAAACCGGACTTCCGGTAATCATCGCAGAAGACCCATTGACCTGTGTGGCCAGAGGCGGTGGACGCTATCTTGAAATGATAGATGAATTTGGGACCGATATACTTGCTTCGGAGTAGTCAATGAAGACGGAGGACATCAATTAATACGCTGTTTCAAAAAAGTTCTTCACCTAACCTCCGTTTTGTGGTCTTTGTTGTACTCTCGATCATATTAATGGTCGTTGATCATAATCAGAGTCACTTGAAAGTTATTCGTTCTGCTTTATCTGTATTTGTTTACCCCTTGCAGTATGTCGTTAATTTACCGGTTGAAATAACAGAATGGGTTTCACTTACATTAGTGACGCACAAGACCTTATTAAAAGAAAATGATCGTTTAAAACAAGATCATTTATTACTGAGTTCAAAGTTACAGCGATACGAAGTTCTGGAATCTGAAAACCGGCGTTTGCGTGAACTGTTAGAGTCTTCATTCCGCATCAATGACAAAGTACTGGTGGCAGAATTAATAGCCGTTGAATTGCAATCCTTTCGTCGACAGATTGTCATTAATAAAGGCAAGCGAGAAGGTGCATATGATGGACAACCGATCGTCGATGCCTCGGGAATAATGGGCCAGATAGTGCATGTGGGGCCATTTTCGAGCACCGTGCTTTTAATTACTGATCCCAATCATGCCTTGCCTGTGCAGGTTAACAGGAATGGCCTGCGTGCTATCGCTGTGGGTATGGGGCAAAACGATAAGCTCTTACTTGAGCATCTTCCCAATAACGCGGATATTCGAATAGGGGATCTCATTATTTCATCAGGACTCGGACGTCGATTTCCACAAGGCTATCCGGTCGGACAAATTGAAAATATCTCGCGCAACCCCGGGGAACCCTTTGCCAAGGTGATGATTAAACCGAGCGCAAAACTGAGCCAGAGTCGTGAGGTATTAATGGTCTGGCCGTATGAAAATATTAATGCAGTTGATAAAGAAGTCGATGGGCTTGCAATAAAATGATCGATATAGAAGAGTCTAGTCACGGCAACTGGATTATCGTTCTGAGCTTTATGATAGCTATAATGCTAACGGCCTTGCCTTTACCAGATTGGGCAGTCAACTGGCGACCAGCATGGGTCGCGATTGTTTTAATCTATTGGTGCATGGCCGTACCGAACCGCGTCGGTATTTTTGTGGCATGGTTTTTGGGCTTGTTGCTGGATGTACAACAAAGCACAGTATTAGGCCAAAATGCTTTGGGTCTGACCTTGATAGCCTTTCTTACCTTGCATTCCTATCAACGTATGCGTGTCTATCCCTTGTCACAACAAGCCGTATTAATCTGTTTTTATCTTTTATTTTATGAACTCATTATGCTGTGGGTAACGGGTATGTTGGGTACGAGTACACGCGACTGGACTTACTGGATGCCCGCTATTACCAGCATGTTTTTGTGGCCCTGGTTATTCATAATTTTGAGAGATGTACGACGTAAATATAATATTTCCTGAGGCCTCATTACATACGCATGGCTAAGGAGTTCAATCTTAAAAACCAGGATCATGAATCATCTCTGGTAGCAAGACGGGTGTATTTTTCGGCTGTCATAATACTGTTGCTGATAATAATGATTATTTCAAGAGTGTTTTATTTGACGGTTTTACAGCATGAGCATTACACAACATTATCGTTATCTAACCGTGTAAAAATTACGCCCATACCTCCAATAAGAGGCCTCATCTACAGTCGCGATGGTGTGATACTGGCAGAGAACAAACCTACCTTCAGCCTTGAGATTATTCCAGAGCAGATAAAGGATGTAGATGAAACCATCGCTCAGTTAAAGAAAATAATTACCATTGAAGATAGTGATATTGAACGTTTTAAAAAAGCGCGCAAGAAAAAAAGACGATTTGAAAATGTTTCATTACGATTGAATCTGAATAAAGAAGAAGTCGCGTTGTTTGCGGTAAACAGGCATCGTTTCCCCGGGGTTGATGTTGTAGCAGGTTTGAATCGATATTATCCGCTGGCTGAAAAACTGGTACATGCCATAGGTTATGTTGCGCGAATAGATGAAGACGATGTAAAAAATCTTGATGAATCAAACTATAGCGGCACTACCCATATCGGAAAGCTGGGGATTGAAAAATCCTATGAATCATTCCTGCATGGTGATGTTGGTTTCCAGCAGGTTGAGGTTAATGCGCAGGGGCGGGTTATTCGCGTACTGGATCGTACCGCACCAAAGCCGGGAAAAAACCTGCATTTAACAATTGACCTGTCCTTGCAACAAATCGCTATTGATGCACTTGAAGGAAGGCGTGGCGCAATCGTGGCAATGGATCCAAGGAATGGTGATGTATTAACCTTTGTTAGTTCCCCTGGGTATGACCCTAATAAGTTCGTGAACGGTATCGACAGTAAATCATATAAAGCATTGTTATCGTCAACAGACAAACCATTAATCAACCGTGTTATACAGGGAAAATACCCACCGGGTTCTACCCTCAAGCCCTTTATGGGATTGGTTGGGCTTGAAAATGGTGTTCGTGCCTTTTCCGATGAGACCTGGTGTCCGGGCTGGTTTTCTTTAAAAGGATACGAGCATCGTTACCGTGATTGGAAGAAACAAGGCCATGGTCATACCAACCTACATAAAGCCATTATGCAATCCTGTGATGTCTATTTTTATAGCCTCGCGTATGAACTGGGTATAGATCGTATTTATGATGGCTTATCCCAGTTTGGATTCGGGCAAGTGACCGGGATTGATATCGGCGGTGAA
Source organism: uncultured Gammaproteobacteria bacterium (assembly GCA_938084745.1). Taxonomy (GTDB): domain Bacteria; phylum Pseudomonadota; class Gammaproteobacteria; order Eutrophobiales; family Eutrophobiaceae; genus UBA7359. The sequence goes on from CALKEZ010000055.1 coordinate 23,427, forward strand.
AGCAGTGCCTTATTACCTTCGAAGTCATGGAAACGGGGTGCGATAGGTCAAGCATGGTTTCCCGGAGAAACATTAATATTGGGGATTGGTCAGGGCTATGCTCTATCGACACCAATGCAATTGGCTAAAGCCACTGCCACATTGGCAAATAAAGGACAGGTTATTCGTCCACGACTAGTATCCAGTACCAGTAATTCGATTACGAATGAAGTAAATTCACTACCAAGTATAACTGGACATAAGGTTGGTATTTCAAATGGTTCCTATTGGGATGAAATTATTTCCTCAATGAAAGATGTCGTTCATGGCGTAGGAGGTACAGCCTGGCGTACCGGATTAAATGCAGAATATAACTTTGCGGGTAAAACAGGCACAGCCCAGGTCATCGGGATAGCGCAGGATAAAGAGTATAATAAAGAAGATATTGCCGAAAAGTTTCAGGACCATGCATTGTTTATTGCATTTGCGCCGGTAGAAGCACCAAGGATTGCCATAGCCATAATTGTTGAGAATGGTGGCGGGGGATCAAAAACGGCTGCACCAATAGCGCGTAAAATGTTTGATCACTATATGAAAAATCGCGATTTGATTAGCAAAGGATAATACTCTTGGAAGAACGTAGTCTTGGACAGCGCCTGCACATTGATTTCCCGTTATTGCTCGGGATTCTGGTGTTATGTGTAATCGGTTTAGTGGTTATTTACAGTGCCGGTGGTCAGGATATCAATCTGGTTTATCGGCAGGCGGTAAAATTATTGATTGCCTTGGTCGGTATGTTTGTCGTTGCGCAATTACCACCAGCGGAAATCGCGCGCTGGTCATATAAATTATATCTAGTGGGTATCATTCTATTAATTGTGGTTATTTTTTACGGTGATGTCGGTAAAGGTGCTCAACGGTGGCTGGATCTGAAAGTATTTCGATTCCAACCATCAGAATTAATGAAGCTGTCAGTACCGATGATGGTCGCATATTATCTTTCTGATAAAACATTACCTCCCCGATTCTTAAGGGTCCTTAGTGTATGCGCCATGATTGCAATCCCGGTTTTATTAATTGCAAAACAGCCAGATCTCGGTACTGCCTTACTCGTGGCTGCTGCCGGATTTTCAGTCTTGTTTATAGCGGGTATTTCCTGGCGTTTGCTGTCGAGCATGGGTATTTTGGCCGCAGCAGGTGCACCATTGCTTTGGTATTTTATGCACGATTATCAAAAAAGGCGTGTATTGACGTTTCTTAATCCTGAGAATGATCCATTGGGCGCTGGCTACCACACAATACAAGCGAAAATTGCGATTGGCTCTGGTGGTTTTTATGGTAAGGGTTGGCTGAATGGCACGCAATCACATCTGGAATTTCTGCCAGAACGTTCAACGGATTTTATCTTTGCTGTATTTTGTGAGGAATTCGGGATGCTGGGCGTGTTGTTATTAATATGTGTCTATTTATTTATAATTTCCCGGGGCCTCTATATTGCTATTAATGCACAACATACCTTCGGTCGATTATTAGCCAGTGGTCTTACATTGACTTTCTTTGTGTATATTTTTGTCAACATGGGCATGGTGACCGGACAGTTACCTGTAGTAGGCGTGCCGTTGCCCTTGGTTAGCCATGGAGGCACCTCAATGGTAACATTGATGATTGGATTCGGTATCATAATGGCAATACACACTCATAGACGTTTTCTCTCATTCTAAAAAAAATGCAAAAATTTAACTTAGCCTTTTTCACTCTGTTACTCATGTGGTTTGCGTTTGCCCAGGCAAACACGGATGCTTCGATATTGCAGGATAATTTCATTAAAAAAATGGAGTCTCAATATGAATTTGATTCCACCAGCCTGAAAAAACTTTTTAGTCAGGCCATCGTCTCTCAGACCATTCTGGATGCGATTTCAAAGCCCGCAGAAAAAAGCTTGCCCTGGTATAAATATAGAAATATTTTCTTGAAGAAAAAACGGATTGATGAGGGTGTTGAGTTTCTTGAGCAGAACATACTCAAGTTACGCTTGGCGGAAAAACAATTTGGCATTCCTCCTGAGATTATTACGGCAATTATTGGTGTTGAAACTTTCTATGGTCGAATTGCCGGTAGTTACCGTGTTGTTGATGCACTCAATACACTGGCATTTTATTACCCCAAGCGAGCAACATTTTTTCGTAATGAATTCGAACAGTTCTTATTACTTACTCGTGAGCAGGGATTTGATCCACTCTCTTTAACAGGATCATATGCCGGTGCAATGGGGATGCCGCAATTCATATCGAGTAGTTATCGTCATTATGCGATCGATTTCGATGGGGATAATATTATTGATATATGGAACAACCCGGATGATGCTATTGGTAGTGTGGCAAATTATTTTGCAGAACATGGCTGGCAAAAAGATAAACCGGTCATCGCCAAGGTGAAACTCAGCGGTAATAAATACAAGTCAGTTTTGAGTGGTGGATTGGAACCGGATATTGAGGTTGCGGATCTGGAAAATCTGGGCATCAAATCCGACGCACAGTTCGAAAGTGATGAGAAATTAAAGTTGTTTGAATTTGAGCAGGAAAATTTTAATGAGTACTGGCTGGCTCATAAAAATTTTTACGTAATTACACGCTATAATCACAGTCATTTATACGCGATGGCAGTTTATCAACTAGCATCAGAGATAATGAAGCAGATTAATAGTTCATCACAGCCTTCAGAGTAATGGTGATGTTTTTGGAACCGGCAATAGTAACAAAAAGAATTGTTATCAAGGGATTCTTCATTTTCAGTGTACTCGTTTTATCTGCCTGTGGAAGTGTGAGTCTTGTTCCTTCCTCTGCTGACAAAGCACCGAGTAAGCAAGTTGATGTTTCAAAAATCCCTGATGCGGTCCCTAAACATGAGCCTAGAAGTCGATATGGCAATCCAGAATCCTATGTCGTTTTTGGTAAGCGTTATCATGTGATGGAAAGTAGCAAGGGTTTTGTTGAGAAAGGCATTGCTTCATGGTACGGGACGAAATTTCATGGCCGGCGGACATCCAGTGGTGAAACATATGATATGTATGCCATGACCGCAGCGCATAAGAACCTGCCGTTACCGACTTATGTTAAGGTGACAAATCTTAAGAATGGTAAGTTTATTATTGTAAAGGTAAATGACCGCGGGCCATTTCATGAGAACCGGGTTATCGATCTTTCTTATACAGCCGCGATCAAACTTGACATAGTGAGTAAAGGAACCGGTCTGGTTGAAATTCAGGCGTTAGAGCCGGGGCAGGAATTAGCCAGTGTATCAAGTAGTAAGGCACCGGTTGAAAGTGTTGCAACACTGGATGATGGCGATGGATTCTATATTCAGGTGGGTTCATTCAGTAATTTAAGTAATGCCGAGAATCTAAAACATAAACTGGGTTCATTTGGCCAGCAACGGGTCAATGTAACTCAGGCTTTTGTTTCAGGTAATACCCTGTATAGAGTAAGGATAGGACCGCTAACTGATGTCGATGAAGCAGATTCTATTGTTTCAAATCTAGCCAACTTTGGCGTTCACGAACATCGTATTGTTATAAATTAGTAATTACAAAATATGAATATAAAAACGTTTCAATCTATATTATTTCTGGTTTTTTCATTATGTACTATTCTGCAGGCCTATGCAGAACCCATGATTATCCCTGCGCCGCCAAAAATAAAGGCGTCATCTTATCTGGTGATGGATTTTAATAGTGGCGATCTGCTGGTAGAAGAAAATATTGATGAAAGACTGCCGCCGGCAAGTTTAACCAAGATAATGACTATTTATGTCGTGGCCAGTGAATTGGCAAATGGAAAAATAACGCTGCAAGATGAGGTCTTGGTCAGTGAAAAAGCCTGGCGTACTGAAGGCTCACGAATGTTTATAGAGGTCGATAAAAAAGTAAAACTCGACGACCTTTTGCACGGAGTGATTATTCAATCTGGTAATGATGCCAGTGTTGCCTTGGCGGAATATATTTCCGGAACGGAAGGGGTGTTTGCCGATCTTATGAATAAACATGCCGAGCGTCTGGGCATGAAGAACTCTCACTTCGTTAATAGTACCGGTTTGCCCGATGCGGATCATTATACAACCGCGGGTGATTTAGCAAAACTGGCACAGGCATTAATAAGAGACTTTCCTGAAGTATATGAATTACACAAAATCAAGGAATTTACCTTTAATGAAATTAAACAGCATAACCGTAATTTATTGTTGTGGAGAGATCATAGTGTGGACGGCATTAAGACCGGACACACTGAAGCCGCCGGGTTTTGTCTGGTAGCATCAGCAGCGCGTGAAGGCATGAGATTGATTTCTGTCGTGATGGGTACCGACGGCATGAATGCCCGGGCAAAAGCCAGTCAGGCTTTATTGAATTATGGCTTTCGTTTCTATGAAACTCATAAGCTCTATAGCGCAGGTGATTTGATTACCAGTATTAAAGTATGGAAAGCAGACATTGATAGTGTCAACTTAAGTATTATCAAAGATTTGTATATTACTGTCCCCCGAGGTCAGTATGACAAGCTTGAGCCGATTGTAGAAATTGATAAGCAGGTGATTGCGCCAGTTAATCAGGGTGACCAAAAAGGTGTTCTAAACGTGATGTTAAGTAATGAGAATCTTGTCAGTGTTCCTCTGCTGGCAATGGAATCTGTTGCCGAGGGCGGTATTATTAACAGACTAAAAGATGAAGTCCGTCTTTTATTTGAATGACGTTCGAACATGACGCTCGCATATTTAAACGGTGAATTTAAGCCCCTTGCGGAGGCATCAATTAATGTGCTTGATCGTGGTTTTACCTTTGGCGATGGCGTTTATGAAGTTATCCCGGTTTTTAACCGTACTATCTTTCGATTGGAAGAACATATGCGTCGCCTTGAAAATAGTCTACAGGCTATCTTTATGGAAAACCCTTATTCTATTGAAAACTGGGTGTCGATATTTGAACATTTAATAGACTCGGTCGAACACGCTGAACAATCCATTTATCTGCAAGTTACCCGGGGTGTCTCCGTTAGAGATCACGATATTTCACTCGCTGAAACGCCAACGATATTTGTCATGAGTCGGCCTATCGAAAAAAAGGATCTGTCGGCCGGTATTCATGCCATTACGCATGAGGATATCCGCTGGCAGTATTGTGATATTAAGGCAATTACCTTATTGCCGAGTGTGTTACTCAGGCACAAGGCAAAACAACAGGGTGCTAAAGAAGCGATTCTTATAAGAGATGGCTTTGTAACCGAAGGCGCTGCGAGCAATGTCTTCATCTGTAAAAATAACGAGATCTTTACACCACCCAAAAACAAGCATGTTTTGCCGGGAATCACACGAGACTTACTGCTTGAAATATTGGATGATAAGAAAGTTGGCTGTTACGAGAGCGTCATTAGTGAACAGCAATTGTGGGAAGCGGACGAGCTTTGGGTCACGAGTTCAACCTGGGAGGTCGTGCCTGTCATTCAACTTGATAATAAGCCAGTTGGTTCCGGAGAGCCCGGGCCACTATGGCATGCTACTAATCAAATCTATCAAGAATTTAAATCCAGTTATTGTCATTGATTATGGAAATCTATAAATCTTTTACTATTGAAGCGGCACATCGTCTCCCTCATTTACCGGAAGATCATAAATGCAGTCGATTACACGGTCATTCATTCACGATTGAAGTACATGTTTCAGGTGATGTGGATGCGGTAACCGGTTGGGTAATGGACTTTGCTGATATTAGTGTGGCATTCAAACCATTATATGAGTGTCTCGATCATCATTATCTTAATGATATAAAAGGATTGGAAAATCCGACTAGCGAGAATCTCGCCAAATGGGTTTGGCAAGAACTTCATCCCCGATTGCCATTATTAACTTCCATTGTCGTAAAAGAGACCTGTACTGCGGGGTGTGTTTATACAGGAGACTGATTGGTTTGTTACAGTGATCAGGCTCAGGTTTTGATCCCAATACCTCTGTTCAGGAGTTGTAGACAAATGACTAACAATGTAATTGTGAATATCACTAACATAATAAAGGCGTTGGTGATGCTAATATCCGATTCGCCCAACATGCCATAACGAAAAGCATTCACCATATAAAGTATGGGATTAAAAACAGATACCTTCTGCCAGAATTCAGGCAACATATCGATAGAATAAAAAACCCCACCCAGGTAGATCAATGGTGTTAGTACAAAGGTCGGGATGATAGAAATATCATCGAACTTTTTCGCAAAGATAGCATTAATCAATCCGCCTAGAGAAAAGACAATTGATGTTAGCAATACAACAGCAATTGTTATCGTAAAACTGTGTAGATGCAGATCTGTAAAAAATAGCGCGACGATGGTAACGACCATTCCGACCAGAAAGCCACGTACTACACCACCGGTTATATAGCCTGCCAGAATGATAAAAACCGGAATAGGGGCGACTAACATTTCTTCTATGTGCCGCTGAAATTTGGCACCGAAAAAAGAGGAGACAACATTCGCATAGGCATTATTGATTACCGACATCATGATGATTCCAGGTGCAATGTAATCGATATAATTAAAGCCATTCATGCTGCCAATTCTTGGTCCTATCAGACTGCCGAATATTACAAAGTAGAGTGTCATGCTGATTGCCGGAGGCAGGATGGTCTGTACCCATATTCTTGTAAAGCGTGAGACTTCCTTGATAACAATAGTAGTAAAGGGAATGAACAATGACTGTTTGTGCATAATTAACCGGTCTTATTGTTATTGTTTAATAAATCAAGAAACAGCTCTTCAAGCCGATTAGATTTATTTCTCATGCTGCACACATTAATACTGTTCGTATTAAAAATAGTAAAAAGCTCGTTAATATTATTTTTGCGTTCTATTTGTATTTCTATTGTAGAGGAATCTATTAACTTTCCGATATAGCCATTTAATGGCGGTAGTGTCTCGATAGGCTCAACCAGATCAAAGATAAAGGTTTCTTTATTTAATTTGGATAACAGGTTTTTCATTGACGTGTTTTCGATAATGGCGCCTTTATCAATTATGGCTATGTTTTTACAGAGACTCTCAGCTTCTTCAAGATAATGTGTCGTCAGCACGATGGTTATGCCTTGCTGATTTATATCGATTAAGAAATCCCACATAGAACGTCTTAATTCAACATCAACCCCTGCAGTTGGTTCGTCCAGTATTAGCATCTTGGGTTCGTGTATTAATGCTCTGGCGATCATTAAACGGCGTTTCATTCCGCCAGATAGATTGCGCGAATATTCATTTCTTCTTTCCCAGAGACCAAGCTTGCCCAGGTATTTTTCAGCACGCTGCATGGCTATTTTTCGGTTAATTCCATAATACCCACCCTGGTTAAGGACGATGCCGAGGCATGTCTCGAATTGAGAGAAATTGATTTCCTGAGGGACGATACCGATACAGGATTTTGCTGCGTTAGTGTCTGTGTCTATATCATGTCCAAAGACTTTGATACTGCCTGATGTCTTATTCACCAGCCCGCAAATAATACCAATGGTGGTTGATTTGCCCGCACCGTTCGGGCCCAGAAGGGCAAAAAAATCGCCCTGTTTCACATCGAGGTCAATTCCCTTCAGGGCTTCAAGCTTGTTGCGGTATGTTTTTTTTAAATTTTTTATTTCTAACGCTGACATGACGAACTTATAGGGTTATCCATAGCAATAAAATGGGCCACACGTTATATGTGGCCGCGATTTTATAGTATAAATGAAATGAATTGTAATAGCTTGGACGGGAAGACTTGATAAAATTTGATGTTTAGCTTTTACCTTCAAGTTTTGAAATTTCCTCTTTCTGTGCCTGTCCGACTTTCTTTAAGGCCATTGCTAAAACACTGTCTCGTTTCAACGCCAGTTTAAAATAATCTTTGGCTATCTTTATCAGGCGAGTTTCGTTGTCAGTTCTGACATAGGCGTTTCGTTCACCGTTGGCACCATCAATTAATGCTTGTTCGCCAAAATATTCACCCGGTTTTAATTTAGCGAGAATATTGATCTTTCCATCCTCGTCAATGATAAACACTTCGACAACCCCATCCAGAACAACAAACAAATGTTCCCCTGATTCAGCTTCTTTGACAACAAAGTCGCCAGGTCCTACCTTGACAACTTCAGTCCACGTCCGATAGGAGTCGAGTTCCGTTTCCGTGAGAGATTGAAATAGACGTAATTTGCCTAACATATCACGTACTTCTTGTTCATCAGATCTAAAAGCCTGCACCGTGACATCTTCCGATTCTTCGAGGCCACCCAGATTTAATAACACGTGTTTTTTATCTATTCGAAAAAGTTTGCTCGGCTGGAACGATCTTACGCTGGCATTGCGTCTGCCACTGCCGCCGGGCAACAATGACTGTTCGCCAAAAAAGTCACCCTCGCGTAAGGTGGCAATTGATATTTCCCGTCCGCTGCTACCACCCCGGATTGATACTTCCACAGTACCCTCGAGAATCACATACATGCAGTTACCGATTTCTTCTTCACGAATAATGGCTTGCTTCATTCCGTATTCTTCATAGTCATTATCGGGAGAATTGATGATCTCCTGCAACTCAGCATCGCTGAGGGTAGAAAAAATCGGTATTTTACGTAAATAGTCCGGGGTTATATTCTTGGCTGTCATTTCTTACCTTGCATGCATTAAGTCTTTAATCGAATAATAAAAAATCTATAGTGCCTTAAAGAATACACCTATTATCAACCAAACAGGTCGAGATGTTTGTTATCCATATCACATGTTGCACCACTTTATTATATGAATAGAGAAATCTGTCACATAAAAAGTGGTATTAAAATCATCTCAGCTTTGGTCACTGTCTTCAGATTCTTTTTCCGCTATTTTCTTTTGAGACGTTTTTTTCTTTCGCGTTACATTTTCGGCGTTACTATCCGGATTAGAATTGGATAGGCCATCATTTTTAGGCCATGGGCTGAAAGGGAATGGGCGTTCTTCAGATTTGAAAGTAATATAGAGCAGTATTTGACTGACATATTTGGTTAGGGAGTCACTAAAGTCGAGTAACTGATCATTTAATTCGGAGGTAATCAACTTCATCAGAAATTGGAATATCACTACTAACCAAATGAGGAAAAATAGAAAATAAAATATGACGCCATAAATGACGATAAACAGGCCACGGGTCCATACATCTATATTCTTCGCGTTTTCTTTAAAATCCATACTCATCTCCAAAGTTAGTAGTTCTATTATAGTTAATAGTTCTATTATAGTTAATAGTTTAGTCCCTGTAATGAAATTACAATTTGCTAGTAATTACAGCACATTATAGCTATGAGCCTGATCATTCGGGCATGATGCGAACCTGGTCTCCGATTTTAATTGGCCCACCGTTAATCACGATAGCCGTAATCCCACCATGTCCGCGCATAGCATTATACCCTCCTGTGCCGAGGGCTTCTTCCATTCGTGAGCAAGGATGGCACGATCCGGTACCTTCCAGAACGCAGCCCCCGATGGAAAATCGTTGGCCTTTGAGTGCTAATAAATTGAAACCTGCAACGACCAGATTGCGTCTGAGGCTCTCGGCACTGACAGCATCCATATTAATGAGTTTGCTGATAACTGCCAGATGTTCCGCCTGTATCAGTGTGACCTGGCGCTTTTTACTTGAGCCTTTGGCAATATGGTCACCTTCAATACCTTTGTTTTCAATTAAAACCGCTGTTTCTGGCATGGCTATGGCCTGTCGATGCGCTGATCTGAGGCCAATCCAGCACAATCTGCCTGTTGAAGCATGGTTTGAACGCAGTTCAGACAGTGATTGGTTATGTTTTAGTACCATGCTTTTAGTATCATTAAGGAATATGAAAATATGTTAATCTTTTAACTTGAATAGTGAATAAAAAGTAGAATCCATGCAAGACTCCGAAGAAGATAGCATTATGTCATTTCCTTGTCAGTTTCCTATTAAAGTGATGGGAATGGCAGAAGAGGGTTTTGATATTCTGGTCGTTAGTATCGTGAGGAAACATGCCCCCGATCTATCTGAAGGCGCGATAAAAAGCCGTTTAAGTCAGGCAGGGAAATATATTTCCATCACTGTGATTGTCGAAGCAGAGAGTAGACAGCAACTGGATAATATTTATCTTGAACTTACTGCCCATGAAAAGGTGCTGCTCGCATTATGACCATTCAAATAAAAGATTTGGGCATGCAGGATTATATTGAGACCTATGCCGCCATGTGTGAATTTAACCAGCAGCGTGATTGTCATACGGAAGATCAAATCTGGTTACTTGAGCACCCACCGGTTTATACGCTGGGTCTTGCCGGGAAGAAAGAGCATGTGTTAAATGCCGATAACATACCCGTAATAGAAACGGATCGGGGTGGTCAGGTCACATACCATGGCCCTGGTCAATTAATAGCCTACCTCATGCTTGACCTGTCCCGACGTCGTTACTCGATAAAGAAATTAGTGTCATTAATAGAGGCATCTGTGATTGATTGTTTGCATGATTATGCAATAGTTGCTGAACGTTTACCCGGCGCACCTGGCGTTTATGTTGACGGTGAAAAAATTGCCGCACTGGGCGTGAGAGTAAGAAAAGGTTGTACTTACCATGGCCTCGCATTAAATATAGACATGGATCTGATGCCTTTCAAAGGGATTAATCCGTGCGGGATTAAAGATATGATCTGTACGCAGATCATTCAACACAAAAAAGACATTACGCTAGACCAGGTAAAGATTAAATTATCTAATCATCTGATTAAATATCTGGATGAAACTACCGATGTTTTTTCTGATGTTGCATAGTTAATTAAAGGAACATTTCATGTATCAAGATAATATTCATAAACAACCCGAACGTGATAAACGCGGCAAGTTAAAGACCAATAAAAACCCGGTAAAGATTGTGCCTGTTGAAGGTCCCATCTCCCGAAAGCCGGAATGGATTAGGGCAAAGGCCCCGACCGATCCTAAAGTGCTGGATCTGAAAAAGTTGATCCGTGAGCATAAACTGCATACGGTTTGCGAAGAAGCCTCGTGTCCCAATATAGGCGAATGTTTTGGTCATGGCACGGCAACGTTTATGATTATGGGTGATATCTGTACCCGGCGTTGTCCGTTTTGTGATGTTGCGCATGGTAAACCAAAAGGGCTTGATTCAGATGAGCCTGCTAATCTCGCACATGCGATAAAACTAATGCAATTAAAATACGTTGTCATTACGTCTGTTGATCGAGACGATTTACTGGATCGTGGTGCGGGTCATTTTGTAGCATGTATAAATGCAATAAGAACAGCATGTCCCGATACAAAAATTGAAATACTGGTTCCTGATTTCCGTTCCAAGATCGATATAGCACTTGAAATACTGAACAATGCACCACCGGACGTGTTTAATCATAACCTCGAATCAGTACCGAATTTATACAAAAAAGTCAGGCCGGGTGCTGATTATTCCGCCTCATTGGAATTGATTAAAAAATTTAAACAAAAAAATACAAATGTTCCGACCAAATCGGGATTAATGTTAGGTCTTGGTGAGACTATAGACGAGGTGAAAGCAGTCTTGAATGATTTAAGAGACCATGGCTGTGATATGGTGACTATCGGTCAATACCTGCAACCCAGTCGTTATCATTTACCTGTCGAACGTTATGTGCACCCGGAAGAATTCGAAGAGCTTAAACAGTACGCTGAAGGTTTAGGTTTCAATAATGTCGCGAGTGCACCTATGGTACGTTCTTCTTATCATGCTGATCTGCAAGCTTCCGGCGAATCGATTGTTAAGTAAGTAAATGTTTATATGAGTTTTTCATTTATCGCTATAATTAAAGCTATCATATTACCTCCAACAGTAAACTTAATTTCGATTTTACTTGGGTTGTTTTTACTTAATAGAGCAAAGTTAGTTTCCCGTTTTTTTCTATATCTGGGCACATTATCGCTATTCTTATTTTGTTCAATGCCATTTTCCGCGTTTTTACTTAATAAGCTGGAATCAACCTCGCCTCTTGAACTACCTATAAAAGTTTATGATGAGCAAGCGATTGTGATTCTTGGCGCGGGAAGTCGATTTAGTGCTGTTGAATACGGTAAAGATATTGATGGCGCTAAAACATTACAACGGATTCATTATGGTGCTTTTCTTCA
>CALKEZ010000056.1 GCA_938084745.1 uncultured Gammaproteobacteria bacterium
TGGTGCCCTGGGCAGGAGTCGAACCTGCGACCTACCGCTTAGGAGGCGGTTGCTCTATCCACTGAGCTACCAAGGCATTTATTAAAGCCAATTTCCTAGTAATAATGAAACAGCCTTATACGATATTCTTCTGTAAACAGAATAGAGTTATTTTAGTTTTAAAAAAAATATTTTTATAAAGTAAAACGTATTATTGAATATATTAAAAAAGAAGGTGGATTTCATGCTGTCATTTAGGGCTTGTTCAGGATGTTAGCAAGCAGTCAATTGCAATATGAACTGAAATAATTTTTAAATTCATCAGATGACATATCGACATCATCAACCTTCATTACCTTCGTCATTTGAATGGATTGTGTCACCAGATCATTTAATTTCAATAAAATTTTAATTTTTAATGGAGCAACGCGTAAATCTGAAATAACAAGCCCAACCTCATTCTCTCTGTTCTTTATTGGCCTCATTAAAATGACAGGTAAAAAGCTGTTCTCAAGTAGTAAATCAAAGCCACGATAAATGCTGCCCTCAAAATTAATCAAGGAATCACCATACTCATTTTCAGCGGCAATTAAGCTATTGCCTCTAGTAGAATCCAGGTCCGGCTGCATTTCACAATGCTCAAGCCCATAAAAGGTAAGGCTATCCCACTTATATTTATCACTATGACATATCATACCAACAAGACCGCCATGCCAAACGGTATCAAATAATGCAGGGCTAATGTCAGAGAGTACGCCTGTATCGTTAATAACCAGATGGCCTTTATCGAAATTTACGTTGCCAAAGTAAACATGATTATCTGATCTGTGAAGCACATAATACTTGCTCAGACCATAATTACATAAGTTCTCAAGGAGTTTTTTAAAGTTTTTTGCAATCATTCAACTAATGTCTAAAAAATAATTTGGGGTGCATCTGTAGTCAAAGTGTCCACTTTTATTAGTAATGATGGGAGTGTATGTGATACTGCTTATAATTCATACATATATTATATAGTAAGTCATTTAACAACTCTTTTATTAGACAATAGCAATATTGCCTGCATGTGTATTAAGCTGGAACAAGAGTTGCTTGCTCAAGATTACACGTAAGTGATTTTTGTTTTACAATTCAATAATTTAGTACTGCTCAATGTTATAGGAATAACTCATGGATATAACCGCTTATCTTAAAGTGATGGTTGCTCACGAAGCTTCAGATTTGTTTTTCAGTGTAGGCGCCCCTGTCAATATCAAAATAGAAGGTTCAACCAAAAATGTTGGTGATAAGCCCTTGTCATCTCAGGATGTTCGAAAGCTTGCCTATTCCATTATGAATGATGAACAGGTTTCTACATTTGAAGGTGATCTTGAGCTAAACATGGCGATTTCTATCAGTGAGCTAGGACGCTTTCGAGTTAATATTTATCGGCAGCGTGGTGAAACGGCAATGGTCATTCGCTATATAAAAAATAAAGTTCCTTCTATCGAATCATTGGGACTGCCTATAATCCTTGAAAAGTTGATTATGGAAAAACAAGGCCTGATTCTGGTTGTAGGTGCAACTGGATCTGGAAAATCCACCACTCTCGCATCCATGATAAATTATCGTAATGAGAATAAACATGGACATATCCTGACTGTTGAAGACCCAATTGAGTTTGTGCATGAGCATAAGAAGTCTATTGTTGACCAACGTGAAGTCGGTCTGGATACGCGTTCGTATGGAGATGCCCTTAAAAATGCATTGCGTGAAGCACCGGATGTTATTGTCGTCGGAGAAATTCGTGATCGGGAAACCATGCGTCATGCTCTTCATTTCGCAGAAACAGGACATATCTGTTTGTCTACCTTACACGCCAACAACGCTAATCAAACTTTGGAGCGAGTGATTAACTTCTTTCCCGACACCGCACGACATGGTTTGTTAATGGATTTGGCCCAACATTTAAGAGCGATTATTTCACAGAGACTAATTCCGGGCCTCGATACTAAACGCGTAGCCGCAGTAGAAATTATGCTGAACACGCCCTTCATAGCAGAATTGATAGAAGATGCGAAGATTGATCAGATAAAAGAGGCAATGACACAGGCTGAGCTCGATGGCATGCAAACCTTTGATAGTTCTCTTTACAAATTATACAAAGAATCGAAAATCAGTATGGAAAATACACTAATGTTTGCAGATTCGCATAACAATCTACGTTTAAAACTTCGTTTGGAAAATCCGGAGAAATTTTCTGGTGAAGATGATTTAGAAATTAAAGAAGATGAAAAAAGTATGCAAGGATTTAAATATAATTAGATAAGCTGTATCAATAAAGAATGAAAGATTAATAAATACGTATTCTCTGCCTGCCTGTGAGTATTTTTAGGTGAAGTCGTTGTCCTGTCAGTATTGACTGGTTTCTTGATAGCGACACTTTCAATTACAAGTACTTATCTTATTGATATGCTGCTGTGTAATATTGTGATTTATCTTTTGCGCATGTAAATATTCCGCTTCGAGAGTATAGGCCAGAACTTCAAGTTCATTCCTGCACTCAACGTTCTTATCGATACTGTCTTCATACTGGAGGTAATGAACTAGTTCATGTAATAAGATAGCCTTGCCTTCTTCTGTTTTTAAATCCAGCGAATCCAGTATATAAATGGTTTGATCATTAAAATTATACAAGCCTAAAATATTAAGTTTTTCAGCATCTATATTGCTCTGTAATTCTTTACCAAATGCCACTTCAGCAATGACGTGTGGATTAGCAAATACGAGTTCTGGTAGTTTGTTTGCATCATGTTTAAAACTGGTGTGATTATTAATCCATCCCACCAGACCGCCCATCAAATCTTCAACTGTATTGAAGGAGCTCATCTCCAGATCGGCGTTAGCGTATACCTGCATTTGTTCAATTTCTGACAAGGGTTCAGTCATGCCACTATAATTAGGAAAATCTGCTGTAGCAGCCTGAGAAAACAAGCTTGCAGATAGAACCATTATAGTGATGACATTAGCTCGAGATGGTTCTTTAACACGCCTAACACCTTCAATAAAATCTGCGCGGCGATCTTCTTTTATAGAATAATTATTGTTGTGCGCGTAATCCGACAGATGTTGATAGGTCTCTGGGGCATTTTTTTTCAGGCCTTGTTCATAGACGAGAGTTTTTTTTCCATCAATAATACACGGATGGACCATGAATTTTTTTCTGAGTTCAGCTGAGGGTATTGTTTTGTTGTTCATAAAATTTAACCAGATAGTGATATTGAAAATTTACCCTGTAATTAAGATGCCTAATTTATAAGTATAGCAACAAAACAGCTAATCTTTTGGGGTTATTGTTAAATTTCTAAATCACCTTTTTGATTAAATCTGATATTATTTGATTTTTTAGAGTAAGAGGGTATTCAGAGCCAAACCTGAGGTGCTGAAACGTTAATTCCCATTAATTCAAAATGGCCAGGGCGTAAGCATTGCGCAACCCCCATATTCGTTTTTCCTACCTGAAATTATTCTATAAATCGTGGCTGATAAATTAATATATTTTAATACTCAGAGGTATGCTAAAAAATATACAAGTAGTAACGCAGTTAGAATATACCAAAAAAGCAGGCCATCACTAATTAGCTTCTTAAGGAATAATGAAAATGTCAAACGTTACACATAATCAGAAAGACGAGGAAAGAGCGTCAATGTTGTTGTGTCCTGAAACAGCGATACAGTTTATTTATGTCCCCGGTGGAGAGTATGACATGGGTGATGTTTGGGGCAATATTGAAGAAGCAGCTTTGCCAGTACACAAGGTGACCGTGAGTGACTTCCTGCTAGGAAAAACGGCTGTCACACAATTACAGTGGTATGCCGTCATGGGTGAAAACCCGGTAGCGGGAGAAGGTAATGATTTTGCCGGCGATCAAATGCCTGTCGTGAATGTCAGCTGGGATAACGTCCAATCTTTTCTGATGCGATTAAATGAACTGACAGGGAGGCATTATCGATTACCAAGTGAAGCGGAATGGGAGTTTGCAGCAAGAGATAGAGGGCAACATATGAAATGGTCTGGAACGAATGATCTGGACTCTGTGGCAAGCTACTCGTGGTATAACGAAATCAGTGGTCGCCAGGTATTTGCTGTCGCTAAAAAGCAGCCCAATGATCTAGGCTTTTACGATATGAGTGGCAGTGTGCATGAATGGTGTGAGGATGTTTGGCATGGTAATTATGATGGTGCCCCTTGTGATGGGAGTGCCTGGTTTAGTGATGGCATCAATCGGCGTGTAATGAAAGGCGGCAGTTGGTGTGAATCACCAGTAGGCACGTCTGTGGTTAGACGTAACCGTCAGGCCCAGGATAGAAAAACGTTGTTTTGTGGTTTTCGCCTTGCTCATGATGCATAGCATTATCATAAACAAGATCGATGTATGTTTGTGGGACAAAAGGCCTTTCAAAATAAGGTAGCGAAGAGCTTAGCGTATTTAATTTGAGTGTCAGGCCACATGATGTTCAATAATTTTATGCTTCGAACACCCGTGATTTAAATCCTTTAATAAAGACATGTTTCTTATAGTGATCATTTTTGGTTCAACATCGATAATTTTTTGATTCTGGAACTGCATAAAAACACGACTGATAGTTTCACTGGATAAACCAAGATATATACCTATTTCTCTTCGTGACATTGGCAAGTACAAGTGGTTGGAAGAATAACCAATATGTTTATAGCGCTTTGATAAGCTGAGTAAAAATGTTGCGACACGTTCGTTTGCTTTTTTATTACAAGCTGCCAATAGCATTTTTTCTTCAAACGAAATGACCTTGCTCATAATCTTCATCATAGTCTGTTGTAATTCCACGATTTGTGTACACAGATGATCCAATTTATTCAACGGTAGTGCGCAATACGTTGTAGTTTCCAGGGAGACTGCTGCACATTTATAATTTGATTGATGTAGTGAGTCCAATCCAATGAGTTCGCCAGGTAAATAAAAGCCACAAATCTGTTCATCACCATTGTTGTTATTCATGTACCCTTTGATTGCGCCGGAACGAATTATATAGATTGATTTAACCGGATCACCCTGATGATGGAGGTAGTCACCCTTATGCAGAATGCTGGAGCGTTTTATGATGTTCTCAAATGTCTCAAGTTTGGGGCGGGAAATGTATTTTGGAATACAGCTCTCATAGAGCGCGCAATTAGTACAAGTAACTTTAGATTTACTATTATTCAACAATGAACTCATTAGTGCTCCTTCCCAAAAAAATTTAAAAATCATCCTTTAATTTTTATTCTTCTTAGGTAAACATTAATGTAGAAAATAATTAATGTAAAGCTTATTGAAATTAATTGAAGTGTTTGGTTTTATTAAAACTGTCGCTAATTAAAGTCATAGTTCTTAAAAAAGAGTTAAAAAAAAGAGTTAAAAAAAAGAGTTAAATTAACGTGTTAAATTTAACCCGATAGGGTTAATTTTAGACGGTGAAATAAAGTTCACCTAATACAAAAAGGTGATTTTTTTATGTTGTACTAAATATGAAAGCTACGCGGTGTGATGAAAAAAAATAATTTCTACTCTTCAAAAAAAATCTGCTAATAATTAATCAAGGGGGTTGATTAGATTATTAGCAGAAAGATCACCACTAAATTTAAGGCTAAAAATTCGACTTTCCAGGCGTTGAGGCTTCAACCGCTATTTTTTTAGGTTTGACTTTTTCTGATTTCGGTACCGTTATCTCTAATACACCATTCTTGCTATGCGCATTAATATGATCGGTGTCAACTGAATCAGGTAATGTAAAGCGTCTATAGAAGCTTCCGCTGGAACGTTCAACACGTTTGTAACCTTCTCGTTCTTCTTTCGATTCTGACTCACGTTCGCCCTTAATCGTCAGCGAACCATTTTCCGATGTGACTTCTATGTCTTTCGGATCAACTCCTGGAATATCTGCGAGAAAAATATAACGATCCTCTTCTTCTTTTATATCAACACTTGGCATCCATTTGCTGGTGGCAACATTACTGTCCTGTTCAAAAATTGATTGAAGATAGTCTGGTTCATATAAATGGCCTAGTTGGTCACGAAGCCGGTTTATTAGCGTCGAAGGTTCATATTTTACAAGGGACATGGCTTTTCCTCCTTAATAAATTTTTAATACGGTGTGAATTCATTAAGCTTGAAACCGTACGAAACTCTGGCCTTGATACGGTAGATAATATTATTGTAATCATCACGCTCAATTTCGCGATTTTCAATATCTACCGACTGAATATTTCGGACAGCATTACCCGCAAGCAGAAGCGCCTTTTTACTCGCATCTTTCCAGCTTTTATCAGATTCAGCCAACACCTCTATCACTTTCAATATATAGCTCATGTTATTTTTCCCAGGTAATATATTGTGAGAGATTAAGTGTTTTGCGTTTTACGCGTAGAGCTACTTTTTTTAGTCGCGCCGGGGTTTAGCATGTTTATATATTCCTCATAATCGGGAAATGCAGGGAATACATTTTTAACATCCACTGGCACATTCAACACTTCCATTTGTTTTAGTACAGTCTCTGATATAGCGTCGTACAATTCACGATTAGTTTTGGCGAACTTGTTTGTATATTCTGTAGCCAATCCAGCTTCAATGGCGACTACATCTGACATTTCCTTTGCTGAAGATAATCTGTCCATTTGTGCGTTCAAATAGTCCTGCCAAATATTGGCATACTTGAACTCTATGTCCATCATCTCTTTTATTAAGTCAAGATTTGAATGATAAAAGTCCGTCATCGTTTTTTGGTTTAATTCATATATCCTGTCTTTACCGTTGCCTTTTCTCATTGTCGTCATTCTCCATAAATTAAAAAAACAGCTAATAAAACCTATCGTATAAATATACGATAATGCGTAATATTATTTCTGATCTAGATCATAGGAATTATAAATTACACGAATAAGTCAGGGCGCTTCCCGTGTTCACTGCGTCTTATTTTTGCGACAAAAAAAGAATGAATAGTAAATAATAAAAATGTAAGAATTTATAATGATTTAGTTAAGAAATTTAATTCATCAGCTAAATCAGGAACCATGTAACTTGGAAAATATTCCATGTGATGTCCGCCATTAATTGGAAAATTTACACCGGTTATATATGTTGCCGCATCGTCAGTGAGAAAGCTTACTGTTTCCGGGCTTTATCAAAATGGATTTCACGATAGGTCGAAACTACATGACGTCCCTGATCAGCGAGGCTTTTACATATCGCATTGCCCGGTACACCAGCACCACCTGTAACAATTGCAATTCTATTCATATTTCTTTCCAATCTAATTATTAATGCAGCCGGATGAATATTCGTACGGACATTTTTACGCTAGGTTTGCATGGGTTAGTTAAGGGAAAAAATATTCGTAACCAACATAGAGGGATGACTGAAATAGCCTGCAGTGTCATAGCATCGCTCGCAAGGCGATTGATTTTTCCGGAGTAGATTAACTCTGGAAAACGTAGGTTCCCGGGGCATCACAGAGAGCAGGGTAGTCCTTAGCAGAAGCCCCAGTTAAAGACCGGCTCGCTATCCGTTCACCTGATTTATCCGCTAACCATTTTTGCCATGTTGGCCACCAGGAGCCTTCTTGAGTCGGGGTATCCTTAAACCAGGTATCAGGGTCTATGTATTGATCGTTTTCCTTAGTCGTGGCGATTCGATAATGCCGGCGTGGATGTCCGGGTTCGCTAACAATACCTGCATTATGACCACCACTGGTTAGCAAAAATGTAATTTCGTCTGTATCGGATAATTGAAGTATTTTATATACCGAATGCCAGGGCGCAACATGATCTTTTTCCGTCGCCACTGATAAAATGGGCACGCGTATGTCGCTGATGGCAATAGGTCTCTCATCGACCAGATAACGACCATTGGCCAAATCATTATTCAGAAACATACTGCGTAAGTATTCTGAATGCATTTTGTAGGGCATATGTGTTAGATCTGCGTTCCATGCCATCAAGTCGGTCATAGGCTGGCGTTCTCCCAACATATATTCATTTACTAAACGCGACCATATTAAATCGTTAGAACGCAATATCTGAAAAGCTCCTGCCATCTGTGAGCCATCAAGATAACCTTGTTCTCGCATCATGTTCTCCAGATATGAGACTTCACTATCACTAATAAACAGTGACAGTTCACCGGCTTCGGTAAAATCGACCTGTGTGGCTAACAGCGTCAGGGAAGCTAATCGATTATCACCGTCTCGAGCCATTGCCGCGGCATTCATCGCGGATAATGTCCCCCCCAGACAGTAACCAACCGAGTGGATTTTTTTGCCTGGTAGTATTTCCGATATAGCATCCAGTGCTGCCAATGGTCCGAGCTTGAGATAATCAGACATCCCGTAGTTACTGTCTTCGGAAGAGGGATTACGCCAGGAAATCATAAATACGGTATGTCCCTTATCGACCAGATATTTAACCAGGGAATTATGCGGAGAAAGATCGAGTATGTAGTATTTCATAATCCATGCCGGCACAATTAGTACCGGTTTTGAATACACGGTATCTGTTGTAGGAGAGTATTGAATCAGTTCGATCAAATGATTCCGGTATATGACCTTGCCCGGTGTAATGGCGATATCTTTGCCGACAATAAAATTTTCAGTACCAACCGGTAGCTCACCTGATATTGAACGTTTCCAATCTTCCATCAGGTTTTGAGCACCATTGACGAGGTTCATCCCCCCTTGTTTTTGGGTGGCGGCAATAATTTTCGGGTTGAGCCAGGGATAATTGGAAGGAGACCAATGATCCAGTATCTGACGGGCGACGAAGCTGATTACCTGCTCTTCTTTATCGGATAATCCATCAATATCATTTGTGGCATTGTGCCACCACTGCTGGGTAAGTAAAAAAGACTGATGCAAAATATTGTATGGCCAATGTTGCCATGCGTCTCCCGAGAAGCGTTTGTCTTGTGACAATGGCTCGATACAAGAAGCTGCGTCAGGATTTATCAGTAACTCTATGCAATATTCATTAAGTTTTAAAAGTTTTCTACACGCTTTTTCCACAAGTTCCATTTGCTTCCCGGGTGATAGCGCAAGATGTGATACCCAATTAAAATATAGGCCTGAGGCTCCTGCCGGACTGATGCCCAACGTCAATCGTGCGAGGTTGGCTTTAAAGGCTCTGTCTATTGTTTCGGCAGTGTAATGTCCGATCGTGAAGTATTCTTTTTCTAATATGGGACCGGGTAGATAATAATGGCGAGCCAGGTTTCTCATTTTTTTTCTTCGGGCCGTATCTAAGGACTGAATTTTATTGTCTGGTTTCAGACTTAGGCTTTTTGTGTGTGCGCGCTTAGTTGTCATTAAAGTTCCATTATTTTGATTAGTGTCTATATCGTGATTTTAGCTGGAGATATCTTCCAGCATTCATCATGCACAAGAAAATATTCTTGTAATAAATTAAAAATATGGGAATTATTCTTGCTTGGTCAAAACCATCCATCTCAATAAAAACCTTAAAAATAATCAGTTAATGAATAACCTTCTCTAACTTTCTTAAAAGTTTAATTTGTTTCTAGATTAGCAACTTGATCTATATCAGAAAAACAACATTTTTTGTGTTTAATTTCATTGGTGATGACTTATGCTTAGCTTCTCTGTTTAGTGATTGAGAAATCAGAGTTAATGAATATATGATTAATATTGGAAAAATATGCAATAGAAATGTTACCTACATAGATGAAACTGCTGATATTCATAAAGTAGCGGAACTTATGAGCCAATCTCATGTTGATGCCATTGTCGTTATCGAAACCAGAAATGATATTAAAAAACCAATAGGGCTTGTTACTGATAGAGACCTTATTGTCAAAGTTCTTGCCAAAGAAATATCCCATGAAAATTTTAAAATAAACGACATAATGAGTCGTGAGATGATATGTTTCCGGGAAAATGAAGAGGTTATGGATACGCTAAGGATAATGTCTATGGAAGGTGTACGCAGAGTGCCGGTCGTGAGTAAAGAGGGTGACCTGGTAGGGATATTATCGATAGAAGATCTGTTTGAATTACTGGCCGATGAATTTAGCAACCTCGTAATGTTATTTTGCAGACAGCAACGTTACGAAAAAGAATCAGCAGCTAATAATTGAGCTGGAAAATCATGCAATGGTTCACCGAGTACAGCACGGGTTTATTCACGTGAATGGGAAATAATTAACCTTCTTAATTATGCTTCATGATTGCGATTAGCGGAGTTTTTTTGTCAGCTCAAAATCTGCTTGCTCAGGCATGACTGATATTATTGATAATATTTTTTGATAGAATGGTTTTTATTTTATCAATAATAGCCTCATGTTCCATTCTACTGTTAGTATTTATAAACACAGTATCTTTTTCTTCTTTTGGGTCTAAAGGTTTCATGCTGCCAAGTTGATATTCGAGTACGTTGATGTCAGCTTCGGATGCTTCGGCCCGTTGTTTTTGTCTAGCTTCAATACGTTTGATCAAGCACTCTTTATCCGCTGAAAAATCGAGAATGATAAATGGCACCTCTAGCTTCGAGGCCAGCTTTTTGAATAGTTGACGATGTTTTTTTAAAAGAAATGTTGCATCAACAAGGACCGGGTAATCTGCCTTTATCAGGCGTTCTGTTATATCGGCAAGTCTTTGATAGGTCTTGTCTGACGCGTTTGCCGAATATAGCCCATTCATCAGCTTTGAATAGCTTGATGCTGATAGCTTAAGGTCTCTGAGACGTTTCCGTTCTACATCGGATCTGATTCTTATTATGCCTAATTCATCTGCAATAGGCCTTGCCAGTGTTGTTTTTCCACTACCAGAACAGCCATGGGTTATTAAAATAAAGGGTATCGAGGGCCGCGTATAACTCAAAGCAAGCAAGATATAAGATTGGTATTGATGCATTAATTTAAACCTCCCTCCAGTAGTCGTTTCGTACTTATGGCCAATGGCATATATCTTCGCACGCACTAACGCACGATAAACACAATAAAACTTCAATATGTTCAGACCTTCATAATCCCCGCTATATTCCAGGTAATCGTTTAAGAATCGATAGGCAAGGGATTTTTGTCGATTTGATTCGAGATCCATAACAAGGAATGCAACATCACACATCGTATCAATCCAGCGAAGGTTTTCGGAAAACTCAATACAATCGAAAATAACGGGTTTCTCCTGATACAAAGCAATATTGCCGAGATGTAAGTCACCATGACATTCCTTAATGTGTCCTTGTTTTTTTCGTATGCTGATGAATTTTTTCTGTGCCGATAATATTTTGCGTGTCCATGCTTCGATAGAATTCAGTTTTTCTACGTGGGCTTTATCTTCGTTTATAAGTTTGGCTAGAAGCTCCATGTTTTCACGAATGGTATTGAGAATCACCGGGTATTCACCATGTGGTGAATGTCTATCAGCAACTTGTATTACATCATGAAAGTCAGCTACTGTTTTTGAAATATCGTCTATATAAGCGGGCTGAAACTTATTTTCGTTGAGTAATCTGGATAGCTCGGAATCGGGCTGAAACTGACGCATCTTGACGGCGTATTCTATGATATCTCCCGTGCCATTGATTTCTGGTTTGTCATAACTACCAGTGATGCAGATAACTTCAAGATATAAATCTGGTGCGAGTCGGGAATTTAACCGGATCTCTTCTTCGCAATAAAACTTTCTTCTATCAAGTTCGACAAAATCTAAAAAACCCAGATTAACGGCTTTTTTAAATTTATAGACATATTCACCGGTTAAAAGCAGGCATGAGATATTAGTTTCTTTAATTTCAATTATATCAAGTGGATGACCGAAGTTTGCATGCTGTGTCAGGTTGGTAATCAACCCTCTCAAGCTGTGATCTACTCTCAAACAGGTATTTAACATAAATATGCAGCCGATCTCCCAAGAATTTCCACGAAAAGAAAAGTTTATCTTATGTGAATAATTAGCCTTAACACTGACCTAGATCAATTGCCGTTGAGATGAGCATCATTTCTTTTGATTAATCTGATAATTAATCCATTTACACAAATACGTATTCTGTCTGGTAAATGGCTTGGGCTAACTAGAGGCGGAATGAGGCAGATATGACTAAACGTAGTCGAGACAGGGTTTATCTATCTTAATAGAGCGGAGATTACATGAGTAAGTCTGGTTTAAATATCAGTATGATGCCAAGAATAAATATTACGCTCCCACTCATAAGCTTAAGTAATCTTCCCTGGGATTCCTGAATGCTTTTCCTGCTTAATGTGATAACAACAATCGCAACCATCAAAGCATCATCAAAAATATAGGCCAGGTTATAGAGTAAAAGATAAGCATAATATTTCACAGTAGTAAGATGTTGTGATGTCAGTATTTGAGTATAAATAGCGGGCAGACCTGCAGTACACACTAACTCGATAAGATTTACTATAATGGCGATAGTAGCGATTGCTAAAAATGTAGCAGGCATATTCTTCGCATTGATCACATTACGGATATGAGTATAGATTGTCGGTTTAGCCGAATCAGGAATACTAAGCGAAACACCTTGCTTGAAAGTGACGAAATCATTGATATGGAATGTGCCTATGACCATGGCAATTAAACCAACGGTAATTTGTAAAGCTCTTGAAAAGCCAATGATTAAGAAAAGATTTAACCAGGCCGCCATAAAAAAGAAATAAACCGCGCCACTAATAAAAACAAAAGTACCGGCAATGATTGTAATTCGCTTACGGTCTTTTATATTAACCAATATGGATAGCAATAATAGCAACACCCACATGGCACAGGGATTAAAGCCATCGATTAAGCCTATTATTACAGTGAATAGTGGCAGTCCATATTTTTCGATGCTGACTGCCCCAAACCTGGTCGATACTATCTCTTTATCGGTCCTTGGTGCTTCTTCAGCGGTTAATTTTAATAGACGTTTTAGGTTTAAGCCCGTTGTCTGTTCATCATCAAAACCGACAATGAGTTGGTTGCATATAAAAAAGGAAGGAACGCCGGGCTTGTCGATATTGAATTGTGTGTTTAATGCAAGAAAACGGTCTCTATTGCTCATGCTTGCATTTACGTCGTATTCAAGAACGATTACTTCAGGGTAATCAAGCTTTAGTCCCTCGAGGAAAAGTCGGGCTCTGGCGCAATGTGGACAACCCTTGCGAGTGAAGACCTCAACTGTTGAACAGCTTGCTTCGGCGATGCCTTGTTCTTTAGTATAAGAAAGCGACTCCACATATGAAAACAGGAGTATAAATGAAATGAAGCATGCCCATGGCAAAACAGACCTCATTGTTAATGAGCATGGGGGATACTTGATTTATCCCAATCCATATACATCGTTTTTTTATAAAAAATGACTTTCGATATAAGCATGAATTTAATCGTGAGTAATGACTAAATCAACGAACTAGATGCTGTGACCTGGTGTTTTCTTGAAAACAGAAAGTTGATTCAGGAATGTTCTGTAGTTCGACAAATGTTCCTTTTTAAACTAACCGCTAGACATGAAGATTATGGCTGGTTTGGACTGTTAAGACATCGCATTCGAGGTGGTCTAGTAAATACTCTGCTGTCGATCCGATTACCAACCTATCTAGAAAGCTGCGAGATGTTATTCCCATTACCACGAGGTCAGCGTTCATTTCTCGGGTAAATTCCGGGATTGCAATGCGTGGATACCCATCCAGGAAATGGACATTCTGTTCAGGGATATCATGTTTTTTAGCGAGTTTAGAGAGAGTCTCTTGATGTTTCTCTTTTAATTCGTCATTAAGACTCACAGGAATTATATAATCAACTGCCATCTCAGGGCCGAGAAAAGGGTGAGCGTGTGCCAAATGTAATTCACCACCAAATAATTCGCAGATCCACTTTCCCAGTTTTATCATGCGGTTTTCCAGTTCAGCAGCTTTATCATTATCATGCGTTGGATCAACAGCGACTATTACTTTTTTGTAGGGTTTGTTGGGATGTTGATGTGCGAAAATAACCGGGATGGAGGAACGTCGTAACACTTCCCAGTCCGTGTTTGATAAAAATAATCGAGCCACGGTTTTGTGTCGGGTGCTCGAAATAATGATCAGATCAGCTTTAAAAGATTTTGCAGCTTCTAAAATGCCATCGACTATCGAGTAATTCCACTGTGACAATGTTTCTACAGACTTCGCCACATCTACAAAGCGACTTTTAATAGCATCAAGTTTTACATTCTCGGATTGAAGTATCTTTTTATGCATCTTCTCGATTTGATCATCTACGACACATAAGTTCGGTATATATTCATCGTATACTGCACTATAGAGCATGACCTCTACATCAGCTGCATGAGCTACTGTGATACCACGTCTAATAGCGGGTGTGTCCATAAATCCCGGGTGTACTGCTATAAGTATCTTTTTATTCATTAACTTTCCATCATCGCCATCAGTTCAGTGATTAAAACAAACAATAAATTATCTTTTAATCTATTAAAGCAGTATTCTTGCTGATACTGATTGATCTAGATCACTATCATGGGTGTTACCCAAAGTTCATGATTGTTCACATCTAAATAGTCCGTGAATCTTTAAAAAAAGCATCTCTATTAAAAGTCAATTTAAAGCAGGTGGAGTTCTGGAACAGTTGTGCAGGATTTGATGCGATAAGAAATTGTACAAGTATTTATATAATGAAATTTGTACGGTGTTTATAAATTGGACTCAGTTTTAAGAAGTCGCTATAGAGCTAGCATAATGCGAAAGCTGTATAGGCAAACGTTTATTACCCCAGTTACCGGGTTTTTTGTCAAATACGCCAGCACAGGCTGCGCCACATTTAATACAAGAACCCGAATCGTCAAGTTTCCATTCGGTTAATTTATAACGATCACGGGCAATAAGCCTCAGTCCACATGCGTGACAATAGGTATTCTCGCCAAGTTTATAATCAACGTTGCCGGTGTAAGCATAGTGTACTCCATTATCAATGGCGATTTTGCGTGCCTTGATTAGCGTCGCTAATGGTGTGGCTGGTACATCCATCATTTTCCAATCAGGATGGAAAGCGGTGAAATGCATGGGCACATCTGGCCCCAGATTTTCAACGACCCATTTAGTCATCTCTTTCAGCTCTTTTTCTGAATCATTCTTATCAGGAATGATCAGTGTCGTGAGCTCGATCCAAACATTGGTTTCATGTTTTAAATAGAGCAATGTGTCGAGAACAGGTTGTAAGTGACTACCGGTAATCTTGTGGTAAAAATCATCGGTAAATGCTTTCAGGTCAATGTTGGCAGCATCAATATAATTGTAAAATTCTTTTCTTGGTTCAGCGCACATGTAACCTGAACTTACTGCAACGGTTTTAATATTTTTAGCGTGGCAAGCTCTAGCCACATCTATAGCGTACTCCATGAATACAATCGGATCGTTATAAGTAAAGGCAACACTATTGCAATTGAGTTCTTTCGCGACAAGAGCAATTTTTTCTGGTGAAGCAGCATCAGCCAGCGTATCAATTTCCCTCGATTTGCTGATATCCCAATTTTGGCAAAATTTACAAGCAAGGTTACAACCCGCCGTTCCAAAAGACAGCACCGGTGTTCCACAGAGGAAGTGGTTTAATGGCTTTTTCTCAATAGGGTCCACACAATACCCACTTGAGCGGCCATAACTTGTAAGCACTATTTTACCGTCTTGATTGGCACGGACGAAACAAAGGCCTTGCTGGCCATCATGCAATTTACACTCACGTGGACAGACATCACACTGAACACGTCCATCGCTGAGAGAATGCCAGTATTTTGTTGGTACAACAGTACTTTCTATCATTTAATCCAGTCCTTCCTGACGCGAATCAAAATTAATCACCGGTTTTAATTATTGTATCTTTCTTCATTTAAATAACTGATCTGGATCAATAATATTTATCTTTAACGGGTATACATTTAAAACAATAATTCGCGGATATACGAAAAAAGTAGCTGAATAGAAAATGAATAAGACGACAAATGATTTGAATAATAAAGAGCTTGTGTTTGAAATAGCAGATAACCTGAGTTTAGCCCGACGTGAATGGATAGAGACAAAACTAAAACATCAGCCGGGAATTGAATTTGTAGCCTTTTCCGAGGATCTTCCCTGTTACTTAACCGTGATCTACAAGACAGCTTCTTTCAGTTTTATCACATTACTTGACCTAATCCAGTCTTATGATGTCAATGCAATGCCGGTTTAGAATCTGCCGCATGATGCCCGCCGTTGATCGTACCGACAAACACTCCGTTACGCGAAAATCAAGGACGATAATCGCCAACTGAATAATTTGTTGACGCCTAATATTCGCTTTGCTCGTGTCGGCACAGTGTAATAATCTCATTTTATTAGCGAGCTTTTACACTAAGGCTGATATAGATCAAGCTTTAATCAATCGACGGTTGTCTTCCTGTTGTACTCCAGCAATTCTATGTCGATGAAAAGCATTATTAGCAAACAATCCTGCAGAAACTCAGTAATTTATCTCCTTATGTTCTACCTTGGTACGAGCCTTATTTTTGCTAATGCTGAGCAAGAAAATCGTGTTGCTATTATGCTGAATATTCATGGTGCCATTAGCCCTGCGAGCAATGATTATATTCATCGTGGTCTGATGCATGCCGTTGAGCAAAACGCCGCACTTGTTATTCTAAATATCGATACACCAGGCGGACTTGATAGTGCTATGCGCGATATTATTCGCGATATTATTGCTTCTCTTGTTCCCGTTGTTACTTATGTAGGACCGTCTGGTGCACGTGCAGCAAGTGCCGGCACTTATATTATGTATGCTTCACACATTGCTGCCATGGCGCCGGGAACAAACCTTGGCGCCGCTACGCCAGTGCAATTTGGGGGTCTGCCCGATTTAAAACCACCCGCTATGCCGGCTAAGGAAAAAGAATCTAAAGAAGGTCGTGCTGACAAGAGTGTTGATGATGCAGAGAGCAAGACAGCTTTCCCCATTGATACCGACGCAATGACAAAAAAAATCATAAATGATGCTACTGCTTACATACGGAGTCTGGCTGAAATGCGGGGACGGAATATTGAATGGGCAGAGCTGGCAGTGCGTGAAGCAGCGAGTTTGTCTGCTGAACAGGCCTTAAGTCAAAATGTAATCGATATTGTTGCCAGCGACATTGATGACTTGCTTGCACAGGTTAATGGTCGGCAGGTGAATATTAACGGTCGCACTCAGACTCTCAATGCCGATAATTTAATAGTGCAACAGGTACAACCCGACTGGCGTAACAAACTGCTTAGCGTGATAACTGATCCTAATGTGGCTTATATCTTGATGCTGCTTGGTGTCTATGGTTTGTTCTTTGAATTTGTTAATCCGGGATATGTATTGCCGGGCGTTACCGGTGCAATCTGTTTATTGTTAGCCCTCTACGCGTTGCAAGTATTACCCGTGAACTATGCCGGTCTGGGATTAATCCTGTTGGGGATTATGTTTATGGTAGCGGAGGTCTTTGCTCCAAGCTTCGGTGCTTTGGGTATCGGAGGAGTAGTCTCATTTATCTTTGGATCAGTAATCCTGTTTGACACTGATGGCAGTGACCTTCAGGTTGCGATTCCATTGATTATAACA
>CALKEZ010000057.1 GCA_938084745.1 uncultured Gammaproteobacteria bacterium
GATAAAGCATTATCGCGTAACTGTGCAACGGGATGTCCCTTGCCCAAATCAGCAGCATGAGCGGCCAGCTTGTAGGTAATGATTCCATCCTTTACATCATTTTTGTTGGGCAATCCCAGATGTTCCTTTGGTGTCACGTAACACAACATCGCTGTGCCATACCAACCGATCATCGCCGCACCAATAGCGGACGTAATATGGTCATAGCCTGGTGCAATATCTGTTGTCAGCGGCCCTAATGTATAAAATGGTGCTTCATTACATTCTTTTAATTGTTTCTCCATATTTTCTTTGATCTTGTGCATTGGAACATGCCCTGGTCCTTCAACCATGGTCTGCACATCATGTTTCCAGGCAACTTTTGTTAATTCACCTAGTGTTTCCAACTCGCCATATTGAGCGGCGTCATTGGCATCCGCAATACACCCGGGACGCAGGCCATCGCCTAATGAAAAAGACACATCATAGGTCTTCATAATTTCGCATATATCTTCAAAATGTGTATAGATAAAATTTTCCTGATGATGCGCTAGACACCATTTCGCCATCACAGAGCCACCACGCGAGACAATCCCGGTGAGTCGTTTTGCCGTTAACGGCACATAGGCCAAGCGCACACCGGCATGTAGTGTGAAATAATCAACGCCTTGTTCGGCTTGTTCTATTAATGTATCGCGGAAGAGTTCCCATGTGAGTTCTTCAGCCTTACCATCTACTTTTTCCAAAGCTTGATAGATAGGCACGGTACCTATGGGTACAGGCGAGTTTCGAATAATCCATTCACGTGTTTCGTGAATGTTTTTGCCAGTAGAAAGATCCATTACAGTATCTGCACCCCAGCGAATGGCCCAGGTCATTTTTTCGACTTCTTCTTCAATAGATGATGTAACCGCAGAGTTACCAATATTTGCGTTAATCTTTACCAGAAAGTTACGACCAAGAATCATCGGTTCAATTTCGGGATGATTAATATTCGCAGGGATAATAGCTCGACCTTCTGCGACCTCCTTACGTACAAACTCGGGGGTTATGGTGGCCTGTAAGTTGGCACCAAAGGCTTGACCTGGATGATGATGCTTCAAGTTCTCGTCTTGATATTCTTCATAACGTTGATTCTCACGAATAGCAATAAACTCCATCTCTGGTGTAATAATGCCTTGTCTTGCATAGTGCATCTGGCTGACGTTTGCACCACTCTTTGCCTGTCGAACATTATCTTTATGGTTGAATCGAAATGCATCCAACTTTGGATCATTCAAACGTTGATTTCCATATTTTGATGTTGTTCTACCGATTACGTCGGTATCACCGCGTTCTTCTATCCAGGTCTGACGTAAAGCGGGTAATCCTTCTCGAATGTCAATATTTGCGGCAGGGTCAGAATAAGGTCCGGAAGTGTCATACACCGTTAGCGGTGGATTCTCTTCCTGAACAGAACCATTATGAGTTTTAGCCAGAGAAATCTCACGCATAGGAACGCTGATATCTTCACGACTACCCTGAACATAGGTTTTTTTTGAATTAGGAAAGCCTTCGACCGCTTTTTCATCAACAACGGCAGTTTGGCTTAAAAAGGTATCGGCGGTGGCGCTCATAAATTACTCCATATCACTTATAAATGATTAAGTGTACGCGCCCAAACGGTTCGAAGATGCTTGCTTTCCTACGCCGGCATGATCCGGATCAGGTTCAAGGGTATCTCTCAGCCCGTTCGGGCACCCCTAGCTTTAGTATCAATTTTGAAAATAGCTTGAATAACTAGACTAAAACTTATTCATAGCTAACAACTCAATAATACACTCAGATGTAGAGTAAGAGTATATAAAAATTATCTTTAATTTTGTCTCAATATATATATGGACTAACTAAAAATAAAATCAGATAATTACAGTGCACTTTAAACGTAAATTATGCGACTGATCCCTTTTGTATTGCCATGGACAATATTAAAGAATTTAATCTTCTCTCCATAGAGTCGGAGCGTGAATTAAACATAATAGGTACAGTCGCACCCAAAACCACACCACCTGATTTAGCCTGACCATGAAATTTTAACGCCTTACCGATTGCATTTGCAGCTTCAAGATCATGGAATAATAAAAGGTCGGGATCGCCTGCCACCTCGGAATCTTGAAAGTTTTTCTTTTTAGCAGCTTTGGAACTTATCGACACATCGTAACCAAATGGACCATCAATGATAAAACCTGTGATTTTATTTAAATCACTCAGCTTTTTTAATTCAGATGCATCAATAGTAGCTTGCATGGCTTTAGTCACCTTATCTGCAGCTGCTACAGCAGCAACTTTTATATTGCTAATTCCTAATGCATTATAGAGGGGGCGAGTATTATTAATTATTGCTATCTTATTTTCCAAAGTGGGATTAGGAATTATCGCATTATCTGTAACCCCAATTAATTTATGATATGAATCCATTTCAAACACAGAAATATTAGATAAAACCTCTGAAGCTTTTATCCCTGTTTGACTATCTAATACTTGCTTAAAAAAAGGCTTACTTTCAACCTTTCCTTTCATTAAAATATCTGCTTCGCCATTTCTTACTGCTTTAACTGCAATCAAAGCTGCTTCAACATCATTGTCTGCATTGCGTATTTCAAATTGATCTTTATTTATATTGTATTTTTTTAAATAATTTACTATCTCATCTTTTATTCCGGTCAAAATAGCCTTCGAAATTAGATTCTTTTCAATTGCTTGGGCAACGGTTTCTAGTACAGCATCATCAGCAGCGCCGGCTATCGCAATTCGCGCCAATCTCTTATCTTTTACGTTTCGTTCTAGCTCATCGAAAGTTCTTATCTGTCTCATGTAAAGAATTTCTCGTACAGTTCATCGGGCACAATATTGACTGGCCAAGCCATGTATTCTTTTTCACAAGCCAAGACTTGCGAAACAGATTCGGCCAGAGCTTCATTTTCATTACTACCAGCATAAATTAGCAGAGGTGCAATTCTATGTAACTTCTGTTTCATATAATCAACAAGCCGATTACTATTCGCCATACCACCCGTTAAGATAATCCCATCAATGTTGAAATCCATTGTCGATGCCATAGCCCCGATTGCTTTGCCAATTTGATAAAGCATTGCTTCGTATACTAAGCTCGCTTTTTCGTTACCCTCTTCAATCATTGATTCAACAGCACGAATATCTCTTGTACCCAGATAACCGTATACCCCGCCTTGGCCATACAACTTACGCAATAATTCTTCTTTCGTATATTTACCTGAAAAACATGCTTCAATTAGTGGCAGTGGAGGTAAGCCACCAACGCGTTCAGGGGTAAAAGGAGAACATTCCATTCTGTTACTATTATCAATAATGCGGCCTTTATGCACTGCAGATATGGAAAAACCTGCACCAAGATGGGCTACAACAACCGATAATTCATCAAAACTTTTATCTAATTCATGTGCTAATTTTCTAACACATGCTCTGGTATTAAGCGCGTGCACAAAACTAAAGCGCTTAAATTCTGTGCTTCCAGATATGCGTGCTACTGTAGAAAATTCATCGACACTGACAGGGTCTGCTACATAGGCATCAACTTCAAATAATTTAGACAATTTATAAGCTAATGGTCCACCAAGGTTACTCGCATGTTTATATACTGGAGTATGTAGACTGAACTGAACAAATTCAGGGTTTACTTTTATAACGCCCGAAGGTACTGGTGTTAGCATTCCGCCCCTTCCTACGCAGGCAACAATACGACTTGAATGTCGGGGATTCTTATCGACAAATTCCTGAACGAGTTTAAATCGATAATCTATTTGCTCTGAAATATCATTAAACTTTTCTATCTCTGAATCGGGGTGCTCGATAGACTCTTCACTAATAACCGTTACCAAACTACCACTAAGTTCATACATAGCACAACGGGTGGTCGTTGTCCCTGGATTGATTGTTAAAATCACTCCATTCTCTTTAGCATTATTAGTTTCGTGATTCATATAAATATCCGTTTTTCTATTTTTGTAGGTTCCCAATCAATGCGTATCCGGTGTACGGGTAAGACATGACGGTGCTCTTAACATCTATAATTCGTTCAAAAATAAATAATGCAATTATAATAATGCATTAGAGCGGATTCATTGCAATCAGTAAATTATATTATTTTTATATTATTAATATATATTGTATAATACATTAATGAACACACGTCAGCTACAAATCTTCAAAGCTGTGGCGGATCATAAAAGCTTCGCTAAGGCTTCAGTGTCATTATTCATTGCACAATCAGCCGTCAGTATCGCCATTCGAAAATTGGAAGAAAACTTAAATCTAAAACTATTCAACCGAAATAATAAGTCTGTCTCTTTAACAGCGGAAGGCCATGTTCTTTTGAGGCACGCCAATAAAATCATTGACCAAACGAATGACGCAAAACTTGAGCTTGCGGAAATGGGAAAGTTGGAAAAGGGAGAAGTAAAACTCGGAATTCCAGCTATGTTGGCATCTTATTATTTTCCAAAATATCTTGTCAAATTTAATCGATTACATCCTGATTTGAAGGTTTCAATTATCGATAAGGGTACTAAACGTATTCAATATCTTCTGGAACAAGGAGAGATTGATATGGGTATCGTCAATATGGAAGAAACCTCTACCTCGCTTGAGGAAGTCCAGATCTTCGCTGAAGAAATGTTAATCTGTTTACCCAAAACACATCCATTAGCAAAAAAAAGTTCTGTCTCTTTTTTAGAATTTACAAAACATCGGCTTATTTTGTATAAAGAAGATTACTTTTTAAGAGAAATTATAAATCGCTTATGCGAAGCACAACAAATTGAACCTCAGATACACATGGAAACAAATCTGGTCCAATTGATGAAGACCATGGTTGAGTCAGGTGTAGGTATTAGCGTTTGTTTACGCTCTGTTATTGAGACTGAAAAGAATCTGTGCGGTATTTCATTTCAACCCAAGATTAAAATGAATTTCGGTATTGCCTGGAGAGCAAACAGTTATCTATCAAAGGCAAATAAAGCGTTTCTGGATTTCCTGATAGGAGAACTAACGAATTAGTTTCAAAATATTAGAGTTAAAATTAGAAAACTAGAGCTTACCAATCCTTTTAAGATATATACATGTCATCTTCATATAAGTAAGCCTAAGCCAACGGATTGAATATTTAAAGTTAACGATAAATTCGGGCGGCTGGGAGGAATTTTTTAGGTAATTATCTATTATGAACATATCAGATAATTACTTTACCGTCCCGAATTTATCGTTTAAACCCTGTCTTCTGCCCTGAGTTTCTGACTTAAAATGTAACTTTGAGTTCAGTGAATATAGAACGATTTCTTTCAAATTGCCCAAAGAAACCATCCTCCTGACCCGAAATTATGTTTGCGCCTACACGTGCACTAACTGCATTGTTGAAATTGTAGCCCACTAGAGCACGCATCCAAGTTCCAGCTTGACGACCGCCGAATTCATGCAAGCCAAATAACTCAACGTGTAATGTTTTACCAGGTAGAAAGTCATTAAACATGAACAACGTTACAATATCTCGTGTTGTTCCACGTGATCCTTCAAATCCGCCTGAAGCGCCACCGATGAGATAACCTGCTTCACCGCATCTTTCTTGTGCGTTACAAGCAACAGAGCCGATTCTGTTGTTCACACCCACTCCTGGATCACGCAATATCTCATCACGCCAGTACTGTGCTGACACAAACCATGGCGTCTTTACAAAACTTTTTGGCCCGATGTAGAAATATTGATCAAAGCCTATCAAGGTCTGCAAGCTATCCGCCTGGTGTAACGCCAGATCCGTTTCATAAAACTTTAAACCAAAATTGTAAGCCAGTTCTCCGCGTAGAACCCCACCTTTAAATGGCCCAGGTAACCACGTTAACGCTTTGTCAAAAGAGAACCCTGCCATGTTGTATCGATGTCGAACAAAATCGATACCGCCACCAAAGCCACCACCACGAGGTCCAGCAATAGTGAATGGGAAGGTAAACCCATTAGTCCTATTTTGTAGTTCGTAAAGCGGTAGATCATCAAAGAGATGAGCATAGTGAAATGAATAGGTCATATCAGATAATGGCCCAGCATTATCACCGGTACGTGCACGCCAACGAACGAAAATCTCAGATTTATCAAACGCGTCTCCTTCGTCCCATTCATCATTAGCGAAGAAGTTTGGACCAAATCCAACCGCATTAGAAGTATTGATAATCTGGTTCGCATAATCCACGACAGCCAAGGTATACGGATGCTGACCTTCTTCCTCTGGTCGAAAACCAGGAAATGCATGAGGGGTATAATCCCAATTCCAAATAAGCTGCAATTCCTTAGTAATACCACCTGGGACCCAATCAACATTAGACAGATCAAATTTAATATTCAACATTTCCTGCGGAATCATGAAACGCTCTTGCTCAAAGGTAAGCGGATTACGAAAGTTTCGCGGGTTTATGACATCTAGTACCGTAACACCATCTGAACGACCCCAAGTCGCTATCTGACGACCAGCACGAACATGTACAGGTCGTAAATCTATATCCAGGTATGCTTCACGAATGACTGGATCGATATCTTCACCAAGGTCACTACGCATGTTTGAACCCCAATTTCGGCGGATAGTATCGTTATAAGCGTTGAAATCAGGCATAGCGTCATAAAAGAAACGGGTCTTTAATACCGGTGTAACCTTACTCCAGCCGGTATAGTTAAACTCCATATTCAATTCGTGGCGAAACGCGTTTACTACGCCATATTCTTCACCTTGACCACCGATTGGACCTACCCCTACACCTGGTGGCGCTACGACTCCATCTGTTTGTAGACTAAATTGTTTTGGAAAATCTGGTGTTCCCCCAAGACGAAAATCAGCAAGCATGAAGTATTCTCCGCTCACCTCCAAGTCACCAAACTGATATCTAGCGACACTGTCCCCTGACCATCCCACTAGTAGCATTACGGCTAACCCCATAAATGTAGGGCTGCTATATCTAATTGTAGTATTCATGTCTATTCTCTCCCGATTATAAAATAACTATGACGATACAATTTAATACTTACTTACTTACACCTGCCGACTCTGATACACCTGCCGACTCTGAATTGAGTCTGTAGGCGTTACTATCATCTGGGGTTTGCGATTTAGCTGTGTGGCTACTAACGCCAGACCCGTTATCATCTTCAAGTCCACGCGTTAGAAAGCGTGGTTTCATGAGACTCCATACCACTGGAGCCACAAAAAAACTGAGTAAAAATGTGGTTAGCAAAATAAGAGCCATACTAAAACCGACATAGCCAACATAGAGCGGCACAACCGATACAGCGAGGCATCCAGCAAACAATGCTGCGAACGAGAAGATTAAAGGCTCTCGCACCAAAGTAAATCCATCAAACAACGCTCGATGAAAATCCCGATCTTTAATATATTCTTCTCGGAATCGATATAAGAGATAAACTTCTGCATCAATACCTACACCACTCGCAATCGCTAAAGCTGCGGTCACATTAGAATTAAACTCGATTCCAATTAGATGGACTAATAAAAACCAAATAACGGTTCCCATTAAGAGGGGAAACATGAGCAAGATAGGCCCAGACACAGACCGTAACATCAATGCGGCGGCGGCAAACGAAGCAATTGCACTCAGTACTGTTGCCAATACCATCCATTTTTTAATAGACCTATTAAACGCATCTGCAATTCCTACATTGCCTGCTGGCAGCTCCAATTCAACCTGTAACTTCTCTGAATCCCAGTTTTTACTAAGGTACGAATTTGCCCGTTCAATCAATGCAGTAACCGTTTCCGGACTTGTATCTCGAACGAAGGCAATCATCGCTGTATTTTTGTACTCAGGGTCAACTACAAAGTCGAATGATCCCGGCATACCCCCCGTGAGGAAATAAAGTGCTTCGTTAACTGCCATCTGGGAGCGACCTGTGGAAGGAATACTGAAAAATTCATCCTGATCTTCATTCAAGAAACGATTCATTATTTTTATATAAAAAGGAAGACCGATCACCGCTGAGACTTCTTCTACTTCGGCAAGGTGGTTTGCTAGACCATCCATCGCCATGAGTGCCTCAGGCGTTTTGACATCGCCCGGGTTTTTACCCTTAGCAATAATTGCTAGTGTATAAACTCCACCGAATAGCCTCGTAATTTCTTGCTCCATTTGGTAGAGCTCATTATTTTCCCAAGACTTAGTTAGATAATTGTGAACAGCATAGGTATTGTTCTGACCCGTCTTTATTTCAGCCTGCAAAAAGCGTCCAAAAGAAGTATCGCCTCCAAATGGAATTGATACCCAAACACTCATTGAGACAACAACAAGAAATGCAGAGATGCCAAGAACACTCATTTGTACTTTTCGATTGTAAATCAAAGGACGCACTATTACGGCCGTGCTTCTATATATCAGACTACTCTGTGAATCACGCCCTTTTTGAGCATGTTCCATTGCTTTGCGCATACTTGCCTTAGGCATTAGAGCAAGTAAACCAACAAGAAACGTCGGTATAATAATGATGATAGCTAACAATCCGAATGCAGTAACTTGACCAAGAATTCTTACGTTGTCGAATGGAACAAAAGAAAGCACAACGAAGGCCATCAAGTCGGTACAAAGTACGACTACCAACGGCCGAGTCATATGGATTAGCGTTTGTCTCAAACCTTCTAGAACGGTATGTTCTCCGTCCATTTCATCAGTTAACAATCGCTTGATGAACAACACACTATGTGAAGCTGCAACAGCCATGATAATGAAGGGCGCTAATAATGCTGCCGATGAAGTAAGCACATCGCCTTCAAATAAACGCTGAAAACCAAATGCCCAAATCGAAGCTATAACACCAACAAGAAGTGGTGGTAGCACACCCACAACTGAACGAAAAGCAAAAATTAATACGATCCCTATACCGGCTACAACCAGCAGAAATGCGATCATAATGTAGGGTAGACCATCACTGTTAACCCAACCTATCAATATCGGTGAGCCGGCAGCTGTCACTTCGTGAAGGTCGTCATTTTCTGATTCAATAATCCGCTGAACTTCTTTATAGATTGCAATCGGATCAGTTACAGGGAGCTCAAGACCCGCCCTAAGATTTTGAAGACCTGTTCGAAAGTCAGCCTGAATAATGACAGCACTACTATCTTTAGAAACTAACGCACCCTTGAGTGCCGCATTGTTTTCAATACCGTAACGAACACGTTCGAGTTCCTCTTCTGTCTCAGGAGAGCGGTTCGGGTTATCAAAAAGCAAGCCTGCCTCAAGAACATCCGCAGTACCTTTTAAATAACGAGAATTGATGGTTGAGAGTGAGCGCACAGCGTAGGGAATCACTCCATGCACTTCCATAAACTTATCGGTAATCCTTTTTATCTTTGCCAGGGTGTCTGCTTGAACTATGCTTCCGCCATCCTTTCGCGAAATCATGACCGTCACCATATTAGAGCCACCAAACTTTTGTTGCAGCTCTTCGTTTAGTACAACCGCTGGATCATCTTCTGGCGGCCAACGGTTCGGGTCATCGTATATTTTTAAACTGGCGGCCATATAGGCCGCCAAAGCAGTGATTAAGAACGCTACAATAAACATTGCATTGCGATGTCTAACAAGAACAGAAGATAATACGTCCATTCTACTTAATCCATCCCCACTTTAATCGTACCTGTTGACATGTTAATGACTATTCCCAAAAGAGAATCTTACGAACCGGCTCTTTACTCAAATTATCCAGATTGACTACATCGCGTGGCATACCATCATAATTTATCCAGAACTCATTCATGTACCAATCCATACGGAAGCCAGTCTTTGGCTCGAAAAAGAATTCACCAGCCCAAATCATCTGCCAATCTTCAAGGTCTTCATTAGCGTTTTGCAGACGTGCATCGGATGATGCAATCGCGCGGCGGTTGACACGTTGGCGAATAACTTCACCTTTCGAATCAAAAACCTCTTCATACCAGCTACTACCAGTCTTAATACCAATAATACGTCGTTGCTTTGCATACCAGTAAGAACCTGACTTAGGCGTCAACTCAAGGATTACTGACGGCTCGCAGACCCCATCTATACCTGTATTAATCTTCTCGCCTTTGGTTTCAAAGGAAAAACCCATGGTTCCATCTGGTTGACCAGCATAAAGTGTATGACCAACGACTTCGTAGCCTATATCTTTAAACGGTTTTACTTGAGGAAAATCCTCCCAACGAACAATAGTCCCGGGAATAATATCCTGTCTTGCTCCTTGAGGTAGTCGGCGAACTCGTCTTGATGCAGGTGTGTATAAGAATTCGTCATTGTATTTATCTCCATGATAGATTGTCGTGCTAATACCTAGTGCGCGAAAATCATTCGGTTCGACAAAAGTAAACATATACTGTGCTCGAACCTTACCAACCAAACTTTCTGGAAGGCCTTCCTGGTTTTGGCGATACGAGATCATCCATTCGAATAAACGTTTATCACGATGTGTGCCGTTAGGAGATATAAGATCGATTGACCACTCGGTTATATAGTTTTCACCGAACTCATTAAAATACAGTGCAGTATAGGAGCGATCATGTACTTCAGCACCGTCTTGTTTCACGCGCTCAGCAACCGGTTTTTCCCATGGATAAGGTAATCCCGGTTGTGTCCAACGGTCGTATATATTTGGTCCTACATCCTTATAGTCTTGTGGATGCCAAGGTTGCGGCTTCCAATTGACAGTCTCATCACCCCATTTACAGACATATGTCCCCGGCTCAGTACCTGGATTAACAGAATAACTTTTACCCAAGATCATTTCTTCAGCGAAGACAAGCGGTGATACGGAAAGGGATAAGAACAGCAGAACAGTTGCAATTGCGGGGGTAACGCAGTTCGTCGATTTCATTAGATATCCTCCAATTTTGAACAGCTATATAAAGTTATTAAGCCGCGGTAAAGCTACTCTTGTTACCACCGCATCGGTGTTGCCATTTACAACTAACAACACATTTCAATATGCTACAGAACGTCTCGTAATTTCAAACAAGAAACGTTTCTACTATTTGATAGATTCTATCGTTTGTAACGAATAGAAATCAAGTCTTTTTATTACAATA